>DIHJ01000113.1:301-20463 GCA_002420105.1 Nitrospira sp. UBA5699
CATAAGCCGCGGGTCACCCGTTCGATCCGGGTCACCGCCACCACACCAACCTTGGGTTGATCCGACCGCTCTTCATATCATTAGCGCAATTGACGCGGTCGGATAGACACCTCCAGCGTCTCTTTTTCGAAGCTTGTTCGTGCCGCCGACTCGTTTTCGCCCTCCCTCTTCCTGCTCTTTCCTTGACACATCCTCCTCGCCCGAATACGTTGGCCTGAGCCGTTCACGGCGGAAACTCGCCGGTCTCAGGCGAACGGCTCATCGTCATCTTTCTATAAAGGAGGCTTGCATTATGAAATTCGTCAAGGTGCAGGATGAGGAACGTCCCGGCGAAGTGGCGATCAATCTCGACCTGATCCGGGAGGCTCACTTCGGGGGCGGACTGCTGCGCATCTATTTCGAGCGGGGGGCCTCGCAGGACGACATGAGCTTCACGGGCGACAACGCGAAGAAGATCTGGGCGGCCATGGGATAGCTCAGGTTGACAGGGTGCCGGGAGGGAGGATGTCGGGCTCCGGTGCGAGAACTTCCGCCGTCAGTCCTCCTCGCTTCCCGGCCGGCCTGCCGCCGTCCCGGCGAAGCCAGCGTACGCCCCATCCGTTTACCGTTGCTCCAGCACCGACCGCGCAACTTCCCACGATTGACCCGCCTGACGCCCCTCTTCCTCCAGCCGCACCAGCCCCTGCTCCTCGTGCACGCGGATGACCCGGTCGGCCTGCCCGTGCAACTGATCGAGGCAGCGCCGGCTGGTGCGCGTAAGAACCGGAGCCGGCGGACAAAGACAGAGCAGCGTCGAGCCCTGCTGCGTCAGCCGCTTGACCGATTCCATCATCCGGCCGAAGAGCCGCAGGGTCTCCTGCTCCGGCACCGCTTGGTCGTAGAACGTCTCGAACAGACCGGACAGGACCGCGATGCGGGCCTGATAGCGATCGAGCGCGGAGGCCAGGCAGTCGGACACCAGGCGCTCCATTTGATGACAGGTAAAGGCGCGGGCCACGTGGATCATCGTCAGGACCTTGCGGGGCTGCTGGCGATGGGCGCGGGCCAGTCGTCCGATCACGAAGGGATCGAAGGTATTGGCGCCGTCGAGATAGAGCACCGGCTCTCCCGCCAGCACCCGCTCGGTGGCGGCAAAAAGACCGAGCCGGAACACGAGCGGATGCCCGTAAAGCAGGAGCAGTCGGTCGTTCGGATGAAAGGACACCTGCGCATGGCGAAGCGCGAGGAACCAATCCCGGACGGCCTCACCCTCCGCCCGGGACATCGATGCCCGATGCTGACGGTCGGAAAACGGGAGCCTTGTTGTCTCGGCAACTGCTCGCATGGCGCACCTCTCTTATCCGCAACACCCACCGGGAAAGACCTGCCGCTGCCGATAGGCCTGCCAACAGACTTCACAGAGTTCCAGCGTCGAATGGGTCGTGCCGTCGACACAGGCGATCCGACGCCGCACCGTCATACCGCAATCGGAACAGGTGCCGACGGCCTGCCGCTCAATGTCCTGTTGCACCGGCATGATCCACCACCTTGGTATTCGGCCGAACCCGCCTGTTGCAGACGGCCGACATGAATGTGCTCCCCGGCCGCGGACTCATCAGACTTTTCCAGAACCGCTCCGTCAACGAACCGGATTTCGCCTGCTGCAATTCCCACTGCATCTCCCGCAGCCGCCCGTTCAACGCATCGACCGTCCGCTCCAAATCCGTCAACCGGTCTTTCGTCATGCTCCGTCCTGCTGTCACCATGGAGACCTCCTTGTTAGATCGCGCAATGCCGGATGACCCCGACCAGCACACCCTCGATGTGAAACGCATCGGACGGCCGCACGATGATCGGCTGCATCGCCGCATTCGCCGGATGGAGCTCGATATGCGCCGCCTTCTTGAAATAGGTTTTGATCGTCGCTTCGTGGTTGACCAGCGCCACCACCGTCTGTCCGTTCTGCGCCGTCTCCTGCTTCCGCACCACCACGAGATCGCCGGGAAGAATCCCGTCGTCCTTCATCGACTCCCCTTTGACGCGCAGCGCGAACGTATTGCCGCCCCGCAGCATGCTCGGCGGCACATCGATCAGTTCGGACTGCTGCACCGGCTCGATCGGCGAACCGGCCGCGACCATGCCCGCCATCGGAATTTCCGGCGATCGGCCGAGCCGATCGATCGCCACCTTCACCATGCCGGGAATCCGCCGCATGCCCGCCTCGTATCGCGCCACCGACACGCGCGTCGTCCGTAACGCATCGGCCAGCTGCTGCTGCGTGAGCCCCAGCTGTTCGCGAGACCGTTTGAGTTCGTCAGGCTTCATGATGTAACCAATGGTTACACATAGGACAACCCTCTGTCAAGCCCGCATTCGGCCTTCTTATATATGATGAGAAAACGCTGCGTCCTTGTGGGGTCTGTGCATAACTTCGAACAAAACGGCAAGGCAGACAAGGCAATGCGCGTCAGGCTCCGCGAAATGCCGCTGCCAGCAAGCACATATCCATTTGTCCGCTTTTATCAACAAGAACCACAAGATGTGGTGGGTCGAACCGGCAGTTAACCGATGCTTAAAAAATAGGCAATCAGGTCATCTTCAGGGTGGAATGCACCGGTTTTTTCCCCGGCATCATCGTTACACACAGAGTTATCCACAGAAGCTGGGGAGAGCAAATACGTACAGGCCTGAAGGGGAATGACTACCTGAATCACCGCCTAGCGACGGGGAATCAAATGTACGGAACCGGCTTTGCAGGCGGCCTTCACCGGAGCGCCGATTCCCAGATTAAGTTCGCCGAGCGCCGATCGCGTCACGAGGGCCGCGAGGGGGAAACCGCAATCGACCGTGACTTTGGCCAACGCGCCCAGCGACGTGATCGACCGCACGACTCCGCGCAAATGATTGCGCGCGCTCGTCTCCCCGGAGCCGACCGGCTCGAGCGTGATATCTTCGGCCCGGATGCAGACGAAGACCTCCGGTCCGATCGCCTCCGCCGCCACCGCCGTCAGCGATACGTCGCCCACCTGCACCGTCGCCAGTCCCTCGCGCAGATCCGCGAGCATCCCCCGCACGACCGTTTCCACGCCGACGACGCGCGCCACCTCCGCGTCGGCCGGGCGGCTGAACACGTCCTGCGGCGTCCCCACCTGCAAGACGGCCCCTCCGCTCACCACCGCCATGATGTCGCCCAGCGTCAGCGCCTCCGCCCAGTCGTGCGTCACGATCACCGAGGGAAGCGCCAACTGTTTCAGCAGGCTCCGCAACTCGCCGCGCAACTGCAATCGCGTCGGCGCATCCAGCGCCGAGAGGGGCTCGTCCAGCAGCAACAACAGCGGCCTGGGCGCCACCGCCCGGGCCAGCGCCACCCGCTGCTGCTGGCCTCCCGAGAGTTCGCGCGGCTTCGCCGTCTCCAATCCGCGCAGCTGAAACAGCTCCAGCAGTTCGTCCACCCGTTTGTTCCGGTCGCCGGCGGGCAGATCGCCCAGTCCGTACGCGATGTTCCCGGCCACGGTATAGGTGGGGAACAACGCGTAGTCCTGCGCCATGTATCCGATATGCCGGTCTTGCGGCGCGATCCGCATGTTCGCGGCGGTATCGAGCCAGGTTCTCGACAGATACCGGATGCTCCCCTGCTCCGGCCATTCCAGTCCGGCCAGCGAGCGCAGGATTGTGGTTTTTCCGGAACCGGACGGGCCGAAGAGGATCAACACGGTGGCGGCCTCGACCGGGAAACGGAAATCGGCGCGGATCGGCGGCCGGCCGGGAAAGGTCTTGGTCATGTTCACGATCATTTCTGCGGCCATGCTGCCCATACCTTCCGGTTCATCGCATAGACCGCCAACAGGACCCCGTAGGATACGACAAGCAACAGCAACGCCGTCTGTCCTGCGGCGGCATAGTTGAGCGCCTGCACCTCGTCGTAGATGTCGATCGACACGGTGCGCGTGACGCCTTCGATGTTGCCGCCGACCATCAGGACGACGCCGAATTCACCCAGCGTATGGGCGAAGCTCAGCACCGTTCCGGTCACGAGCCCGGCCGTCGAGAGCGGCACGATCAGCTTGAAGAACGTTTTGAGTTTCGACAGGCCCAGCGTCCAGGAGGCCTCGATGAGTTTGCGATCGACCTGCTCGAACGCAGTGGCGAAGGGCTGAACGGCAAACGGCAAGCTATAGAGAATGGAGGCGAAAAGCAGCCCCTGGAAACTGAACGGCAGCGGCTGGCCGACGACCTCCGCATAGAAACGCCCGACCGGGCTGTGGGGCCCGATCGCGACGAGAATGTAGAACCCCAGCACCGTCGGCGGAAGCACCAGCGGCAGCGCGACGATCGATTCGACCAGAAATTTCCACCGCCACCTCGAAAAGGTCAGCCAATAGGCGATCGGCAGCCCGATCGCGAGCAACGCCGCAGACGTCAGACTCGCCAGTTTGAACGTCACCCAAATGGCGGTCCAGTTCATCGGAGCTCCGCGCCTATTTGCATCGGAATTGAATCCCCCAGCGCCGGCCCGTCGCTTCCCCTTCCTGCCCTTCCACGCTCGACATGCTGCCGTAGCCTTGCACTTCGCCGTCGCGGACCACCGTATAGCCGGCCGGACATTTCTTGTCGATAAGATTCAAGGCATCCCTTCGATGGGGCGACCCCATCGGTCCGCCCCGCTCTTCCTTGAACAAATAGGTGACGACGCCGCCGGCCTCCGTCTCATGCGTCAGTTGCACCGCATCGGAGCAGCCGGCGCAGACCAGCGCCAACGCGGCCCACACACACTTCGCCCCGGACTTATTTCGGGATCGTAAATCCATAGCGCGTCATGATCTCCTGCCCCTTGGCGCTTTGCATGAACTCGAGAAACTGCCTGGCCGCATCCTGATGCTTCGAAGATTTCACGATCACCGCCCCCTGTTCCAGCGGCGGATGCGCCCCCGCCGGAATCTCCCAGTATGTTCCCTTGGCCTTCGTTGTCGGTGCGAGCGCCAGAGACAGCGCGATGATTCCGATGTCGCAGGCGCCGGATTCGATGAACTGGGCGGCCTGAGAGATATTCTCGCCGAGAACGAGCTTGTCCTTCACCTGATCGTAGAGGTTGGCGTGCTCCATCGCGGCGACCGCGGCCCGCCCGTAAGGCGCGTGCTTCGGATTGGCGATGGCGATCTTCTTGATGGTCGGTTCGCGCAAGACATCAAATCCTTTCGCCACATTGATGTTCGTTTCGTATCCCGTCCAGACGACGATCCGCCCGATCGCATAGCGATAGAGCGATCCCGGCACCGTCAGGCCGGCTTCCTCCAGTTTCCTGGGATACCCGATGTCGGCCGAGAAATACAGATCGAAGGGCGCGCCGTTCTGAATCTGGGAATAGAAATTCCCGGACGATCCGAGCGACAGCTTGACATGGTTGCCGGTGGCGCGTTCATACTCCGCGACGAGATCCTTGAACGCAAAATTCAAGTCCGACGCGGCGGCGACGGTGATCTCCTCCGCCGCAGCATGCCCCGCGCCATACGACAGGACCGTGATGAGTGCGATGAGAAGTTGAACGATCATGACAGGCTCCTTAGAAAAATATCTGATACTGGATCCGAACGGCGTTCTCGATCAATGTCCCTGCGCGCGCATCCAACGGCACGTTCCCTGACGGGAATGTGGTCCCCACCGCCGGCAGCGGCGCGCTGCGGCCGATCGCAAACCCGCCCTGTCCCATTGCGATATTGCTGTAGGTCATGATGATCTGATGGTCGTAGGTGCCGGAAAGAAACCAGTTGAGCGACAGATCGACCTGCTTAATCAAGTCGCCGCCCGCATTCGTATCGGGATCCCACCAGGCGTACCGCGCGGCCACTTCGACTTTTCGCGGGATGAGATAGTACCCGGACTGGACGTACCAACCGGTCGTGTTCCCGAACTGCCCCGGCGCATACACCGTACAGGGGCCCCCGATCGTCGCGGTTTGCATACAGGGCAGGTCCTTGTTGTGGCGCGTCACCGTCCGGAACCAGTATTCGCCCTGCAGGGAGAAGCCCCGGTACTTGAACGCAGAGTCTACCGTCCAGGTGGAAAAATCCACAACCCCTTGACCGAGAATTCTGCCGTTCCCCAGCGCAGCCAGAGACCGCCTGACATGCAGATTCGCGAGGTCGATGCCGACGAAGGCGTTGTTGCTGCTCGTATCGATGGAAGGATTGTAGACATAGCCTCCGCCCACCGCCCACTGCGGCGTTTCCGAATAGGCCATGTCGCCCTCCCCATATCCGACGCGCCCCATGATATTCGCCTGCAATCTTGCAACGTACATCAGTTGATTGACGTTGGTCCGGAGATTGGCGTTCAAATTGCGGGTGTTCGTGGGGCATCCGGCCGGCGAAGGAAACGGGTTCCCTCCCGTGGCCCCTCCGGGGCAGCCGACGGTGGCCTCCTCGCTCGTGAATTGCGCGAAGCGGTTGACCAGCGGGCCGACTCCGTTGAACACGCCGAAATAATAGTTGAACGGATACACCTCTTCGTCGTTCATGATCGTGAGCCCGACATCGCGGCGATTGATGCCGCTCGCCGTGAAGGCGTCCATTGCGAGCGCGCGACTGGCAAATTGCATGGCGGCGGTCGAATTGATCTGCGAGCGGGTGAAGTACACTTTATATTGACCGAACTGCGCGTTGAGCAAAGGAAGGTGGGTGCTGGTCACGTTCATGTCCAGCACGGATAATGCGCCGGGCGCCTGGGCGTTCTCCGCCGTCTCGCCCGCGAGTTGGATGTAGTACTTGAAATCCGGATTAAACAGATGCCCCATGAAATACAGGCGCGCGATGCGCAGATTGAACGTGGACGATTGATCGATCGAGCGGTTGGCCCTGTAATCCCCGAATACGCCGAGCAGTTCCGGGAAATTCTTTGAATCTCCGGAGTTGCGATAGGCATCGTTGCGATAGCGCTGCGTAAAACGGGTCGCGAACCTGGCGCGAATCTTCAGGAAGAAATCGTTGTCGTTCATCGAAAAATTGAAGCCGCGGTCGTACCAGACCTTGAAACTGGGCTGGAGCAGGTAGGCGCGCTCCTGTGACTCCCTGACGACATGATCGTATTCTTCCTGCGTGATCGTGCCCTGTTTCACCGCCCGTTGCAGGAGGAGTTTGGTGGCCGGATCGATGCTTTCCACGAAGACGTACCGGCCGTCCTTTTCGACCAGTCTGCCCGAGTCGGCCGCCCAGGACACACCGGTTCCCAGCATGAACAGCGCCGCTCCCCAGGCCACGCACCGTCGCATGACGCATCGACCCCAACCGCACGATCTGAAGTCTCTCTGAAACAACATGACGATGATCTCCTCGATCACGATGAATGAGATAAGAATGATTAACGGCGTTCGGGAGAAAGGGCGCTCTTCGGCGCCTTCAGAAACTCCCGGTATTCGAGCGCGGAGACGCCCTGCCGATCGGGGCCCCAGAAACGGCCCGGCTCGAAATAGAGCAGGTACCCGGCGGGAGGCGGCGGAGGGGTGGGATAGTTGTAGTCGTACGGATCGGATTTGTGCGTCGGGACTTGCACGTGAACATATTCGAGCGTGAGATAGAAGTACGGCTCGCGCACGGCGATCCAGCCGCCGACGACGTCCCGTCGCGCGCTCGGATTCATGCCCGGCGCCCGGAGCTCGAAATGGACCCGCTCTCCCGGCCCGGCGGCCTGCAACCCGTCCGAGAGCCTGCCTGTCAACGCCTCGAGTTCATCCTGGCGGAAGACCGGCTTGGGCGGATTTTCCTCCGCGAACCACCGGAGCGGCATCCGCTGCTCGGGCCGGAAGGAAAATCCTTCGAGGATCGACGTCAGCTCCGCCCGGCTGAGTTGCGCCGGGTGCGAGAACGCCGGTCGATCCAGCTCTTGCTGCAGCGTCACGACGACACGGGCATCCTCATGCACCACTTTGGTGGTGTACGGGAGTCGCGCGCAGGAAACCGACAGACCGATGACGGCCATGCCTGTCATCACAAATCCGAGACGGAACACCCGGGATGGCTGATGCATACGCTCTCCGTCGTTATAGAAAGCCCAAATAAATAACCGTACCGTTCGACCTTACGGAACGGGCACGCGCACCGGAGTTTCGGACGGTTTTCCGGGTCCATACCCCAAACGCTTCAGAACCGACTGCCCTTCCGGACTCGTCACGAACCGCAAGAACTCCTCACAGAGCGGGCGATCGGGGCAATAACGTTCCATCGCGATGCTATGCGGCACCGGCTTGTACAGTTCGGTCGGGGCGATGGCGACGATGCGCACCCGTTGTTGGACTCGCATGGCATCCTGGCCGAACATAATGCCGACATCGGCCTGGCCGCTCAGCACGTGATCGAGAATGCCCGCTTGGTCGCTCGCGACATCGATCCGTGTTCCTGACGCTCCTTTGAGCGCCAATCCGGAAAGCAGCCGGTCGGTCTCCACGCCGAGCCGCGTCTTCAGGTCGGCAACGGCGATTCGTACCGTTTCCATGTTGGCCAGCGCGTCAAACGATTCGGGCGCCTCGCTGAGTGATTCCGGCGCCACAAGCACAAGCCGTTCTGTCGCATAGAGGGCTTTGCTGCCCGGAAGCACGTAGTACTTTTGCTCCATTCGCGTAATCAGCTCGTCTCCGCCCGGCGCGATCAGATGAATCGGCCCCGATCCGATGAAAGACTTGCCGCGGTTTTCCATTCCCGCAATGGTCCGGCGCAGATCGATCGAGGTATCGACCGCCACCTGAATGCGAACGTCCGGATGGACCGATTCGAACGCCTTTCCCAATTCTTCAATCGCGTCTTTGACTGTCGGCGAGGCGGCAATCAGAAGGGGACGGGACGCATGCGCCTCGACGGTCGATTGGAAGATCAGCGGAGCGGTCAGACACAGGACCAGGAGACTTCGCTTCGTGCAGTTCATCACCGACCTGTTACAGCGTCTGATGTTTACCGGTTTCTCTCGTGTCGTATCCGCCCAGCGCTTCGATCTCGCTGCGAAATGGCCGGGCGCTGATGGTTTCGAAGAGATTGGCCAGCGTCGGATGGGACTTTAGATAGGCCTTGGGAACGACCAGATCGTACCGGGCCGCCTGGAGCGGAACGAAATCGAGGCCGAACAATTGCGCCGCGGACCGGATGCCGACTCCCACATCCGCCTGCTGTTCGGCGACGGCCCGGGCCACTTCAAAGTGGGACGGCAGGATATGGCCGTATCCCCGGACCTGCGCCGGATCGATCCCGGCGGCGCGAAGCCGCTGATCGAGCAACAAACGGGCCCCCGCCCCTTCTTCCCGGTTCACCAACGTAACTGCCGGCTCCGCCAGATCGGCGGCCGCGCGGATCGACTTGGGATTCCCCGGCCGGACCAGGAAACCCTCCTCCCAGGTCGCAAACGTCACCACTTCATAGCCCGATCTCTTGAGCGCCCGTCGAAGGAACGGCAGATTCGATTCCCCTGTCGTCGGATCGAACAGATGCAGTCCCGCGACATGGACCTCGCCCTGCTGCAGCGCCCGAAGCGCCGCCATGCTCCCCATGGACCATCCCACGACGGTCGTCTGATCTTTCCGCCGTCGCAGATGTTCCCCGGCGAGAAAAATCGCGGGATCGCAACCGGCCACGGAAATTTCCTGTTCGATCGCCTGACGATCGCGCGAGAGTTTGACTTGTACAGTGTCGCCGGAACTCCGGCCGTGGCCTTTCACGACATAGCCGTCGGCAGGAATCGCGTAGGAGAGCAATTCCCCCAAGCCGGTCACCGGTTTCACGATCGTACGCTGCCCGACCATGGACACTTTCACCCGTACCGGTGAGGGCGGCGCCACCTCGCGGAGCAGGCTGCCGACGAGTTTGCCCTCGATGATGTCCTCTGCTTCGACGAGGCTGAACAGGTCCTCGACACGGCAGGCCAATACGGAAGCCAGGCGAAGCGCGACGGTCGTGGCTGGCAGATACAGATTGGATTCGATCGAGGATACGGCCTGCCTGGTCATGCCGGCACGGGCGGCGAGTTCGGACTGGGACAGTCCCTTCTGAATGCGGAAAGATTTGAGGCGATTAGCAAATCGCGGCGAGGATTCCTGAACTGCCTTGGATCGATGCATGTGGATCAAATAGCAATTTATATTGCTTTATGTCAAGTATAATTTCTCGTTCTAGTTCGTGTTCGACTCAATAAGACAATGAGCGATACGTTAATATAGTATTGTATTTTTCAATAAAGAACATCGATATAAATAAGTTGACAAAATATATCATAATAGTTTATTAATTATACTCATATTACCGATCGGTTTTCAGTAATTTAAATCTCACAATACACATCGGTGCAAAAATGAGCCGCTCCCGTCTGACTCTCAAGAACGACTCGGCCTCGCGAGCAATTGAGCACGCGTCGGTCCACGAGGCAGGCCTAACAATGCTCTCTTCCTGTTGTCGCCGCTAAGCCGTCCTATCGCCCTCACGACCACGAGGGCTTCACGAGTTCCAAATTCCACCTTCATCGGAACAGTCGCCGGAACAGCGGCTTCTCCGACGCCATAAGAGGGGATACGAAATGAGACTACTCGGCGCGATGTTCCTTATCATCTTGCTGTCCGCGCTCGGGCCCGGGATCAAGCCGGCCCGCGCGGTCGAGGAGGGCCAGTTCGTCAAGAAGGAAGGGAAATGGGAGTACTATTCCGGCGAGGATCCCGGCTTGAAATACCTCTATCTCAAAGGGATCATCACCCAGGAAGAGTACGACAAGGGTCTCAAGGTGCATGAAACCAAGGAGCGGCTCTCGAAGCCCAACTTCAACATCGATGTCAACAACGGCCTCAACATCCGGGTCGGGGAGAAGTTCTTTCTGAAAGTCCGGCTCCTCACACAGGTCCGTTATTCCTATAGTTCGTTCAATTCCGCCTGGGGGACGGTGGGAGATTCCCGCAATCCGGAGATCCTGGGCGGCCAGGTCGAGTTCCGCGCGGTCAAGCATCAGAGCGATCTCAGCCAGTTCACCGTTCCGCGCGCCCGGCTGCAATTCCTCGGCTACGCGTTCGACCCCGATTTCCGCTACAACTTCTCCTGGGCGCTGGATCAAACCGAATGGGATCAGGAAGGGGGCAGCGGAAGGGCGAGACTTCTCGATGCTTACATCGCCTCCTGGCATATCCCCTGGGCGACGGTCCAGCTCGGCCAGCAGCGGGTCTGGTTCAACCGCTCGCAGATCAGCTCAATCGCGACCTCCACGTTCGCAGACAACATGCGCGTGCAAAACGCCTTCGCCGCAAACCTGATCAGCAATCGCGATGTCGGCATCACGATTCTCAGCGATGAAGATCAATACAAGCTCAACTATGCGGTCGGGGTCTGGAACGGAGTCGGCCCGAACCTGACACGCGACGGCACGTCGGCCAGCCAGGCGCTCGACAATAGTTCGAGCCTTCCGTCGGCGCAGCGGCGAACGTATAACTACAACACGCGCTTCCTGACCGGCGAGATGATGTACACCGCCCGGCTGCTGTACAAGATTTCCGGCAACCCCGGCTACGGGCAAGGCGACATCCTCAACTCCCGCACTCCGCAGGTGGCGGTCGGGTTCGGCTATGCCTATAACCCGGGCCAGAACTATCTGAGCTCGATCCGGTCGGACATCGTCGATCGGGCCTATCGCCAGAGCGTCACGAAAAACGGGAACGGCAGACTGTTGGGTGGCGGCGTGTATGATTTCCAGACCTACGAAGCGGATGTCATCGCGAAGTATCAGGGCTGGGCGCTGCAAGCGGAAGGCTATTACCGGCATCAGCGGGTCCGCAACAGCGATGCGGGCACGATCCCATTCGACCCCGCCACGGCCGTGACGCTGGGTCCTCCCGTGGATCTCGGCCAGGCCTGGGGCTGGTACGCGCAGGTCGGCAAGTATGTCGTTCCGCGCAAGCTGGAATTCGCCGTCAGATACGGCGTGATGGATCCCTCCACCAAGCAGAAGGATGATCTGGTCAAGGAATTCGGCGCGGCCATCAACTACAGCTTCGACGGCACTTACAACAACCGGCTGGTGATCGATTACTCGAGCATCACGATGGGAAGCGGAGGGCGCGCACCGGACCGTTATCCTTTTGAAACCCTGCCGGGATTCGGACGCGACCTGATTGAAAACCGGGTGAACGTCCAGTACCAGTTCTATTTCTAGAATCTTATGAACCGCAGCACTGACACCAGCATGAGGACTCCCATGAACCACACGCAACGGCGCTTTCAATTGCTTCTATTGTTCGGCACCTTAACCGTCATGCTTTGGACGACGCCGCTTGCACGGGCACAATCGGACACACTCACCATTGCGGCAGCCACCAGCCTCAAAGACGCCCTCCGGAAGATCCTTCCGCTCTTCGAGGCCCAACATGGCGAACTCACCGTGCGCGTCATCTACGGCCCCTCCCAAACGTTGCGCAGACAGATCGAAGAAGGGGCGCCGGTCGACGTCTTCCTCCCATCCCTGTTCGAGGAGATCGACCAACTGGAGAGAAAGGGCCTCGTGATTCAAGGCACGACACGCGTCTATGCCAGCACGTCGCTGGTCCTGATCACCGGCACCACGCTCCCCGCCCCGATCGGCTCCATTCAGGATCTGCACACCGTTCCCGTCCGGCGCATCGCGATCGGTGACCCCAAGACCTCATCAGTCGGAAAGCTCGCGATCCAATTCATCAAATACGCGAAACTCGAACCGCAGCTGAAATCCAAACACGTGTACGGCGAGCATTCCCGCGCCGTCCTGGATCTGGTCGCCAAGGGCGAAGCCGAGGTGGGCGTGGTCTACAGGACGGACGCCCTGACGGACCAGCGTGTCCGCATCCTCGACACGGCCCCGGCTGATTCCCATACGCCGGTACGGTACGGGGTCGCCGCCGTCTGGACGGCCAGAAACGTCTCCGGAACGGGAGATTTTATCGAGTTTCTCCTTTCTCCCCCGATCCAAACCCAGCTCACGCAATACGGATTCGATCAAGCGGTATCCGAGGTCGGTTTTGCACGACGACAGGAGGTCAGACCATGATCAGTACGAGCCATTCGCACAATCGTCGTCAGCAAGGGCCGGTCCTGACGCTGCTGCTCCTCCTGGCGGTTGCCGCGTCGGCCGGTTGCACGAGCCAGCCGGTCAACGGACACAAGACGATCTATGAGTCCGGACTGAATACCGTTCGCGTCGAGACCGATCCGGATTCCTCGTCGAACACGCACCCGGCGGCGTTGACCGCGACGGAAGTGGGCACGCTGCTCCGCAGTATCCGGTCCTGGGAACGGCGTAATTTCATTCACCGATTGTTCGCGGGAGAGGCGGACCGGACCAGAGCGTTCAGGGACGAAGAGATCACGGTCCTCGCGCCGGCCCTCTCGAAAGCTCTCGCACAGGCAACACCGGCCCAACGCATCTATTTCCGATTGAGCCATGCGACCGAGCAGGGAGACCAGGAGACGACCACGGGCTGGCTGTCCGTCAAGGACCCGCTGCTGATCCTCTCGCTCAGCGAAATCCACGACCGGCACAGCCCCGGCCCCGATATCGGCAAGTACGACCGCCAGATGCCGAACGTGCCGGAAGCATCGGCCTTGTTCGACGTGACCTTCGAGCCGGAGGAATTTCTGGCAAAGGCCACATCGGGAGGACGCTTGTTCGCTCCGGATCAACGGGAAGAACTCCAGATTCGGTATCGGGAAGCGCTCGCCGCGCTCCCGGTCTATCCTGGATTGGAGCCGCGTCCGACATCTCGACCTTCCAAACCCTGACTCCTTTCGTCTGAACACCGGCGGCTGGATGATCCGGCCGCCGGTCATAACCCTCGAGCGGCTGACAGCTCCGAACGGGTGTGCTACGCTACGGCCTATGTCAGGCGGTTGGATCAGTCGCCTCTCCATCGGACAGAAACTCATCCTGTCGTTCAGCCTCATTCTCATCCTGTTGGCCGGGAGTCTGAGCGCGATCCTCTTCTATCTCTCCCGCGTCAACAGCTACGTCGAGCGCCATCAGCGCATCACGGTTCCGGGCGTCGTCACGGCATCCGAGATCCTCCGGAACGTGGGCCGTATGCAGACCCGCGTTCACCATCTGCTGGAACACCGGCAGGCCGCCGACAGCGCGTCCATTCTGGCCGCCGTCGCCGAGCTGGAGCGGCAGACTCTCGCCGCCCTCGATACCTATCGGCAACGCCATGCGGCGCGGATGCATCCGGTTCTCTTCGGCATGCTCACGCAGCACGGACGGGTCGATCTGGCGGACCGGGAAGACCAGGCCATCGCCGCGATTACCGACGGCCTGCGGACGCTGGCCGCCCAGCGGGAACAGATCAGGACGCTGC
Source organism: Nitrospira sp. UBA5699 (assembly GCA_002420105.1). Taxonomy (GTDB): domain Bacteria; phylum Nitrospirota; class Nitrospiria; order Nitrospirales; family Nitrospiraceae; genus Nitrospira_C. Next base: position 14,610 of record DIHJ01000113.1, read on the forward strand.
AGACGCAGCCGACCGCCGCCCCCGCGCCGACCGAGCCGGCCTATGAACGGACCGCGGCGGAAATCGAAGCAGCGGTCGAAACGTTGGTCGATGTTCATCGCAAGATCGACATGGAAATGAAGCTCGAAGGGGACCGTCTGGTCGATCAGGCGCGCTTGATCGCGCTCGGGCTCGTCTGCCTTCTCGGACTCCTCATCGTCTCCGTCTTTCTCCTGATGCGGCGGCAGGTGGCGGATCCGCTGCGTCGACTTGCCGCGACAGCCGATCGCGTCGCCCACCACGATCTCGGCGCGCAGTTCGAACCCTGGCCCTGCAGGGACGAAGTCGGCGCCCTGGCCGGCTCGCTGACCACCATGCTCAGCAGCCTGCGCGACCACAGCACCGCGCTCGTGCGCAAAACCAAGGAACTCGAAGCCTTCACCTATTCGATCGCGCATGACCTGAAAGGCCCGCTGCGCGAAATCGAAGGCTTCTCCTCCCTCCTGGAGAAACAGTTTGCCGAAACGGGCGACGCCCAGGTCAAGCATCATATCGACGTCATCAGACGCTCCGCCCTGCGCCTCACCCACATGATCGACGCCCTGCTGAAATACTCCAGACTGGAGCAGCAGGATCTCCCCAAGCAGCGTTTCAATCTGCTCGAAATGATCAACAGCCTGATCAACGACCGGGTCGGCTCCTCTCAGCACGCCAAACCGGCCATCGAGATCGATCTGCCGTTTGCCGATCTCTACGGCGAGCCGGTGAGCATCAGACAGGCGCTCGCGAACCTGCTGGACAACGCCATCAAGTTTTCCCGGCAGCAGCCCCGTCCCGAGATCCGGATCAGCGCCAGCCGCACGCAGACCGAGCGGATCCTGTCGATCCATGACAACGGCATCGGCTTCGATATGGCCCAAACGGACAAGATCTTCGGGCTGTTCGAACGGCTTCACGGCCCGCAGGACTACGAAGGGACCGGTGTCGGGCTGGCCATCGTCAAACTCGTGATGGACAAACACCGCGGGCGCGTCTGGGCCGAATCGGCCCCGGGGCGGGGCAGCACCTTTTCGCTGGCATTTCCGGACGGCGGAGAAGCGGCTGCCCTTCAAAACTCCGCTTCATCGGGAAGCAGGATCGAACGCTGATGCCCGAATGCTGAAAGCGACCGACATGCGCATCCTCGTGATTGACGATGAAGAATATGTCCGCCTGATCCTTGAACAGGCCCTCCGGGGAGAAGGCTGCGACGTGACCTTGGCGAAGAGCGGCCAGGCCGGCATCGACGCGCTGGAAGCCGCCACGTTCGACTGCGTGATCACAGACCTGCGCATGCCGGGTCTGGACGGACGAGGCGTGCTGAAATGGGTGAAGGAACACCGGCCGGAAATTGACGTCGTCATGCTGACCGGACACGGCGACGTGAGAGATGCCGTCGACGCCATCAAACAGGGCGCCTGGGACTTTCTCGTCAAGGACACTCCGTTCGACGCCGCAGCCGTCCAGGCCGCGCTGAACAAGTTGAAAACCCTGCGCGCCTTGCGCAAGGAAAACGTCGCAGCGCGGCGCGGGGGCTTCACGCGCGACACCATCGTCGAGGGATCCAGCCGCGCCTGGCAGGAGTTGCGGGAGCAGATCGCCCGGGTGGCGCCGTCGAATGCGCCGGTCCTGATTCAGGGAGAAACGGGATCGGGCAAAGAGGTCGTCGCCCGACTCCTGCACGACCTGAGCCGCCGGACCGCCGGACCGTTTCTCGCGGTCAACTGCGGCGCGGTCAGCCGCGAGTTGCTCGAAAGCGAGTTGTTCGGCCATGAGAAAGGCGCCTTCACCGGCGCCGCCGGCCCCAAAATCGGCCTAGTCGCCGCGGCCGAAGGCGGAACGCTCTTTCTCGACGAACTGGGCGAAATGCCGGGCCCGATGCAGGTCGGTCTCTTGCGATTTCTTGATCGCGGCGAGTACCGGCCGGTCGGGAGCACCAGAACCCTGCAGGCGGACGTCCGCATCGTCGGGGCCACGAATCAGGATATCGGATCGCTGGTCTCGCAGGGACGGTTCAGAGAGGATCTGCTCTATCGCATCAACACGGTGACCCTGCACGTCCCGCCGCTGCGCGAACGGCGGGACGATATTCCGGCGCTGGCCGAACACCTATTACAGACCGTCAGAGCCGCAGGAACACCCAGACGCTCGCTGTCGCCGAACGCCGTGCGACACCTCTGCGCGCATCACTGGCCGGGCAATGTCCGCGAGTTGCGTAACGTGATCGAGCGGCTGCTGCTGATGAGCAGCGAGACCCCCACGATCACCGGAGAGGAGGTGAAGCAGGCGCTTCCCAAAGGACAGGACTCGCTCCAGACGGGGGATCTGTCGCAATGCTCTCTCGACGACATCGAACGGCTTCATATCCGTCGCGTCCTCGCTGCCTGTGAGGGCAACAAAACCCAAACTGCCAAGATTCTCGAGATCGACTACAAGACGCTGCTCAGCAAGCTCAAGAAGTACGAGCTCGGCGGCTGATCCTCATTACGACACAGGGGCCTGGCAGGATCTCTCCCGCCAGGCCCCTGTGTTTGTCTGATACATGCCGTCAGATACCGTTCGTGACGTCAGTCCTGTCGCTTACGGCGCCAGGCCGGCAAACGCCGATCCCAAGAGCAACAGGGAACCCGGCTCCGGAACTCCGGCCACCACCGAGTTCAGTGCGACGTTGTCCAGAAGCAGCCCGACGTTGTCCCCTCCCGTCTGTCCGAACACGATGCGCGCATTCGAGGTGGAACTCCCCGGCGTAAACGAGAGGTTAAAGACACCGAAGCCGACGCTGCTCGCCAACGTCTGACTCGCCGAGACATCAAGGATCGAATCCGAGTTATAGTCGATGCCGTAGATGACGGTATTCGTATCCCCGCGTTGAGACCCGGCCAGGCTGAAGGTAAGATCGTAGGACACCCCTCCGGTCAGCGCCAGGGCGCTTGACGTCATGATGCCGGCATCGCCCGTCGATCCGTCGAGATCGACATACCGGCCATTCCCTCCGAGAAAATCGAAAAAGGCCGGGTTTCCGATCAGATCAACCGTCCCGGCGGAGACGGTCCAATTGGCAAACCCAGCGTAGTTGAGCGCCAGGCTCTCTCCGTCGAAGTTGTCACTGAAAATCAACGCCGCCTGGCCCGTGACGGGGATGAGAGAAGACACCATAATGGCAAACATGATCGCGTAGCGCTTCATCTGAGATGCCCTCCTGACGATTTCTTGCGCGCGGGCAGCAATTCCTGTTCTACATAAGTAACAGCATCGATCGTGCCAGCAGCGACCTCCGAGATAAGTTCTTGATTCTATACTGCTCATCTCACATGTTCAGAAGAAATACATGAGCGGCCTGTAAAAACAATTGACAAACAACCGCTCAGCGATTGTCCTACAAGCAATAACATTGCAAGATTTTCAACGCCTTATGGCGAGACCCTACTGTTACTGAGTCGACCATCAAATAGTGCGTAGTCCATCACGCGGCATAGCGAACATGTTTCTCCCGAAACAGGTTGGTGATCATCTGCGGTTGCTTCTGGCGCCGATACAAATGGCGGCGCACGGTGGCCCTGAGTTCGATTCGGTTGGTCGGCCGGCTCGTGCCGAGCCCGTTCGTTTTGACGTCCTGGTTCAGCAACTCATCGGGGGTCAGTTCAGGGCAGTAGCCCGGCATCCGAATGAGCTGCAGCCGCGACGAGTGCCTGGCGGCAAAGCGCGCGGCTGTTCCGGATCTGTGCACCGGATGCCCGTCCACAATCAGATAGATCCTGCCGTCAATCTGCTTGAGCAGCCGCTGCATGAACTCCGCAAAGACGGGGGCCTTGAATTTGCCCTGAAACACCATGAAGGCGAGCGCGCCCGTGTTCGTGATGGCCGAGATCATGTTGCACCCGAAGCGCTGGCCCGTGGCCCGTATCACAGGAGTGTGTCCCACCGGCGCATAGCTTGTCCCGGTTACGTGGTCACTGCGCAGCCCCATCTCGTCGCCCCAGTAGATCGCCGCCTTGTCCCGCTTGGCCTGCCGGGCAAGCGCCGGGTATTCCTGCTTCAACCACCGCACGATCGCCGCCTCGTTCCGCTCGTAGGCGCGCCGCACCGGCTTCTGCGGGCTCAAGCCCCAAGCCCGGAGGTAGCGCCCCACCGTCACGAGCGAGACCTCGATCCCATATTCCCGCGCAATCAGGCGCGCCACCGCCGCCCGCGTCCAGAGATAGAACGGCAGCTTCAGCTGATCGGGCAGCTTGCCGATGATCAGCGAGCGGATACGCCCGGCACGCTTGGCGTTCAGGCGCCCTTCACCTGGGCGTCGCCCCCGGCGCTTGAGTGTGAGCGCCCGCAGCCCGCCTTCCCGGTCGAGGCGCATCCATTTGCTCACTGCCCGCAAGCTCGCTCCAAACGTACGCGCCGCGTCGGTCTGCGCCATCCCGCCACGGACCGCCTGCACCACCTGCCGACGCAACAGGTGCAACGCCGACGACTTCAAGGTCCTGGCATCGTGTCGTTTGGGCATGCCAGGATACTACCATACTACGCACTATTTAGTGAACTGATCGGTAATTCTCTTTACAGCCAACCGGATGATCAGGTCACGTCATCGGGTCACATGGATCGCAGAGGAAATACAGTGGCTGGGTGTGAGATGAGCAAAGACCGGGCAATCAAGATCATCGAGATCGACTACGAAACCCCGGTCCTCCGGTTGAAAAGTGAACCAGCATGAACGGTGCGGCTCACCGCCTCCGAGCACCATCAGTCACCTCGTCGGTCATATGTGGTTTCCTCACTTGCTTGTGTCCGACAGGTGACACCAGAATCCACCGGCCGCCGAAGCGCGTGTTTCTCTGGCCCCTCGTTTAGGAGCATCGTATAATTCCGCTCATTCATCGTCCGGCGTGCGCGAACAGGCAGAGCCGAGGCACGCCCCATACTTGTCGTTATTGAGGAGGTACCACATGCATCGTGTTTGTCGTCACAGCATACTGATCCTGTGCGGGATGGCCTTTCTGAGCGGATGCGCCGACGATCCCTATCAAAAGACCAAGATCGGCGCGGCCGTCGGCGCCGTGGTCGGAGCCGGAGCCGGTGCGGCCATCGACAGCAAGAACCGGGGGCGGGGCGCCGCGATCGGCGCGGCCGTCGGCGTGCTGGCCGGCGGCGGGGTCGGGCTGTACATGGACAAGCAGAAGAAAGCCATCGAGGAGCAGCTCTCGAAGGAACTGGCCAACCACGACGTAGAGTTGCGCAAACTGCCCGACAACTCCATTGAAGTCGATCTGAAGAGCGAAGCCTCGTTCGCCAGCGGCAGCTCCGACGTGAAGCCGTCGTTCAGCAACGCGCTGGCCAAACTGGGCGGCGTTGTGAAGCAGTACGACAGCACCATGGTCCACGTCATCGGACATACGGATGCCCAGGGCAGCGACAGCTTCAATCAGCAACTCTCCGAGCGTCGCGCCAGCGCCGTCGCGGGAGCCCTCACCGCCGCCGGTGTCGATCCGAGCCGCGTGCGCACGGAAGGCCGCGGCGAAGCCCAGCCGGAAGCCAGCAACGCGACCGCCGAAGGCCGCAGCCAGAACCGCCGCGTCGAGATCTATCTCAAGCCGGTTGTAGAAGGCAAAGAACAGGAAGCCCTGCGGACGCCAAAGTAACCCGCCCTGAGGGAGCGCTCGACCGAGCGCTCCCGACCCCTTGTTTCCCTCATGGGCCATGATCGTGTCCATAATTTTGCCGGAGATGAGGCGGTTTGCGGGGAAGGGTTTCCCTGAAAAACTTCTTTATGGCGACCGGGGGAGTGTGGGGGCGCTGATGGAGGGGCGTTGAGATTGGTTCAGGCCGAGGAGCCAGGGAGTGC
>DIHJ01000113.1:20553-20760 GCA_002420105.1 Nitrospira sp. UBA5699
GGAGGGGTCGGTGGCGCAAAAGGAGGCTTCGGTGGAGCTTGGATGCCGGCTTGGCTGAGCAAGATGGACACCGCGACTTGCAGTTGCGCGACTTCGATATTCAGGGTCTCGATCTTCGCCTGCTGTAAGATAACGCGCTTGTCGAGGCTTTCGACTTTATCTTGAAGCCGAATGACGTCTCGGAATGCATCCCAGGCTTTTTCTGCC
>DIHJ01000113.1:20878-21264 GCA_002420105.1 Nitrospira sp. UBA5699
ATCCCATCAGCGATAACCTTTCTCCCGCATCCACGCATCCAGCGCATCCATCCGTTTGTTTGACGCATCGCAAAACGCGATGGTCTCATCGAGGCTTCGTTCGGCTCGGATGGTACCGGCCTGTACTTCCTTGAAGAGCGCAGTGAGCGCGGCGGCGTCGTCGTCTCGAGACGTGAACCGATCCATGGCGGTCCGAGCAAACTCGCTGATCGAACCGAAACCGAAGGTTTTGGCTTTTTTGGCAAAGCGGGTCTTGTCGACTTTGGTGACCAAGATCGGGATACGTTCAGTGGCAGGGGGCATGGCTCCCTCCCTTTGTTAAGCATGTGCCTGTGCTGCACATGGTCATTCTAGGGTGCCGCAAGCCCTCTGTCAAGGACGGGGCA
>DIHJ01000048.1:0-924 GCA_002420105.1 Nitrospira sp. UBA5699
GCACGAGTACGCCTCGGGGCCTCACGCCTCCGCGCGCCGGTCTCGCGACGCGGCTCAGCGATTTCGCGACGAACCGTCATGAATAATGCGGGCTAGAGGCCGATCACTTCACCAACCACACCCGGTAGGTCTTGGCGGCTGGCGGTCTGGTGACTTTGAGGACGGCGATCGCGCCGGGGTTCATGACGTCGTCGCCGGTCGGAGTGCGTCTGGCCGGATGGCGTTCGGTGCGAATCAGGAAGCCCTGCTCATCGTAGAAGTCCACCATGATCTCCGCCGATTCCCGCAAGCCGCCCTGGTAGTGGGTGCCGAGCCAGTCCAACCGTTTCAGCGCCTGGTACTGGATCGCGAGCAGCGCGCTGCCTTCCTCCCGCACGTTGAGAATGCGCAGGGCCCGGTTCTGGTCGAGCCCTTCCGCGGCCGGCGGACCGCCGCTGAGCTGCGTGCGGATTACCCGCGCGGTTTCGTCCGCCGGCAGGAATCCTTTCACCCGGCAGGAGACCGTGCGGCCGCGTTCGGTCTGCTCGAGGATTTGCTGATCCTGAACGTGGCGCGTCGCAAGCTGGTGGGCCAACTCGCGCAGGAGCGGCGAATCGACGAGCGAGGCGGTCTGTTCGCGGTAGATCGGCGAGTTGATGACGGCCAGGCGCAGGGCTTCCCGGCAGGCGAGGTTCCTGGCGTCGGCGACCGGTTCGGATTCCCGCGCGGCGTACCGGTAGTCGCCGGCAATTTCGATGCGACCGTTGCCGCTGTCCGCCGCCTGGGCTGCGAACGGGACGAGGAGCAGGCTCGAGAGGAGCAGGTGCCTGGGGACGGTTCGTCGGGGTGGCATGGGCGCCTCCACTTGTCTTCATGCTACCACGCAGCGCCGGCTATCACAAAGGCGCGGGGGACGCCTCATTGAGGGCCTGCATGAGGGCCTGC
>DIHJ01000048.1:999-9895 GCA_002420105.1 Nitrospira sp. UBA5699
GAGGGCCTGCATGAGGGCCTGCACGGTGAGGGGACTGCAGCCTTCGGCGCGGTTGTTGACCAGGACGTAGGCGGATTTGCCTTCGGCCGCGGCCTGTTTCGCCAGCGTGACGGCGTTCCGCCTCATGCGAAGCTGGGGCTGCACGATCCGGTCGTAGGGTTTGTAGCGTTCGACGGCTTTTTCGTGGGCGAGGCCGAGCGGGGTGAGCAGGCGCAGGACGACATGGGGGGCGGTGAAGGTCTGTGCCAGCGACCGGTGCTGCTCGTCGAGTGGCGGCATGGCGGTCCAGTGGTTGTACACGTGGGCCACGCCGTGCGCTTGCAGGATCTCCCGATAGCGCGGGCCGAGGAGGGCGGCGTTGCGCACCTCGACCGCGTAGGGCGGGCCGGCGGGGAGCAGCCCGAGAAAGCGCTGGAGCCGGTCGAGGAACGATGCCGGATCGATGCCCCAGCGTTGGAACTCGAAGATGAAGGGGCCGAGCTTCTGGCCGAGCCCTTCCTGCGCCGGTTCGAGGACGAGGTCGCGGAAGGCGCCGGCATCCAGGAACCGCTGGCTGGCTTTGCCGGCCTTGGCGCCATAGCGGGGCAGGTTGGCATAGGTCGGGATCGTGAGCTCTTCCCACACTTTGGAACAGAACCGGAAATCGTCCGGCACCTGCGCCGCATAGTGGGCCAGTTGCTTGGCGCCCGCCGGCCGGTAGAAGGAATGGTCGATACCGACGGTGCGGAAGAGCGGGACGTCATCGACCGCATGGGCCGCATATTCCGCGAGCGTGTCCTGACTGAAGCGGCTCTTCGGGTAGGACCGGTGATAGACGAGGCCCTGCCAGCCTTCGTAGGCCCAGGAACTGCCGCCGAATCTGACGGTCGGATCGCCGGTGGACACGATTACGTATTTTACAAAATTCATCTTCAAGAACAATAGGATAGCTTGACTTGCCTTCGATGTTCCCGCAGACTCTCGATCATGCCGGATCAGACTGAGCAGCAGCTGCTTGCCGATCTCGCCGAACGGGTCGGTATCGCGGCCGAGTATTACGACATCGTCGGCACCCGCCACGTTACTTCGGACCAGACCAAGCGCGACATTCTCCGCGCCATGGGTTTTCACGTCGATTCTTCCGAGGCGCTTGCGCTCTCGATCCGGGACTGGGATGAATCGTCCTGGCGCAGGCCCTGCGAGCCGGTCCGCGTCCTGCACGAAGAGGAATGCGGCGCGCCGATCGCCTGCTGCCTCGCCTTCGAAGACGGAAACGAGCGGGCGGCCGTCGTGCGCTGGCAGTTGCGCGACGAGTCGGGCGAGGTGGTGCAGGAGGGACAGGCGGGGCCCGGACTCCAGGCGGCGGAGGTGCGGTTTCTCGACGGTCGCCGCCACGTGCGCGTCGAACTGCCGGCGTTCAAGAACCTGCCGCTCGGCTATTACGAACTGACCCTGCGCGCCGAAGGACTGGTGGGCGGAGCGAGCGGGGCCATGCGGCTGATCGTGGCGCCGCGCCATTGTTATGTGCCGCCGGCGCTGGAACAGGGCCGCCGGCTCTGGGGACTGGCGCTCCAACTCTACTCGCTGTCGTCGGACCGCAACTGGGGCTGCGGGGATTTTACCGATCTCAACCGCGTGGTCGAGTGGGCCGGCAAGGGCCTCGGCGCGGGACTGGTCGGGCTGAATCCGCTGCATGCCATCCGCAACAGCGCGCCCTATCACACGAGCCCCTACGCGCCCTTGAACCGGCTGGCGCTCAATGAGCTCTACATCGATCTCGAACGGTTGCCGGAATTTTTTGCGTCGGAAGAAGCGCAGAAGCTCTATCGGACGCCCGACTTTCAAGCCAAGTTGCAGACGCTGCGCGAGAGCCGGCGCGTCGATTACGACGCCGTCGCGGCGGCGAAGCGGACCATGCTGGATCTGGCGTACCGGCAGTTTCTCAAGGACGCCTATACCGGCGCCGAGCCGGATCTCCAGCCGCAGACCGCCCGCGCGAAATTGCTCGAACGGTTCATTCACGCGGAGGGCGAGCCGCTCGAGCTGTACGCCGTCTTTCAGACGCTGGAGGAGGAGCGGCGCCTGATTCAATCCAAGACCGCGACCTGGCAGGAATGGCCCAAGCAGTTCCTTGCGCCCGGTCCGGCCGTGCGCGAGTACGGCAAGCGCCATCGCAAACGGGTCCGCTTTTTCCAGTACGTGCAATGGATCGCGGTGGAGCAGCTGCTGGAGGTGCGCCGCAACGCGGAGCAGCTCGGCATGCCGCTCGGGTTGTACAACGATCTGGCGCTGGGAGCCGAGCGCAACGGCGCCGAGGCCTGGATGTACCAGTCGGTGCTGGCGCTCGACGCCGACTGCGGGGCTCCGCCCGACGCGTTCGCGCCCGAAGGGCAGAACTGGGGCTTGCCGCCCGTCAATCCGGTGGCGCTGCGGGCCGGCCGGTACGAATTGCTGATTCAGTTGTTGCGCAAGAATCTCCGGTTCGGGGGGGCGATCCGGCTGGATCACGTGATGGCGCTCTGCCGGCTCTTCTGGATTCCCAAGGGGAAGCCGCCGTCGGAGGGGACCTACGTCCATTATCCGTTCGAGGACCTTCTGGCGATCATCGCCCTGGAGAGCGCGCGCTCGAAAACGTTGGTGATCGGCGAGGATCTCGGTACGGTGCCCGATTGGGTGCGGGAACACTTGACCAAGGCGCGGGTGCTCTCGTATCGCGTCCTCTATTTCGAGCGCCGGGGCGACGGAGTCTGGAAGGCGCCGGGGGAATATCCCCGGCAGGCCCTGGCCGTCGTGACGACGCACGACCTGCCGACGTTGACGGGATTTTGGTCGGGCGAGGATTTGCAGGTGAGAGCCGGTCTGGGCGGGTTCCGCGGCGACGATGCCCGGCGCCAGGCCTGGGAGGAGCGTCAACGGGACAAGGGGCGTATCCTCGCCGCCCTCAAGCAGGAAGGGCTGCTGCCGGACGGGATGGCGGACGATCCGGCCGGGGTTCCCGCCATGACGCCGGCGCTTTGCCGTGCCATCCATACCTATCTGGCGCGCACGTCTTCGTGGGTCGTGCTGGCGAATCTCGAAGACGGGCTGGAGGAAATCTCGCAGACGAACATGCCCGGCACCGTCGAAACCCATCCCAACTGGACCAGGAAGTACGCCGCCCGCGTGGACGAGCTGATCGGTGATGAACGGCTGCGCGACCTCGGGGTCTGCTTGCGTTCGACCCGTCCGATCAGTTAAGACCCTTCCGGAGGGAATGCGGTCTGTCCGCCGCGCCCTGACGGTCGAGCGCGAGCGGCCGAGTGCAGCGGGCGTTGTGCGGAGCGTCTTCTCGTCTCCCATCCCCCTATGGTGAAACAAAACCGTATCGTACTGGCGATCGCGGGAGCCGTGTTTTTCGTGATCGTCGTGCTCGAAGCCGTCGCGCCGGCGAACGTGGTCGGGGCCTATGCCTTCGTGCTGCCCATTCTCCTGGTGGCGACCCTCCGCAGCCGTCCCCTCATGCTCTTGACCGTCGTCGCCTGTGTGGCGGCGACCTACCTCGGGCTGATGCAGCCGACCAAGCCGGGCCGGTTTCAGGCCGCCGTCATCAACCGCACCGTGGTGGCCGGCGTGCTGTTGGTCGTGGCCTATATCGGGATGACCTGGGAGGAGCGCAAAGCCCGGGAGGAGGCCGCCAGGGCCGCATTGGCGCAACAGACGGAAAGTCTCCTGCGCGCCAACGCGCTGCTGGTCGACGCCAAAGATCAACTCAACCGGTCCGAGCGGCTGGCCGCGGTCGGGCAGCTGGTGGCGTCCGTCGCGCACGAAGTCGGCACCCCGCTGCATTCCATCGCCTGGCATGTCCAGGCGTTGGCGGAGGAGCCCGGCGTCACGCCCGAGATGAAAAAACGGATCGCCATCATCGACGAGCAGCTCAATCGCGTCGTGCGGATCATCCAGGATCTGCTCTCCTCCACGAGACAGCGGAAGCCCGACCCGGCCTGGATGCCGGCGGAGCAGGTGGTCACCCCTGCGACGGCGTTGATGGAGCCGGCGTTCCACGCCAAAGGCGTCTCGTTGACGAGCGACCTGGCCATCGGGCTTCCGCTGGTATGGGCCGATGCGGAAAAAATCCATCAGGTGCTGGTGAACCTGCTGGCGAACGCGCTGGCCGCCACGCCGCCGCAGGGCGCCGTGGTGGTGCACGTCGGTGGCCGGACGGCGCTGCCGGATGAACTCGAAGTCGGACGGAGACTCGCGCCGGACATGTCTCCCATGGTGGTGACGGTGGCGGTGCGCGATACGGGCGTCGGGATGCCCCGGGAGGACGCAAAGAAGGCCTTCCAACCCTTCTTTACGACCAAAGAAGTTGGCAAGGGCACCGGCTTGGGACTATTCTTGAGCCGGGAGACCGTCGTCGCCCATGGAGGGAGCCTGACGCTCGAGAGCGAAGCGGGTTGCGGGACGACGGTGACGGTGATTCTGCCGGGGAAAATGGCCGAGCCGCAGGGAGCGGTCTGAAGGATGACGATGCAACCAGCCAAGATTCTCGTCGTCGACGACGACGCCGTCGCCAGGGAGTTGCTGGCCGACGCGCTGAAAAAAGAGGGGTACGACGTAGAAGCCTACGGGAGCGGGGAAGAGGCGATCGCCCGCGGCCGCCAGGGCCGGGTCGATCTCGTCCTCACGGACATCCGTATGGGGGCGGTGGACGGCCTGACGGTGCTCCGTGAATTCAAGCGGATGAGCCGCGACACCGCGATCGTCGTCTTGACGGCGTTTGGTTCGCTCGAAGGGGCGATCGAAGCGATCAAGCAGGGCGCCTATGACTATCTCGCCAAGCCGTTCAAGAAGGAAGAGATCAAGCTCGTGGTGCAGCGGAGCCTCGATCACTCCCGCCTCCTGCGGGAAAACACGAAGTTCCGGGAGGAGCTCAAGCGACAGGACGACTGGTCGCCGCTGGTGGGAAGCAGTCCGGCGATGCTCGAGGTGTACAAACTGGTGGCGCGCGTCTCGGAAGGCAAGAGCACGGTGCTGCTGCAGGGCGAGAGCGGCACCGGAAAAGAACTGATCGCGCGGGCGATCCATGCGAACAGTCCGCGCCGGGACAGGCCCTTCGTGCCGGTCAATTGCGGGGCCTTGCCGGACACGCTGCTGGAATCGGAAATGTTCGGCTATGAAAAGGGGGCGTTCACGGGCGCCGTCGGCACGAAAACCGGCTTGTTCGAATCGGCGAACGGGGGCACGCTTTTCCTCGATGAAATCGGCGAATTGGGGCCGGCCTTGCAGGTGAAGCTGCTGCGCGTGATGCAGGATCAGGAGGTGCGCCGCGTCGGCGGGACGAGCTCGATCAAGGTCGATGTGCGGATCATTGCCGCCACCAATCGGGACCTCGAGCAGTTCGTCAAAGAAGGGAAGTTCCGGGACGATCTCTTTTATCGATTGAACGTCGTGCGGATTACGCTGCCGTCTCTGAAGGAACGGCAGGAGGACATTCCGATGCTGGCCTATCACTTCCTGCAGAAGTGCGGCGCCGGCGCGACCAGGGCCGTCCACGGGTTCCATCCGGACACCTTGGTCTTGTTGAAGCGCTATCGGTGGCCGGGGAACGTGCGCGAACTGGAGAATGCGATCGAGCGCGCCGTGTCGCTCAGCCACGGTCCGCTGTTGACGCCGGACGACCTGCCGGCGGCGATTCGTCAGGCCGGAGGGGCGGCGGAGCAGAAGGCGGAGACCACGGAGACCGTCGAAGAGGTCTGTCTCACGCTGGAGGAAGTGGAAAAGCGCCATCTGGTCCGTGTGCTGAAAGAGACCAAAGGCAACAAGGTCAAAGCGGCGAAGATTCTGGGAATCGACCGGCGGACGCTCTATCGGATGGCCGAACGGTTCGGGCTGGATCTGGGCGAGGATGCGGACGGTGGAGACAAGGACTCAGGTTGAGGTCAAGGCTCAGTGAACAATGCAATCCGAGAACGTCGCCTGAACCTTCAGAGTAACTGCAACGCGTTTTTGATCAACCTCAGCTGATTTTCCGCGCTTTGAGGCAGGGCCGTCGGTGAATCTTCCCACCCGGTAAAGATTCCGTCTTTCCCCTCGTATTGCACATGCAGCCGAAGCCTGGTGCTCTGATCCGCGGCCGGCGTCACGAGCGCTTCCACGCGGCTTCGGCCCGTGCCGAACCGCCAGCGCAAGAGCCAATTCCAGGGCCCGCCCATTTCTTCCCGATAACCGGTCGTCAGATTCTGGTCATCCTGCCGGTCGACATCGTAGCCCCCGTCCGTGAGGACCTGGATCACCGCGGCCCGTACCTTCTCGGCCGGAGCGGGGAGCGTGACGTCGAGGATATCCGGTTCATGGGGGATCGCAGGACCGGCGCAGGCGGCCGTGACGATGACGAGGAAGAGCAGGAGGGCTCGGAAGGAGAGCGAGGTCACTTGGTCTTGGCTTCCTTTAGTCGATACACGAGATGGGTATCGGTTTGGGACACGCCGTCGATCGCGTGAATCTTGCTGAGCACCAGTTGCGTCAAGGCATCCTGATCCGGGACTTCGACTACCGTGATGATATCCGGTTTGCCCCAACAGGGGTCGATCGTCTTGATCTGCTTGATTTCGCCGAGCGCCCGGACGACCTGACTCGTCTGCCCCGGCAGCACGTGAATCAGCACATAGGCACGGTCGACCATGACCACTCCACCGTCCACGGGTGCGTGAATTGTGCAAGGCACCGCCGGAATGGCCGGCTCCTTGTCAACGTAGCGGATACCCGGAGTGCCTGTCAATCCGGGAGATGCGAGGCCGGATTTCTGGGGCGCGGCGGCGTCACCGGAAGACTTCGCTTTCTTCATGGGGGACCTCATTTGGGTGCGACGAGGGTCGTGACGGACAGGCCGTCGTGGACGGCGGTCAGATCCTTTTCCAGACCGCGCGGGTTGCCGATCCGGCCTTCGGGATCATAGATAAAACAGAAGAGGTGCGCGCAGCCTTCGCGGGCTCGATAGCGCTCGGTATCGACACGCACCTGCCCCGCGAGATCCTTCGCGCCGAGCCCGGGGCGCGTCTTCTTGACGGTGACGGCCAGCCGATCGTGGTCCAGAAGAAATGTGGTGCGCAGGGCGCCATCCGCATAGACGGGAATCCATTCGTCCGTCCCGATGTCGTCGAACTGAAGCCGGAGGAGGGCATGGAGCAGATCCTGAACGTCGATTTCATCCTCCACCGCCAGCGTCGCCCGGTATTCGCCGCGAAGCCGCAATTGGCGGGCGACGGTATGGAAGCGCTGGCAGAGGTTCCTGGTGAGATTCAGATGGTCCGGTGCGACGGTCGACGGACCGGACAGGGTGTCAACCTGGTTCGTCGACGCGGTATCAGACGGAGCCGGCTGTTTCAGCGGTATTTCCTGGGTGATGAAGAACGACTGTGGCGTCGCCGCCGGAGAAGCGGTCGGACGCGGAGACTCGGGTGGCGCCGGTTCCTGGAAGGGCGCCCTTTCGTGCGTGGTCGGGGAAACGGCAGCGGTCTGCGGCGCCGGTGAAGGCGCGGCTGCCGGTATGGGTGCGGGGGGCGCCGGTTCGGAGACGGGGTTTGCGCGAGGTGCGGGCGATGAAGGCGGAGCCGGTTGTAGGGCCTGTGGCGCCGGAGCCGTAAGCGGTTGTGTTTCCTGCGTACGAAGGAATGTTGCGGGAGGCGCGGATACGACAGGCTGTGCTGCCGACGGGGCCGTCGGGACCGCGGTCGGCGGCTGCGGCACGACCGGTTCCGTCGGCAGTGCCGGCGTGGTTTGGGCGGTTGGAGAGGCGGTCGAAGGGGCTGAGGCCGACGCGGTCATCTCGACATTGGTCGCCAACGGGACAGACACCGTGATCGGCGGAGGCGTCACCGGCGCCGTTGCGATGGTGACTGTGGCAGTCGGCGTCGTCGGAGGGACCAGCGTCATCTGCGGGCGTGCGGACGGACCAGGTGGCGGCGCAGTCGACGGTTCTTCGGGCGGGGAAGGTTTAAGCCCCTGGAGTTCAAGTTTCTTGTCCTCCAGCGTTGCGATCAGGGTCTTAATGAGAGTGACGGTTTGTTTCGTTTCGGCCGGAGATCCGAAAGAGAGTTTGTGATGGCGATGTGTCTGATACTCCTGGGACTTCTCGCCGAACGTCCGCTTGATGCATTCGCGGAGTTGGAGTTCCGTTCTGGCTCTGGCGCCCTCGAGGTAGGGGAAGCCTTCCCGTCCGAGATCTTCCACTTGCGGAAGAAAAGCCTGCAGTTGCTCGATGCTCTGAGTCAGGTCGTCGATGACCGCGGTCTTGGATCGCGACCGGTCTGATCTTGCGCGTGCCATAGAGTGTGAAAAAAAGTGTAGCCCACACCCCAGGGCCTGACAAGAAAACAGCGGAAAGTGAACAGAAGCCGGCCCGTTGGGACCGGTCGACGCAGCGGCGCTAGGCCGCCAGGTCGATCGTCCACTCCTGTTCGCTCACGGCAGGAAGCTCGGACGGCTGTTGTACCGTCACCAGCGGTGTTGCCGTCGCCGCTTCGTGCAGCCGCCGGTTCTGCTCCGCGACCGGATCGAAGACGTAACCGCAGTTGATGCAGCGCCAGCCTTCCATCCACCACTCTCCCCCGCTTTCCTGGAGATCGAGAAAATGATCCCTCGCCATGCAGCCCCTACAACGTCGACAGGTCATGATGCCCTCCTTTGTATTGGCCCATGAGTAAAGCGTAGCGAAAGGAGCTCTTTTTGATGAGACCTGAACGGGGTACCTCTAAAGGAGGGGACGTGAAGTCATGGAATTGGCGGGAGATTTTCGACCGCAGATTTGACGTGCTGATTTCAAGGGCGCAGTACCCGGACGGGGCTTTCGGAAGCGAGGGCGTCGGCGCGCAGGGGATGCTGAGTGGAAAGCCACCGGAGATGTTATCCGCTGGCCACAAAACGATAAGTCGAGAAA
>DIHJ01000002.1 GCA_002420105.1 Nitrospira sp. UBA5699
AGGGACTCATGCGTCGGTCCTTTTCGGATGGAGTGTTGTGGCGCACGCGCCCACCCGGTGGAGTCCTGGTTCTTCCTCGCTCCGGCCTGTTGGCAGGACATCCGCTGAGGCTGTTGCGGCGAGGGGCCTCCTCCGTGAAGACTTCCGGAGCGGGATCATGGTTTCGGAGGGTTGATTCGGTTCATCCGGCGTCTTCAAGCCGGTGAGCGACCTGACATCGCGCAACACCGCGTACAGGACGGCCAGCATGATCAATGCGATGAGCAGGTTGAAATCCCATCCGCTTACGACGCTGCCGACGACCACGACGATAGCAGCGAAGTACGCGAGCACCTCTAGCAGTCCGATCCGACTCCAGCTGGTCGCCGACTTCACATTCTTCCGGTGACGACCCGGTAGAAGCTGATCATTCTCTCGTTCCATCAGCCGGCTTACCTCCACGCTTCCAGGAATAGGAATACGATTGCCAGCACGGTGACGGAGAAGATGCTCATGCTGAAGATGGACTCCGACGCCACGGAGGTCCCGAGGGCGGCCAGACAACCTCCCGCCAAGATTTTCTCGAATAGAGGCAGTTTGCCGGGGTTGTTGTGCTCCATTCTGTCCTCCTGCTCTTCATGTTCCTCGGAGACGCCGCGCGCTCTCATTGCGCATGGGGAATCAGCCCGGTGACTTCTTGACGGAGGCGCACGAGATCATCGTGACATTGATTGCAGACCATACCCGCCGGAGAAGAGTCGAACAACAGTCCCTGCGTGGTGTCACCGCATCGTGGGCACCTGGCCCTCTTCCCCTTTGGTGCGTCCGGTAACGCGACGTTCCGATCGCCTGGCGGCAGGGAAGCGCGCTTCCGAAGCGCGATCAGCTTCTCGTGACAGTGTGGGCACACCATACCGCGCGCCGGAGAGTCGAACATGAGGACCAGAGAAGATCGTCGGCACCGGGGGCATCGGACCGGCTTCGCATGTCGAGCGGTCTCGTAGGATTCGTCGAACCGCATAGTGATCCTCTTGCCTTACCCGCGAGAGGTGTGCTTCTTTCCTTTGGCCTTGTCGATCGCGCTTTGAATTTCACCTGAGACGGCCGATCCTTTTTCCTTCAACGCCTTGGCTTGGGCCTCCGCTGCGGGATAGTCACCCTTCTCTATGAGCTGATGGACGGCATTGAAACCGGTCTCCAATCCCTGGACGTCTTGGTTAATCGCCTCCACCGCCGCCCGCTCTTTTCCGGTCGGCGCCTTCGCTATGAGCTCCTTGGCCGAAGCCAGGACCTGTCCGGCCTCTTTCTCCATGGCGAGTGCTGCCGTCTTGGCCGCTTCTTTGTTTTGGGCTGCCTTGGCCGCCACCGCTCCGCCGTCTTCGACGACCTTGATCAGCATCTTGTCCGCATCGCTATAGGACCGGAAGATGGCCAGAGCTCTGTCTTGTTTCACCAACTCGTCCTGTGCCAAGGTCAACTGTTGCTCCAGTTTGACGAAGTCTTCCTTGGCATACTCCGATGCTCCCGCTGCCCGTGCCGACTCCACCGCCTTTTTCGCCGCTTCAAGTTGTTCGGTGGGCGGTTGAGCGCAACCGGTCATCATCACCATCGCCAGGCCGACAAGCCCAACGGTTATCCTGTCTGAGAAGGTCTGTTGCATGATGCCGCCCTCCTTTGCTTTCAGATTGTCTCTCGCATCATAGAGGTATTGCATCGGTGATGCCGTGGGGTGAAATCGCGCCTCTGCTAAATAAATGTTCCCCAAATCAAGTGCTTATATCGTTGGCGCGAGTGGCCAGAAGATCTGCTCACGCCAGTCAGGAGAGATCCATGCAAGATTTGCAGATGCCGACGTTTCACCGGTGCGGCTCTCCAAACAGGGGAAAATGCTCCGTGGGAACGAACTTGGTTTCCGTCAGCCCGCGCAGGAGGATTTCTCGTGCTTCAAGCTGAAAAGGATCATAACGGAGGCGACGAGGGGCCAGGTTCAGCAGGGCGGATATGATCCCGCTGAACGGAATGTCAGGGAAAACCGTTGTTCTTGGAATCGGCCGGAATAACCGCTCAAGCCGGAATCGAAGCTAAGCGAGGGCCATGCTCACACAAACAGCCGGCGCTTTGTGCTGCATTCCCCTCGCCGTCGGTGGACGCTGTCACCAGGCTTGCGGGTTTTATGGTCTTGTCTTGAGAGGGTGGGTGAGCCTCAACCGTCGTCGCGCCAGTTCGCGCCGACATTCAGCACAGAGTTCCTGCAAGCTCAAATCATCAACGATCAGGTCCGATGACCGCCTGGCGCACCGGTCACAGTACTGCCCCGGCGTTGGTCCCTGTTCTGATGGCTCCACAATTTTCATGGATGCAGTTCCTCCCTTTGATTGGTCCCATGTGGCTCCGACTCATCGCTTTCTCTTTCCGCGGTGACTCGCCTCCTCATGCTCGGGCAAGGCCCGCACTGTCCGTCGTCAGGCGCAATGGAGGCCTTCGAGTTCGGTCCAGCATTGAAGTGCCTCCTCGAACCGGCCGGCCCGGACCAGCAATAGAGCAAGCCGGTGTCGCAGGATCTGTTCGTACCGTAAGCCGCGGGCGGCCCGGCGCAGGTTCCGAGACCGCACGTCATGGCCCAAGGTTCCGCTCATAGGCAGGGAGCGACCGGGCATCGCCAATAACCGGACGCTCGCTCGGCACATGTTGATCCCGTTCTCAATCACAGCGATGGCTTGCTGGATGGCCTGTGTGCCCTCATAGATCGTGGCTAAGAGCAGATACCCACGGAGCCAGAGCGGATGTTGTTTGAGCAGTTTCCCCAGCAGAGAGATGGCCGGATCGAGGTTGTTTCGCGCGATGTGTTCGAAGGCGAGACCGGACGATCGCTGAACCGCCGCTCGGTGCTCTTCTGCTTCCGGCAAGATCACGTCGAGAATCTCCATGAGACGCCGCAAGCGGGCCGCCAGGTCGACATCGAGCGCATGCGCTGCCGTCGAGAGACTATTCACCCCGGTCATGGCCACAGGCACGATCGTCAATTGTGCCGGTCGATGACTGCGCCGGGAACATCAGGAGCAGCAGTCCAAGCGTCCCGAAGCCTGCTGTGCATATCAACCGGATAGCCTTGCGGCCGAGGGCCGGCTCGTCAATTCTCTTGAACAAAAAATGGAGGTCCTCCCTTGGATCGCATGCCTCAAGAGATATTCGCCACATCCGCCTGCAATGGGTTATAAGCAACTCTGATACCTTCCCCGGCAAACGGTTACGCACTGTTTCAGTGCGGGGAACCTGGCCTGGACCTTAGCGAATTTCGCCTGCAGACAGGCTGGCCGCGGTGCTTCTTATGAGGCCCACGCTCAGAAGTGCAATATTTGCAGTTTCTTCCGGAGGCATCTCCGGTCAGCACACATTGCGATACCCGCTCTCCCAGACGCGTGCAGGCTTTCAATCCGTCTTTTCTATTGAGTTTTCTTGATGAGTTGTCGCCCGACTCCGGCGTTTCGCAGGCTCGAATTCCCGTTCTCAAACGAGGGCATGCTCTATGCGTTCATGGTTTAGAGAGAATTCATTGGCGAGAAACAGTTGAAATAGGAGATGCCACTATGACACCCCATACAGTTCAGAAACGGATGACGAAGAGAACCTACAAGCTACGGGGGACCCTGGTAGGCGTCGACTTGGTTCACCACGTCATTGTAATCCAGCCATCCGAACACGACGGCAAAAGAGTTCGACGTCTCTCGGTGATGGCGGACAGCGAAATTCTCGCAGGCGATGAACGCAAGACCTTGGCCGATCTCGTCGTCGGTGAATGGGTCACCGCCCAATTCGTGAAGCAAGAGGACCACAGGGAGCTTAAGCGGCTGCACATCCCGCGGGGCATGGCCTCATCCCCTTTCCACCAGTCCGAGGGAGGCAGCGCGGTTCCCACAGTTGGGAGTGATCCTCTGCCGAAGGCGTCATAACTGAAATATCTTGTTGGGAGTTGCCCCCCGCAAGGGCTACAGTCGCGCACCGTACACGGGGGGATCCAGTGCGATTGATCACGACGAAGAGACCGAGACGCTTGCATATGGCGATGCGACATCACCACACCATTAACAACCGGTCAGCTGTCGTATGCTCTGCGGAGGCGTATGGGTTCAAAGGCACCGCCCGGCGGTACGCATCGGATCGCAAGACCGTCCGAGACCGGAGTGACGGAAGGGGGAGGGCGTCTTTTCTTGATGCACCATGCGGCGTTAGAATAGGAGCGGCCGCATGCCTTGCCGCCCGCGTGTGGCTGCCGGTGACCTCGCTTATCATGTTCTCAACCGCCGCGTCGGGCGCTTGCCGTTGTTTGAGAATCCCGCCGATTACGCCGCATTTGAGGAAGATTCTCGCCGAGAACAGAGCCGGCACCTTCGCAGCTCCCAAGTCGGAAATCCCCTCTCACTTGCTTCACGAGTTCGATTGCTGCAAACTTACTTCTCCGTCGATTGCCGTGACGCCCGGAGTTCTTCGAGCGCCTTCAGGATCTCAGCGGGGCGGGGCGGGCAGCCGGGGATGCGCAGATCGACGGGAACGTGGCGGTCGACCGGTCCGGTGACCCCATAGCTCCCTTTGAAGACTCCGCAGTTGACGGCGCAGTCCCCGAGCGCGATCACGATCTTCGGATCCGGCGTCTGCTTGTAGACATCGTGTAAGGCCCGTTCCATGTTGAACGTAACCGGGCCGGTTACCACGAGGGCATCGGCATGGCGCGGTGAGGCCGCGATGTGCACGCCGAAGCGTTCGACGTCGTAGATGGGATTGGCCAGGGCGTTCATCTCCATCTCGCAGGCGTTGCAGGAGCCCGTGTCCACCTCACGAACGGCGAGCGACCGTCTGAAGGGCCGGGCTTTCTCGCGGGCCTCGGGCGTGGAGCCTTCGGCGGGCTGCGCGGCCGGATGTTGTCCCGTCACTACGCCGGTCTTGATGCTTTTTTTGAGAATACGGAACATGGGCCTCCTTTCGTCCGAGCAGGCTTGAGGTGATGGGTGAGAGGCTAGAGGTTGTGTATCAACCCCTTGCCTCTTGCCCCTCGCCTTCCTCTATAGGTCATTTCCCGCATATGACAGATTGAAACTCTTATTGATCAGCGGAAAATCGGGGATGATGTTTCCCACCACGGCCCACTGAATGGCGGGCCAGTTCACGAACGATGGATCGCGCACCTTGCATCGATGGATCCGTCCGTCTTCTCCGGCCATGATGAAATAGAGAATTTCTCCCCGCCAGCCTTCCACCGCAGACAATGCCCAATCGCCTGGCCGCGGCTCATGCCCAGGCTCCCCCGCGGTCGGACCGTCCGGCAGCTTCAGGCGAATCTCGCGGATCAAGCGGATCGAGTCATGGATCTCGTCCATGCGCACGCGCAACCGGGCGCGGACGTCGCCGTATCGATAGAGTGCCACTTTGGGGCGGATTTCGTCGTAGGCGGCGAAAGGGCGGTCGCGCCGGACGTCCTGATCGATCCCCGACGCCCGTCCGACGACGCCGATGACGCCGTGATCCCAGGCGATGCGTTCCGTCAGGACGCCGGTCGTCTCCAGGCGGTCCGTGAGCGACGCGTTCGCGAAGATAATGGATTCGAGCTCTGAAAAATCCTTCTCGATCTGATCGAGCACATCGACGATTTCACCCCGCTGCTGGGCTGTGATATCTCTCGTGACTCCGCCAACCGTCATGGTGTCCCGCAGAAATCTTGAGCCGGTCACCCGGTCGTTGAGCTGCATGATCCGCTCTTTCATCCGGCCGCAGTGGGCATGGGCGAGCGCGTAGGCGGTGTCGTTGCAGATGGCTCCCACATCGCCGAGATGATTGTGGAGCCGTTCCAGTTCCAGGAAGAGCGAACGAAGATACCGAGCGCGTCGTGGCACATCGACGCGCAGCAGCGTTTCCACTGCCTGGCAGTAGGCCAGGCTATGTCCGATGGTCGTGTCTCCGGACACGCGTTCCGCGAGCGGCACCGCGTCGGCCAGCCTCTGCTGCTCGAACAGCTTTTCGATTCCACGATGTTTCCAGAAGTGCCGCACTTCAAGCTGCATGATCGGTTCGCCGGCGACCGAGAAGCGGAAATGACCCGGCTCGATGATGCCGGCGTGGATCGGTCCGACCGGCACTTCGAAGACGCCTTCGCCCTCGATGTGGCGGAAGCGATAGTCGCCCTGCTGCCGACCCAGCGTACGGTCCCATGGGAAATCTTTTTTGAGCGGATGCGTCCCTTTTGGCCAGTGTTCGTGTCGAATCAGACGTCGCAAGTCCGGGTGCCCCTGCGGAATCAACCCGAACATGTCCCGAATCTCTCGCTCGTACCATTGCGCCGCATGGATGTGCGGGGTGATGGATTTGAACAACCGGGCTTCGTCGGATAGATCAGTCGAGAGGAGCAGCCAGTCTCGTCTCTCTGCGAGCGCGAAGAGGTACAGCACCTCATACCGTGCTTCGCGCGGCCGGTGATCCACGGCCCACAGGAGAGACAGGCTGCCGCGCAAGTCCGGTTTGGTGTGCAGGTAATGCACCACGAGCGGTACCTGATTGGTCCGCACGCGGAGCCACGGCGTCCCATGGATCGATGCCGTGCCAACAATGGCCTCCGGAAACTCTCGTTTTAGCAATGCTGCAGCTGCCGAGGCATCCGCCATCTCGTCACCTCGCCAACAAGACGTGAACCGCCCGATCCATCAGCTCTCTGATCGGCTCCGGTAATTTAAGGCCGAGCCCCACCAAGGCCGCGCAGGCCACCACCAACGGCACCTGCCCCACCTCCCAACCCTCGCCCCGCTTTACGCCATCCGGCGGTGTGCCCCAGATCATCGAGGTTACGCGATAGGTGAAGCCTCCAAACAAGACAATCGCAAAGAGGAGAAACGCAGTGACAATCGCGAGGCTGCGCACATCGTGCGCGACGACGATCGTGAGAAATTGCCCAAGATGCAGCGTGTCGGAGGAAAAATCCTGGGTGGCCAATGCCGACACGACCATGACTTCGCTGAGAAACATGGAAAACGGCGGCATCCCTGCCAAGGCCAGGCCGGCCACCACGATAGCCACCGCTGTCACCGGCTGTGCCGCCGCCAGCCCGCGCACTTTATCGATTTCGCGAGTGCCGAAGCGGCGGAGCATATTTCCCGCCGAAAAGAACGCCAGGGATTTGGCCAAGGCATGGTTGAGGAGATGAAACAAACCTCCGAATGTGCCGGTTGATCCTCCCACACCGAAGCCCACCATAGCGACGCCCATGTGCTCAATGCTCGAATAGGCAAAGAGACGTTTGTAATCATGCTGGATCAGGATGAAGAGTGCGGCCAGGACGAACGAGAGCAGTCCGAAGAGGAGCAGCAAATTCCCCGTGAAGTGCTCCGGCAAGGCCTGGTCGACGATCGATTTACTCCGGAGCAACGCATAGGCCGCCACGGTTTCCAGCACACCGGCCAACATCGCGGTGACGGGCGCTGGAGCTTCGCTATAGGCCTCCGGCAGCCAATTGTGCACAGGGGCCAGTCCGACTTTCGTTCCATAGCCGACGAGGACGAAAATGAAGGCCAGCTTGAGCACATGCGGGTCCAATTGATGTGCAACGCCCAGCAAGACGGTCACATTCAACGCGGCGCTGACATCCCCCAGCACCCGGACCGACGAGTAATAGGTCAGGACCGTTCCGAACAGGGCCAACGCAATGCCCACGGAACAGAGAATTAAGTATTTCCATCCCGCCTCGAATCCTTCGCGTGTGCGGAAAAAAGAGATCAGAAATGCCGTCGCTAACGTGGTGCCTTCCATGGCGGCCCACTGGATGCCGAGATTGTTGGCCGTCGTCGCGGAAATCATGGCGAAGAGAAACAGATGAAAGAGAAAAAAGAAGCGGCTTATCCTCCGAGCCGAGATGGCGCCTCGCTCCATATAGTCGCCCAGATACGACCAGGTATACAGCGAACACAAAAACCCAATGGCAGTGGTAATCAAGAGAATGAACGCGGCGAGCGCATCGAGATAGACGAACCCCCAGAGCGAGGTAAACGATCCCTGTGTCAGCACCTGTTGCACGATGGCCATCTCCGAGATCGCCAAGGCCGCCATCGTGGCGAGATTCAACCCGTGCAGTATTGGGGCGCGTGTGGTCGCCAAGCTGATGACCGCGGCCAGCAGCGGCGCTCCGAGAATCGTGACCACGGGAGCCATTCCTGTCACGGCATCTCCATCGTCGTATTGAAGAGTCTTACGATCGCGTCGAGCAGCGAGGTGAGTCCCGGCGGGACCGTGACCCCGATCGCTCCCAATACCGCCACGTTGATTCCCACTGCGGCCCAGGCAAAGAGGCGACAGGGCTTACTCAACGGCCTCCCCGGCTCGCCGGGAGTTCCTAACAGCATTCGAAACACCTGGTAGAGCAATGTGGCGAACGCCAACGCCAAGAGAAGCAAGAACACTCCGGCTATCTCCGGTCTCACGGCATAGGCCCTTACGGCAATGAGCACCTCGCTGGCGAACAGTCCGAACGGCGGCAAGCCGGCCAGTGCGAGACCGGCGACGAGAATCGCCGTTCCCGAAAGCGGCATGTGAACCAGGAGACCCGTTACCCGATCGAGGAATTTGTGTTCGTGCGCGAGGAAGACCAATCCTGCGCCATAGAACGCCGTGGACTTCGCGAGGGCGTGATTCAACAAGTGCCAGGCTCCCGCAAAGATTCCCGCGCCTCCGAGGCCGAACCCCAAGAGCGCAATGCCGATATGCTCGATGCTGGAGTAGGCAAACAATCGCTTGAAGTCCCGCTGAACCAGAAAGAAGGTTGCCGCAATCGTCAAGGACAGCAGGCCCAGTCCCACCACGAGAGTCCCGGCAAAGTCCGGTCCCACCGTGCGATCCGTAATGATCTTAAATCGTAGGATGGCATAGACAGCCAGGGTCAACATGTTCGCGGACAACATCGCGCTCACCGGCGTCGGGGCTTCCGCGTGCGCATCCGGCAACCAGGTGTGCATCGGGGCGACTCCCGCTTTCGTGCCATATCCGATCAATGCGAAGATGAAAGCGATCTTGATGGCCGAAGGGTGTAATCGCTCAGCGACCAGATACAGCTGGGACCAGCGCAAAGCCTCACTCGAGACGCCCAGGACATGTTCGGACGAATAGTAAATCAGGATGGTGCCGAACAGCGCGAGTGCGATACCCACCGAACTCAGGATCACGAACTTCCAGCCGGCCTCCAACGCGGCTTTGCTTCGCTCAAAGCCGATCAGCAGGGCCGCAGAAAGGGTCGAGCCTTCGATGGCGATCCACATGATCGCGATATTGTCCTGATTGACCGCAGTCAGCATGGCGGCCATGTAGAGATCGAAGAGGCAGAAGAACCGGCAGTAGCGTCGCATCGTGAGGTGGCCGCGGGTCATTTCTTCTCCCATATACCCCACGGCATACAGGGTGCCGGTACTGCCCACCACGCCTATAATGAGATCCAGCCAGGCGCTCAGCGCATCGGTTTGCAGCAGGGTGCTCGCCGAGAGAGCGCCACCGGCAATGACTCGCTCAACAACCAGTAGGGCGCTCGCGAGCATCGCGCCTGCCTGAACGCACTGCAGCGCTTCCACGGCCCGACGTTCTGAGGCGAGCAGACTGCCTACCGCCGCGAGAATAGGCGTCACAACCAAGATGGCGAGAGGCCAGGCCATTCGCGCTACTCCTTCAACGTCGTGAGCCTACCTGTATCCACACTGTCAAAGGCATCCTGCAGACGGTGCGTGTAGATCCCGATAATGAGGGCGCCGACCAGCACGTCGAAAAAGACTCCAAGCTCGACAATCAACGGCATGCCGTACGCCGCCGCCGCGGCGCCTAGAAAGACGCCGTTCTCCATCACGAGAAATCCGATGACTTGCGTCACGGCTTTTTTGCGGGCGATCATCGTGAAAAATCCGATCAATACGATGGCGAGGGCGATCGCGAGGGAGTCTCGCGTCAGCAGGAACCCCAAGGGAATGATGGGCTGGGTGATGAAGAAAGCGAGCATGACCAGTCCCCCGCAGATTAGGAGTCCTGCGGGCACGTTGACGTTCATCACCAGTTCCCGTGTGACGTTCAGGCGTTCGATGACTTTCCGCAGAATGCGCGGGATGACGATGGCCTTGATGATCAGGGTGAGCAGCGCCGCCGCATAGATATGATGAATGCCCGTCAGGAACGCGACGAGCGCCGCCGTCGCCGCGAGGAAAACCGACTGCAGGGCGAACAAATCGACGCAGGCGGAGAGCCTCCGCTGTGCCACGATTGCGAAACAGATCAACAGAAGCACCGCCGATCCTAAATCCACTAACTGGGAACCGACATGCGGCGTCAACAGCGACATGTTATCCTCGCAACACGTAGAAAAAGATCATGCCGAGCAGCGCCAAGATGAAGGCCAGCCCCAGAAAGTCCGTCACCCTGAACAAACGAAGTTTGGCAAACATCGATTCGACAGCACCGATCAGCACGGCTAACCCCGAGACTTTCATGAGGTAGATCGCCAGGCCGATGCCCAGTGCGGTCGGTTCCATGTTCGTCGCAATCCCCCAGGGCGCAAAGATATTGGCGATCAGCGTGAGAAAGACCAGCAGCTTGAGTCCGGCTGCCCATTCCACCAGGGCCAGATAGCGCCCGGAATATTCCAACGCCATGGCCTCGTGGATCATCGTCAGTTCGAGATGCGTGGCCGGGTTGTCCACGGGCACCCGACCGGTTTCGGCAAGTGCCACAATGAAGAGCGCGGCAAGCGCCATCAGATGCGGCGAGGGATCGGTCACGATCCCTTCCAGCAGAGCCGTCTTGTGGACGATCGTGCTGAGGTTGGTGGAACCGGTGGTCAGCGCGATGGCAAAGATGGACATGATCATGGCCGGCTCGGTCAGCGAGGCCACGATGGCCTCGCGACTGCTCCCCATGCCGCCGAAGGCCGATCCGGCATCGAGCCCCGCCAGGATCAGGAAAAATGTGCCTAAAGCGAACAAGTAGACGAGCGCGATGATGTTGCCGGCGAAGTTGAGCGGGATCGTCGAGGTAAAGACCGGCACCAGCAAGCCGGCGGCGAGCGTGGAGGCGAACACAATGTACGGGGTCGCCGTGAAAATCCACGTCGTCGTCGTCGAGACGACCGGCTGCTTGCGAAAGAGCTTTGCCAAGTCGGCATAAGGCTGAAACACACTGGCGCCTCGCCGCAACTGGAGCCGCGCCTTCACCTTCCGAATCAGCCCCACAATGAATGGCGAGACGGCCAGTAAGACGATGATCTGCGCAATGACGAGAAGAACTGCCCGCATCATCAATGTCATGACCCCTCGCTTCTAGCCTCTCGCCACGCGCCAGACAGTTAGACCGCCATCAACAACAGCGCCACCAGCGTGAGAAAGATGTACGTCAGATAGAGATGAAGGCTTCCGGCCTGGATCACTCGCAGCCGGTCCGCCATCGCCGAGAAAAACGTCACGATCGGATCGTAGAGATATTTCTGAAAGACCGGCTCGATGTGGGTTTCAAATAGCCGTCGCTTGGAGAAGTAGTGAGACTCTTCCAAAAATTCAGTTTCGAGCTTCACGGTCGGCTGATAGATAGTGCTGAACACTCGCTTAATCGGCTGCACGAAACCGGTTGCCGTGTATTCGGTGCGCGGAGAAAGGTTGAGGCCGCACCCCCAGGTCTTGTAGTAACGCGCCTTGGCCGAACCGCCGAATACCGCCACCAATAGAAGCCCGAGAACCGACAGTCCGATCAATCCGAGTGCGATTGCCGGTGAGGACAGACTGGAAAACTCGACGTTCACCGGCGCCAGCGCCCACCCGTTCAACGCCACCACTTTGTCCGTGATCGAGACTCCCGTAAAAGAGGTTCCGACTCGATCCAGCATAGGCACCACGACCATCGGCAACAGTCCCAGCAATAGACATATGGCGGCCAGCATGCCCATCCCGATTCGCATGGACCAGGGCACTTCTTCGGCGTGACGCGCGTGAGAACTCCGCGGCAAGGCCAGGAACGAGATGCCGAACGCTTTGGCGAAACAGGCCAGCGCCAATACGCCGGTCAGCGCCAGCATCGCTGCGGCCACTGGGAGTATGAGCTTCAGAAGGACTGTGGGAACATGAAAACTGAGAAAGAGGGTTTGGAATACCAGCCACTCGCCGACGAATCCGCTCGTTGGGGGCAAAGCTGAAATCGACACGGCTCCGATCAGAAAAAACAGCCCAGTCCAAGGCATGCGGCGCAGCAGACCGCCATATTCCTCCATGTTGCGCGTATGGGTTGCATAGAGCAGCGAGCCTGCGCCCAGAAACAGCAGCGCCTTGAACATCGCGTGGTTGACCGTGTGATAAAGCGCGGCGACAAGTCCGAGGGCGGCAAATTCTTTTAGTCCGTATGTCTGAAAGGTCATTCCCGCGCCGATGCCGAGCAGAATGATGCCGATATTCTCGACGCTGCTGAAGGCGAGGAGACTCTTGAGATCGCGCTCCATCAGGGCGTACATCACGCCCAGCAACGCGGAGACTGCACCGACGATAAGTACCGTGAAGCCCCACCACCAGGGGAACTGCCCGCCGAAGAAATCAAAATACACTCGGATCAATGCATAGATAGCCGTTTTAATCATCACGCCGGACATGAGCGCTGAGATATGCGACGGAGCGGCCGGATGGGCGTAGGGCAGCCAGACGTGTAACGGCACGATGCCCGCTTTGGCGCCGAATCCGATCAAGGCCGCAAGAAAGGCGAGGGTCCTCATGCCTTCCGGAAGGACATGCTGCGGGTTCCGGAACGCTTCAAATGAAAAGGACCCGGCCTGCTGGAAGAAGATCAGAAACACGACAAGGATGAAGGCGGTGCCCACATGCGTCATGATGAGGTAGAACAACCCGGCATAGCGGACCTCGGGTTTCTCATGTTCCGTCACGACCAGGAAGTAGGACAGCAGCGACATCAATTCCCAGACAATCAAGAAGAAGAATCCGTTGTCGGCAACGATCACGAGGGTCATGGAGAGCAAGAAGCCGTTGTAGAGCGATCCCAACACTCCAACAGGTATCCGTCCGTAAAACTCGCGGACGTAGCCGAGCGCATAGAGGGACACGGCCAAGCCGGCAAGGGAAATTATGAGCACGAAGGACGATGCCAACGGATCGATACGGATCGCAAAGGTCAAAAAGGGAATGGTAGACTCAGCGGAGGCAGTCCAGGGCTCAGGCGCGAAGAGTCCGGCAAGTCCCAGTCCAATACCTACCAGACCTGCGGCAGCCGCAAGCCCGTGAGCGAAGGCGTTCTGGATTCTCGGTCTTCCTGGGAAACAGAGCGGAAGGGCCATGCCGGCCATGTAGATTCCCAGGATGCCTGCAAATAGAAACGTCATCGTCACCGTAAACTTCTCGAAAGGCAGGCCTCACAACCTGAGCGATGTCGTACTTCGGTCTTCATGGGCAACGTCACGTAGTTTGAAACGAGGCCGGATAATTTCACCCGCCCATCTTCGACTAATACCCACAGAAAGACAAAGTGCCAAGAGCCGGGCCGAACCTAAGAGACTGCTTCACGAGCGTTCAGGTCCCCTCCCATGATCTTGCCGCCTCCGAAGAGACCGTAACCTTCGCTCTTTCATGCCGAAGAAGGGGAGGTCCGAGTGGCACAATCGCCTTGCCGGTGTAGGCCTGCGAGAGACTGCCAATTGCGTGATAAAACGCGAGGATGCCGACCGCCAGATGAGCCACCCCTGGAAACATTTCCGATGTCAGGTTCAGCCGCATGCAAACGGTGGAGAAAAACGTCATGGTAATGACGGCATGGAGAAGGGTCAAGGCAACAGACCGGTATGCGGTCAGGTAGATCATGACGGCTGAGAAAAAGACATACACGAGGTTGATCGGGACATAAAGCGCGCTGCCAAAATGGAATGTGGTGCTGATACTGACTAGCTGGGCTAACGACACCGTGAACCAAAAGAAGCCGTACATCGTGAGGGCTGTCCCTCCCAGCTGTTCGTTGTAGCGAATATCGGCAATCCCGGCGAGCACCTGCACGACACCGCCGAATACCAGGGCAATGACGAGTACCCCCACCTTATCCACCGCTTGAATTTGTCCGACTTGTGCCATGCCCACGGTCAAGGCTCCGACGGCGAGTCCGAATAATCCGATGGCCAGCACATCGATCCGGCGACTGATGCTCTCGGTCTTTGTCATTGTTCCTCCTTGACAGATTCTTGCCGAAGCTGAGAGCAGTTCCGTCCCACCATCTTCAGGCCGATTGAAGTTTCAGGAAGAATCACGAATCGGTAGGCTGTCTGGCGAATAACCATCGTTAGGAAGGTCGTGGTCCATCGTCGCCACCACGACCTTCCTGATCGCTGCAATTCTCTAGGCCGAAACTTCGGCCACTTCTCTTTCTGCCGTGTGGCTTCTTACCCGTATATTCTTCAGCTTCCGTCCCGGCGCTATACCTTCTTGCGCTCTTACGCTTACGCGGTTACCGTCTCTGTAAATGAGGGCGGGGACGAGCCGATTCTCCACAGCGTCCGCGATCCCATACTGCGTAGAGGGCTGATCCGTCATTGGCCGGCAGACAGGGGCCGGTCGGCGCAGGAATCTGGATCGTCAGTCATTCCGCTCAGTGCTCCTGCCTGTGAATCA
>DIHJ01000036.1:0-4926 GCA_002420105.1 Nitrospira sp. UBA5699
TTCAGCGGGGCGTCCATACCGCACTTCGTGTGAACCGCTGGCTCGTTAGAGTCATATCGTGATCGTCGCCAGCGGAGAAACCCCACCGCTGTTTCCGGAATAGCCCCGGCGGCCTTATTGAACGGGTCCTGAGTGTCCCTCACAGCGACAGCATCCGATTTCACGGTTTCGCCTCCTGTTCCTCGGCCCATTGGACAAGCTTGCGCCGCAATTCCTCCTTCGACGGCAAGAACAAACGGTATTCTCGTGCATGAATGTTGGCGCCCTTGGGCAGGGTGATTGTGACCAACGCGTCGTGCTTCTTCTTGCAGAGGATAATGCCGATGGTCGGCTGTTCGTCTTCCCTCTTCACCTGCCGATCGAAGTAGTTAACGTACATCTGCATCTGTCCGAGGTCTTGATGGGTCACTTTGCCGATCTTCAGATCGATCAGGATGTAACAACGAAGCAATCTGTTATAGAAGACAAGATCGACGAAGAAGTGGTCCGTATCGAGGGTGAAGCGCTTCTGGCGGGCTTCGAAGAGAAACCCCTTGCCGAGTTCCAATAGGAAGTGTTCGAGTTTGTCGATGATGGCCGATTCCAGGTCGGTTTCGGAATAGGCGGCCTTTTCATCGAGCCCGAGAAATTCCAGCACATATGGTTCCTTCAACAGGTCTTGCGGCTTTCCGACGATCTGGCCTTGCTGCGCCAGCTTGCGGATTCCGCGCTTGTCCCGACTCAGCGCCAGACGTTCGTAGAGGCTGGCGTTGAACTGGCGCTTGAGCTCCGGCAATGTCCAACCGTTTCGCGCCGATTCAATTTCATAGAAGGCGCGTTCGTCCGCGTCGTCGATGCCCAGGAGGAAGACGTACTGGGACCAACCCAGCAGAAATGGTTGAGTGAATTGTGCCGGTGGTGCCGGCACAGAAGGGGCATTCGGTCTCGATTTACCAGACGGCGTCTGGCGTTTTTCGCTGAAGCCGGCCTTCCATTTGCCAGATGCCATCTGGCAAATCTGCGAACTGCGGTCCCGATACACCAGAAAGAAGTTCCGCATATTTTGAAGGTTCGACCGAGAATACCCTCTCCCGAACTCCGCGGTCAGCCGGTCCGCCAATTCGCCGAGCACACGTTTTCCATATTCGGCCCTCGCGGCACCCTGCTGTTCATGCTCCACGATGCGGCGGCCGATCTCGAAGCTGGTCAACACCTGCAAGGTGTCCACGCTGCGAACGATCGCCCGTCGTGCTGTGAGGATGAGGTCGCGGATATCGGCCAGCAGCTTCTCGACCTGGACGGTTCCGCCATGCGATTGTCGAGTTATCTTTTTCTTATCGACCATCCCTCAGTTCCTTCCCAGTGTCGTCTGCACAGTTCACTACCGTATACTCCGAATCCCACGCCCTTCCTCCACCGGCCCGAATGGCACGTCGGGATTGTATTGGTTCGCCGGATTCAACGGATTGTCCGGCGCATATTGGTTGGCCGGGGTGAAGATGTTGTAGCCGCGCTCATAGCGCTCATCGAAGCCGGGCTCGGCTCCGGCCTGCCCCGCGCCGGTCAGCGCCGCCAGGATTAGGCATGTCTTGGTGCGCATGGAGCCTCCCTCCGCTACGACCCGGCGGTGCCGTTCGGGTCGGTGTTGTCGCCGGATCCGGCGTCCTTGTCCTTCCAGAATCCCTGCGGCGGCTCGTCGGGTCCGGCGCTTAGAAAGGTCACGGTCGCCTTGGAAAGCCGGTCGAATGTGCGGCCGATGTCCCGTTTGCTGAACTGTACGCTGTTGTCGTCGGCAAGGCCGAGGGCTTTGCCGGCGGCCCAGGCATCGTGGTCGGCGCCGAGGTAGACGAAGGTCCAGCCGTGATCCTGGTATGTCCTGATCAGCCGCGCGATATCGTCGCGGCTGTATTCCCGGGAGGCGTTCTCCAGTCCGTCGGTCAGGATGGCGCAGAGCTTCTTCGATTCGGCCGGAGCTTCGCGGACTGCGGCGGTCAGGGTGCTCCCGATGGCATCGTACAGAGGCGTCGTGTCGGCCGGCTGGTAGGTCTGTTCCGTCAAGTCGGGTACCCAGACCACCGGCTCGTTGCGGTGGCGCACCTCCAGCTTTCCGGAGTTGAAGAGCGTGAGGGTGAAGCGGACCGGCGTCGGCATCTGCCGCAGGCTGTTGAGATATTCGTTGACTCCCGCGATGGCGGCGCCCTTGCAGTGCTGCATGGAGCCCGTTTCGTCGAGGATCAGCGTCACGTAGGCCGCCGGTGCTTCGCCGTTCATTGCCGCGCCGTTCGGATGTTCTGCCATGGGGCGCCTCCTTGCATGGCGGGGTGATGCGCCCAGTTTTACACAGCGGTGTGACATCCGGGGTCACGGGCGAAAAACAGTTCTGAGTGATGAGTTCTGGGTTCTGAGTGAGGGCATCCGGATGAGGAATGGGGAATGGGAAATGCCCGGCGTTTCCTTGGGTTGGGTGGTTTGTCGCGTTCGTCGAACGAGAAAGACCGGACGGACCAGCCAGACCAGCCAGACCAAACGAACCGGATAGATCCATGCGGACATCCGGGGTCACGCTCTCTCCAGAATTCTTGCGGCTTCCTGCCTGACGGCCTTGCGCAGCGAATCCGGCCGCACGACCTGGACGCCGCCGCCGAAGCTGAGGATCCAACCGACGAGTTCCCGGCTGTCGGCGACGGTCAGGGTCATGCGGATTCTGCCGCGCGGGAGGTGCTTCAATTGTTGGCTTGGATGCCAGATGCGATCCTTGACCCAGGCCGCCGTGGCTTTCTCGAACGACAATTCGACCGCGATGCGCGGTCCCCGCATGACCGTGAGCGAATCTTCTACGAACGCGTCGAAATCGAAATGCAGGGGGATTTGGTAGGGAAACTCGGTGGGGGTGACGGATTTGATCCGCTCGACGGCGAACATGCGCGGCTCTTTGCGGAGATGGCAGTGGCCGATCAGGTAGAGCCCGCCGGAGGCATACCAGAGCCGGTAGGGATCGACTTCGCGGCGGGTCACGCGCCCGCGGGAGGCGGAGTCGTAGCGCATCTGAATGCGCGTTTTCTCGGCAATGGCCCGGGTGAGGCGTTCGACGGTCTCACGGTGATGTTTGTAGCGCTTGTGGGGACCGAGTCCGACGGAAAAGGTGTCTTCGAGCTGCTGGACGAGGGCAAGACCTTCGGGCGGCAGCGCGGCGGAGGCTTTCCCCAGGGCCGAGTGCAGCGAGGCATGGAGCGCGGTGCCTTCAAGCGGCGCAACGAGGCGGCGGCTGAGCGTGAGCGCCATGAGTTCGGTGGGGGACAATCTCAGCGCGGGCGCGCTGCGCGCGCCGTCGAGCAGCTTCCAGCGCACGCGGCCGTCCACCCGCTCCGTCAGGAGGGGATAGCCGGCCGATTCGATCGCATCGAGGTCCCGGCGTAAGGTCCGGGGATGGCGTGCGGCCGAAGGGTCGAGCGCTTGGGCAAGTTGCTCCAGGGTGAGCCCCTGGCGGGAGGATTCCAGTTTCTTGAGGACGATCAGTTGACGGACGGCCTGGTCGTTGCGCGGCATGATGCCTCGGTCTCGTGGCTCCGGTCTCCGGATGAACCTTGCCGGTCGTTCACGGCCTGCTGCCGTGGGCGTATCAGGCGCCGACTCTAGCGGGTGTCTCTACGTAGATTCCATTCCCTGTTCGGGGGGTGGGGTAGGACGAAGACGGACTTTGCGGCCGTTCGGCGCGTAATTCCGTATTTCAGTATCAAGGAGAAGCCCGGCGTGGCGTGATGCCGCCGTTCGCGAACGTCACGGCTTCTTCGCAACCACTTTGCCGTTTTCCCATACATAGATCGGTGTGCCGTGCATTCGAGCGGTTTTGCGGGCGACCTTCGCCGCTCTGCGGAGTGCGCGTCCCACGGCTTGGGAAAAGGCGCTTGGAGTTTTCTTTCTTTGAGTGGTCTTCATGGCGACTCCTCCACCAAGCGAGGTGCATTCTCTGAATTGTCGTAGAGAGACCACTTTTCGGCGAGAGGGCGATAGAGCTTCTGGAAGTTCTTCCAGCTACGATCAAAGCGTCGAATCACATCGGCTTGCGGGATGTCGTGCCCCCCCTGCCGAACGCGAGTTGCAATCCTTTGGAGGGCAAGTTGGACTGAATGGAGGGACAAGAACACGATCTCGATGCGGTAGCCGGACGATGTCCAGCGTCTCAGAAGGCGAAGATACGTTCGCCCGCTGAGTGTTGATTCGAAAGCGAAATCTTTTTTGGCCTTTGCCAGCCGCATCAGTTCCGTTAGGACAAGTCTGCCTGCTCGTCGTGCCGCCAACTCCGGACGAAGGGGGGAAAGTCCTCCCGCAATGAGATCCGCGTTGATGAAGTGAACCATGTGCATTTCACGAAGCAGAAACTCTCTCGCGAACGTGGTCTTGCCGGCGCCATTTGGTCCGGCGATCACGATGCATCGAGGCGGTCGCCTCCGTCGAGTGCCCACCGTAACCCGCGTCAGCCCACTACCGGCTGCCGGTAGTCCACTTCGATCTTGAAGCCCAGATCCTCGATCATGCCCCAGACTTCCGGGGCCGGTGCGCCCGGCGTCGTCAGGTAGCCGTTTACGAAGACGGAGTCGGCCGGATAGAGCGCCAGCGGTTGCAGGCTGCGAAGGTTGTGCTCGCGGCCGCCCGCGATGCGGATCTCCGTGCGGGGATGGAGGAAGCGGAAGAGGCACAGGACTTTCAAACAGCGTTGCGGCGTGAGGTTGTCGCAGTGCTCCAAGGGCGTGCCTGCGACCGGATGCAGGGTGTTCAACGGAATGGAATCCGGTTTTACCTCGCGCAGGGCCATGGCCAGATCGATGAGGTCGTCGTCCTTCTCTCCCATGCCGACGATTCCGCCGGAGCAGATTTCCAATCCCGCCGCGCGCGCGTTCTTGATCGTGGCCAGGCGATCCTGGAACGTGTGAGTGGTGCAGATCGAGG
>DIHJ01000036.1:5044-5555 GCA_002420105.1 Nitrospira sp. UBA5699
TTGAGCCGCTTGGCCTGCTGTTCGTTCATGAGCCCGAGGGAGCAGCAGATCTGGATCGGCATGTCCTGTTTGATCGCGCGCACGGCGCCCGCGATTTCATCGATCTCCCGGTCCAGCGGGCTTCTCCCGCTGATCACGATGCAGTAGCGCTGGGCCTTGGAGGCGGCGGCCCGGCGCGCGCCTTCGATCATCTGCTTCTGCGGCAGGAGGTTGTAGCGTTCGATCGGCGCGGTCGAGACGGCGGACTGCGAGCAGTAGTGGCAGTCTTCCTGGCAGGCGCCGCTCTTGGCGTTCTGCAACATCTGCAAGCGCACGGTCTTGCCGAAATAACGGGCCCGCACGGTGAAGGCGGCCTGCAGCAATGACAGGAGCTCTTCGTCGGGCGCGGTGAGGACGGCCCGGCATTCCGACCGGGTCAGGAGTTCGTCGTTGAGCGCCTTCTGTGCGAATGCCGCGTAGTCCGTCATGTCAGATGCCTTTCAGCAGGGTGATCAAAGGGTTGTCGCTCGTG
>DIHJ01000036.1:5699-29050 GCA_002420105.1 Nitrospira sp. UBA5699
GAAAACCTACACGGTTTCAAACGGAGAAGCAATGCCTTGGTAGGGGATCGTGCGGGCCGGTGACGCGCCGCTGTCGCGTCCCGCCGCGGCGTGGCCGCCTTCGAGCCAGGGGAGCGCGACGAAGGTATTCCAGTTGCCGCAACGCCGGCAGCGTCCGGACCATTCGGTGGTTTCCTGCTGACAGGCGGTGCAGACGTAGGGGACGACGACCCGCTTCTTGAATTGCAACGCCTTCTTGAGCTCGACCACGGCCTGTTCCATGTGCTGCTTGCGCAGGAAGAGGTTTGCCATGATCTTGTGGTAGTCGACCAGTTGATCCTGCGGGCCTTCCACCGTCGACAGGATATCGAAGGCTTCGTCCACCATTTCCAGCCGGTAGTAGAGCTTTCCGAGGTAGAACTGCAGCACGGCGTTGTTGGGGTCCTGCTGCAGCGCTTCCTGGTAGGTGCGGATGATTTCGCCGGGTTCGCCCTGTTCGAGGAAGAGCTCCTCGAGGCGGTGGAGGATGATGACATTGCGCGTCTTGGCGTAGACCTTTTTCAGGATTTCGACGGCCTCCTTGGTCTTGCCTTCCTGGATGAGGATCTCTCCGAGTCCGATGTAGGCCGGAAGGAAGGTCCGGTCTTTCTTGATCGCGCCGCGGAAGTACCGCCTGGCCTTGTCGGCATGTCCCCGTTCCAGCAGTTGACGCCCGACTTCGTACATGCAGCCGGTGAGGAGCATCGCTTCGGCGCGGCGTTCCGCTTCCGGCAGGTTGGCCTTGGCCATCCGATGCTGGATTTCGAGCGCGTCGCTCCATTTTTCCAGGCGGATCAGCAGGTCCCGTTTCCGGATGAGCGCCGTCAGGTTGTCCGGTTCGATGCGCAGAATCTTCTGCAACGCCTGAAGGGCGTCTTCGTACCGTTTGGCGCTTTCGAGGTCTTTGGCGAGTTCCAGGAGAATCTCGATGTTCCGGTCGTCGATGCGCTGGGCGTGCTGGTGCAGGCGGATCGCTTCGGCATAGTTGTTTTCCGAGCGATAGATGTTGCCCAGCCAGAGCAGGGAGTCGGTCCGGTTGGGATCGATCGCGAGAGCCTTCTCGAAGAGGCCGACCGCGTCGCTGATGCGTCTGGACATGAAGGCATGGGTGCCTTCGCGATGCAGGGCATCGACCTTCTCCTTGCGTCGCTGGAGGCGCGTGCTGCGCCAGTTGCCGATGACGTGCACGGTCTGCCGCATGCCGACCGCAAGGGCGACGAGCACCGCGCCGACCGCCATGCAAAACACGGCCAGCGTCACGGCGCTGAGCTCGAACTGGGTCGCGGGGCCCGTATGCACGGTGATCGTGCCGGGATTCAATTCGCGGAAGTAGCTGTAGAGGAAGATGCCGGCGCTGATGAGGAAGATGCTGGTCAGCAGTCTGAGCATCGGATTACGCTCGTTTGGCCGCCCGCGCGTGATTCCGCTGGACCGGTTTCGGCAGTGCGACCGGCTGGACATGCGGCTCGCCCGGAACGGGGACCCGCTTGGCGTCGGCCCACAGCCGTTCGAGCCCGTAATGCTGACGCGCGTCCTGCCGGAAAATGTGGACGACGACGTCTCCGAAGTCCATCACCACCCATTGCGAGGAGGCCTTGCCTTCGATACCCAGGGCTCCGGCGCCGGATTGGGAGAGGACATCGTCCACGTGATCGGCGATGGCTCTGGTCTGCCGATCGGAATCCGCCGAACCCAGGACCAGATAGTCGGCCACCGAGGTCAGTTTCGCGACGTGGAGGACAAGGACGTCCGTGGCCTTCTTGTCGAGCATGGCCCGCGCAACGGCGAGAGCTGTGGCCTTCGATGTTCGTGCGATCGGTGTCCTCTTATTCGTATAAGTGATGGTGAAGTATATAAGATTCCACAGGGGGCGGCAACAGATTTGCCACGGAGAGGCCCTGTTTGATCCTTGCGCGGACATGCGAAGCGGACACCTCGGAGGGCGGGAGTCGAAGGCAGATCAGGTGCCGATTCCCCACGGGGATTTCGAGCGTGGATATCCGGCCTTCGTCCAGGTCTGCGAGGGCCTTGACGGGAAGGGGCGGGAGAAGGGGCAATGCGGACAGGGCCCGGAACGCCGTACCGGGCCGCGAGATGACGACAAAGGAGCACAAATTCAACAGGCTCTCCGGTTCGCGCCAGCTCGGGAAATCGAGAAAGGCGTCCAGGCCGATCAGGAAGAAGAGCCGGGCTTGCGGACCGGACTCCTGTTGAAGCAGGCGGACCGTGTCCACGGAGTAGGATTTCCCGGGCCGTGCCGTCTCGACATCCGACAGCGCAAAGGAGGGCTCGGCTGCGATCGCCAGGCGGACCATCTCGCTGCGGTCTTTGGCGGGAGCAAGGTCGCGGCTCGGTTTATGCGGAGGGTCGCCGGTCGGGATGAAGAGGATGCGATCGAGCAGAAGCGCCCGGCGTGTCTGATGCGCGATGGCAAGATGCCCGTTGTGCACGGGATTGAACGTTCCCCCCAGCAGTCCAAGACGCATGAGTGTCCAGTTATCAATAAGAAATGTTGCAGTCCTCATTCATCATTGCCTCACAGAATGACGAGGTTGTCGCGATGGATGACCTCCTCGTACTCCTGCGGGCCGAGCTGCTGCTGGATTTCGACCGTTTTCAGCCCCTTAATCCTCGTCAGCATGTCCGACGAGAAATTCACGAGCCCTTTCGCGAACTCCTTCCCGTCCTGATTGAGGCAGCTGACCGGATCGCCCGCCTCGAAGGTTCCGGACACCTTCACGATGCCGGACGCCAGCAGGCTTTTGCCCCGCTTGGCCAGCGCGTCCACGGCTCCCTGGTCGAGGGTGACCGTGCCGCGCGGGCGCAACGTGTAGCCGATCCAGTGTTTGCGGCTGGGGATGCGACGTTCCTTGGCGAGAAAGAGGCTGCCGCCCGGACCGCCGGACAGGACCTTCGGCAGAAGCCCCGGTTCCTGCCCGTTGAGGATCAGCGTGGCCACGCCGTACTCGCCGACTTTCTTGGCGGCGCGGACCTTGGTGACCATGCCGCCCGTCCCTTCAAACGTCGTGGATGCGCCGGCCCGTCGCTCAAGGTCCTCGTTGATCTCGGTGATCAGGGGGATCAACTGCGCCGAGGGATTCCTGCGGGGATCCTCGGTGAACAGGCCGTCGATGTCGGACAGAATGACCAGCATGTCCGCGTCGACGAGGTGGGCGACTTCGGCGGCGAGTGAATCGTTGTCGCCGACGCGAATCTCATCCACCGCGACCGTGTCGTTTTCGTTGATGATGGGGACGACCTGAAAGTCGATCAGGGCCGCCAGGGTATGCCGGGCGTTCAGAAACCGACGCCGGTCCGCCAGGTCCTGGTGGGTCAGGAGAATCTGCGCCACCTTCATGCCGAGCCGCTCGAACGATTTTTCGTAGGCCCACATGAGCCGGCTCTGGCCGACCGCCGCGGCGGCCTGTTTCACGGGCAGGCTCTTGGGATAGTCCCTGAGGGCGAGCTTCTTGATCCCCGACACGATGGCGCCGGAGGACACGATCAACACCTCACGGCCGTCCGCGCGGACGGCGGCGATCTCGTCCGCGAGCCGGTCGATCCGCTCGGGCTGCAGGCCGGTCTCCCGTGAGGACACGAGGCTGCTGCCGATTTTGACGACGATCCGTTTTGCCTGCTTTAGGATTGCGTCTCGCATGCGGTCGCCCGGAGTTGTTCGACTTGTTGCCCGACAAAGGCGATCAAGTCCGTCAGGCCCTCCCTGGTCGCCGCGGAGACGGGGAGACAGCGGATGCGGCGGCGTTTGCAGAAGGCCTGCAGGGATTTCAGCTTGGCTCCGTCTCCGGCCGCGTCGATCTTGGTGGCGACGATGGCAAAGGGACGTTTCGCCAGCGTCGGATCATAGGACGCCAATTCATTGCGCATGACCTCGAAGCCGGCCACCGGATCCTCCGTGGCCCATTCCGACACGTCGATGAGATGCAGCAGAAGCGACGTCCGCTCGATGTGCCGCAGGAACTGAATGCCGAGCCCCTTTCCTTCGTGCGCCCCTTCGATCAGCCCGGGAATGTCGGCGACGACGAAACTCCGGTCCTCCCCGTAGCGCACGACGCCGAGATTCGGGATCAACGTCGTAAAGGGGTAGTCGGCGATCTTGGGACGCGCGGCCGAAACGGCGGCGATGAGGGTCGATTTGCCGGCGTTCGGGAACCCCACCAGGCCCACGTCGGCGAGCAGTTTGAGCTCGAGCCGCAGCTGGCGTTCCTCCCCTTCCGTTCCCTGTTCGAAATGCGTGGGAACGCGGTTGGTCGAGGTGGCGAAATGGCTGTTCCCGCGGCCGCCTTTCCCGCCCTGCGCGATGACGACGCTTTCGCCGTCCGCGATCAGGTCCGCGAGCACGTCACCGGTGAGGTCGTCGTAGATCACGGTTCCCACCGGGAGCATGACGACGACCGGTTTGCCCCTGCGCCCCGTGCAGTTGGACCCGCTGCCGGGCTTGCCGCCTTCGGCCTCGTAATGTCGCTGGTAGCGGAGGTCGAGCAGGGTGGTGAGCCGGTGGGAGGCCGTAAAGATCACGTCCCCGCCGTTTCCCCCGTCTCCGCCGTCGGGTCCCCCGCGGGGGACGAACATCTCCCGGCGGAAGCTGCAGCTGCCGTCTCCTCCGCGGCCGGCTTTGACGGTAATGCGGACTTCATCGACGAACATCGGGCGCCGTCCTGTCTGGCGAATGAATACAGATCACCGAAAGGATTCGTACGGGGCATCGGAACCCTGCACGACATCCTCGCGGTGACTCACGTTGTGGCTCAGGAAGAAAGGAGGTGCGCCGGTTACGAAGCCGCGGGCGCGGGGTAGACGCTGACCTTCTGTCGCGCGCGTCCGCCCTCGAACTTGACGATTCCCGTCACGCGGGCGAAGAGGGTGTGGTCCTTGCCGAGGCCGACGTTGAAACCGGGGAAGAACTTGGTCCCGCGCTGGCGCACGATGATGGCGCCGGCCTTGACGGTTTCGC
This sequence comes from Nitrospira sp. UBA5699, assembly GCA_002420105.1. GTDB lineage: Bacteria > Nitrospirota > Nitrospiria > Nitrospirales > Nitrospiraceae > Nitrospira_C. Next base: position 10,690 of record DIHJ01000036.1, read on the forward strand.
CGCCGTATGCCTTGACTCCGAGATATTGCGGATTGCTGTCCCGCCCGTTTCTAGATGAGCCGCCGCCTTTGTTTGTTGCCATGGCAGATCCTTCTTAGGCTGTTTCGATGCCGGTAATGCGAAGTTTGGTGAAGCCCTGGCGATGTCCCTTCGTCCGACGATAGTTCTTCCGCCGCTGCTTCTTGAATACCATGATCGAACGGGTCCGTCCCTGATCGACGATCTCCGCCGTGACCTTCGCGCCCTTCACCAGCGGTTGTCCGACGAGGACGCCCTGGTCGCCATGAACCAGCCGAACCTGGCTCAATTCGACCGTGCCGCCGACGTCGCCCGGAAGGCTCTCGACCTGAACGAGGGTGCCGTTTTCGACCCGATATTGCTTGCCGCCTGTTTCGACGATTGCGTACATAAGCCCATGCCTCCATTTCAGAACATGGTTGTGTATCACAGTGATTCGAAGAGTGTCAAGGCGCGGAGGGCCGGCGCGCTCACAATTCTTGGAGCGGATCGCCCAACCGGCGGCTCCCATCCTTTCGGGTTAACCTGTTTGAGGACTTCTGCCCTGCGCCGGCCGTGGAGTATCGTGAGCGTCATCAGGCTGTCATCGATCTGGAGGACCGTCAGGATGAAGATGAAGGAACCGTTCGAGTCACCGTCAGGCCGGGCAGCCACCCGGTTCGTGTTGAGGCCGTACCGCCGGATTCCCACCTGGTACCTGTCCTATTACATGAGCGGGGACTTTGTGGGAAAGGGGGTCGTCACGAATCTTTCACGCACCGGAATGCGGGTCCTGGGCGATCATGCCATGACACCGGGCACCGAACTTACCGTTCGGGTCACGGTCGGGGAAGACCGGCCGCCGATCGAAATCCAGCGTGTCGCGGTTCAATGGGTGAAGGAATACGAATTCGGATTGCGGATCCTCTCCATGAGCCCATCTTCCGGCGAACAGATCGCCCGGCTTCTGCGCGCTCAGGCGGAGGCCCGGCGCGGCGATTCCTAGCGGGCGCCCTTCTCCTCCGCACCGCCCGCTGCCGGTCCTCGCGTTGCTTGACGCTTCTTCGGGGCCGCTGTTATAGTCCGTTTCCGCATCATGGAACCTCAAGGCAAAATCTGGATGGACGGATCGTTCGTCGATTGGGCGGACGCCAACGTCCATGTGCTGACCCACTCGCTGCACTACGGACTCGCCGCATTCGAAGGCCTTCGTTGCTACAAGGGCAAGTCCGGATCCGCGATTTTCCGGCTCCAGGAGCATGTCGACCGGCTTTTCGAATCGGCCCATATCGGCATGATGACGATTCCGTACGACAGGAAGCAGGTGGCGGAGGCCATCGTCGAAACGGTGCGGGTCAACAAGCTGGAGGCCTGTTACATCCGCCCCCTGGTCTATATCGGCTACGGGGCCATGGGGGTCTACCCCGGGGATAATCCGATCAAATTGGCCATTGCGGCCTGGAAGTGGGGCGCCTATCTCGGTGACGATGCCCTGGCCAACGGGATGCGCGCCCGCGTCTCGTCGTTCACGCGGCACCATGTGAACGTGTCAATGACGAGAGGCAAGATCTCCGGATACTACGTGAACTCGATTCTCGCCAAGCGCGAGGCCAAGGTGGACGGCTATGATGAAGCGATTCTCCTGGATCCGGAGGGGTACGTGTCGGAGGGGACGGGGGAGAATATCTTCATCGTGCGCAAGGGGCGCATCAAGACGACGCCGCTGACCTCGATTCTCGAAGGGATCACGCGGAATTCGGTGATCGACCTGGCGCGCGAGCAGGGAGTGGCGGTGACGGAGGAACGGTTCACCCGCGATGAAATGTACATTGCCGAGGAAGTGTTCGTGACGGGAACGGCCGCCGAACTGACCCCGGTTCGGGAAATCGACAACCGCCGTATTGGAACGGGAAAACCCGGTCCGATCACGCTTGCGCTCCAAAAGCGCTTCTTCTCGATCGTGCGCGGAGAAGATCCGGCGCACGAGTCCTGGCTCACCCGCGTGTAGCCGGACGCTGAACGAGCCCCGCCTGTTCACCGGTCCGGCCCGGCCGACAGACTGCTTCAGTCAGAGCATCGTGCCCGCTGCGCTTCGAACTCCCCGGCATTCGTCACTTGGATCCAGGGACCGCCATCCGGTTCCCGGCCGACGCTTGCCCCGCGAGGCACAGCCCATCGGCCCGCGCGGCCTTACGGGATGGTGTCAGCCTCAACCTGCAGGAATTCTGTCTGGTTAGTGCCCGCCGGAAGTGGAGTCGGCTGCGGGCTTGTCGGCCGGGGCGGCCGGTGCCGGTTGAGAGGTTTCTTTTTTCTTGAGATCGATCACGGTGGACGAGAACGTCTTTTCTTTCGCGAGGATCGCCAGACTCAACGACGTCACCATGAACACCGCCGCCACCACCACGGTGAATTTGCTCAGGAAATTGGCCGGGCCGCGGCTGCCGAACACGGTCTGGCTCGATCCGCCGAAGGCGGCGCCGATTTCCGCTCCCTTGCCGGATTGCAGCAGAATGGCTCCGATCATGAGGAAGCAGGCGATGATGTGAACGATGATGACAAGCGTGTGCATGAGACTCCAATCAGTGAAGGCGTTGTTTCCAGGCTGCGGCGACGATTGTAGCAAAGGATTCCGTCTGCAGACAAGCCCCGCCGACAAGCGCGCCGTCGATGCCGTCCGCCGTAATGAGCGATTCGGCATTCTGAGGCGTCACACTGCCCCCGTACAGGATCCTCACGGCGGAGGCCGTGTCCTTGTCCCAGCCTTGCGCCAGGCAGCTGCGGATCGAGCGATGCACGGCGACGGCCTGGTCGGTTGTCGCCGCCCGTCCCGTTCCGATCGCCCAGACCGGTTCATAGGCGAGGGTGACGGTCTCCAGCTCCTTGGCCGTCAGGCCGGCCAAGCCGGCGGCGAGCTGCCCGGTCACGATCGCCTCCGTGCGACCGGCCTCGCGTTCCGTCAGGGATTCCCCGACGCAGAGGATCGGACGCAGCCCGTGGGTCAAGGCGGCCCGGACCTTTTTTTGAATATCGCCGTCCCGTTCGCCGAACAGCGTTCGCCGTTCCGAATGGCCGAGGATGACGAAGGTGCATCCGAGATCGCGCAACATCGGACCGGAAATTTCTCCCGTGTAGGCCCCGTGCGGTTCCCAGTGAAGATTCTGCGCGGCCAGGGCCATCGCCGGAGCGGGGCCCAATGCCGCGCGGACCGAGGCCAGCGCGGTGAAGGGAGGCGCGAGCACGATCTCCACTTCCTGCCCGACCGCCAGCGCGCCCAGGAGTTCGCGGACGAACAACGCGGCTTCCGAGGCCGTCTTGTTCATTTTCCAGTTGCCGACGATGAGAGGTGTGCGCACGATATCCCGACGCTGCGTGGGTGAGGGGGGACGGCCCGGCCGCTAATCCTGCCGCTCGGGCAGGGCCGTCAGGCCCGGCAGCTGTTTGCCTTCCAGCAACTCCAACGCCGCGCCGCCGCCGGTGGAAATGAAGGAAATGTTTTCCGATTCGCCGGCTCGATGCACGGCCATGGCGGTCTCGCCGCCGCCGACGATGGTCAGGGCGTAGGCGTCGGCGATGGCGTGTGCGACCGACAGGGTGCCGCGCGCGTAGGCGTCGATTTCAAAGACTCCCATCGGTCCGTTCCAGAGAATGGTCTTGGCGTTCTGGACGGCTTCGGTGAACAGCTTGACGGAGGCCGGTCCGATATCGAGCGCGTACCAACCTTTGGGGATTTCCTGAACCGGGACGATTTTCGATTCCGCGCCCGGCTCGCGGCTGGCCGCCACGACGCAGTCGACCGGGAGATAGAACTTAACGCCGCGCGAGAAGGCGTGATCCTCGATCCCTTTGGCGAAATCCAGCATGTCGTTTTCGACGAGGGAATTGCCGATTTCCAGTCCTTTGGCTTTCAGGAACGTGAAGGCCATGCCGCCGCCGATGATGACTTTGTCGACGCGTTTGCCGAGATTCTCGATGACGCCGATCTTCCCGGACACTTTGGCCCCGCCGAGAATGGCGACGAAAGGGCGGACAGGATTCTCCACCGCGCCTTCGAGATACTCGATTTCCTTCTTGAGCAGGAAACCGGCCGCGGCGGCGGGAATGAACTTGGTGATGCCGACCGTGGAGGCATGGGCGCGGTGCGCCGCGCCGAACGCGTCGTTGATGTAGACGTCGCCGAGAGCCGCGAGGGCTTTGGAGAAGGCCTCGTCGTTCTTCTCCTCTTCGGGATGGAAGCGGAGATTTTCGAGCAGCATGACGTCGCCGGGCTTCATCTTGGCGACGAGGCCTTCGACGGCCGGGCCGATACAGTCGGGCGCGAAGATGACGTCCTTCCCGAGGAGGCGCCCCAGGCGTTTGGCGACCGGCGCCAGACTGAATTTGGGATCGAACTTGCCCTTCGGGCGGCCGAGGTGCGAGCACAGAATGGCTTTGCCGCCGTCGTCGACCACGCGATTGATGGTCGGAAGCGTGGAGCGGATGCGGGTGTCGTCGGTGATCTGCAGCGAATCGTCCAGCGGGACGTTGAAATCGGCGCGGATGATGACCCGCTTGCCCGAGAGGGTGAGGTCGTCGATCGTTTGCTTGTGCAAATTCATCCCTCGCTCCTCACATCGGGACGTTCAAGACGGCGCGCGCTTTCACACGGTGACGGCGCCGGCGTCGGACCGGCCTATCGCCCTTTCGACTTGGCCGCGATCATCTTGATCAGATCGCGCACCCGGCACGAATACCCCCATTCGTTGTCGTACCAGGCGGTGACTTTCACCAGCCGTTTGTCGATGACGGCGGTCAACGGGGCGTCGAGCGTCGCCGAATGCGGGTCGCCCTTCTGATCGATCGAGACGATCGGGTCTTCGGAATAGTGCAGAATGCCCTTCAAGGGGCCGTTTGCCGCCTTGCGGAACGCGTCGTTCACGGCGGCGACGTCGCAGTCTTTCTCGGTTTCCACGGTCAGGTCCACCAGCGACACGTTGGGAGTCGGCACGCGGATCGCCAGCCCGTCCATCTTGCCCTTCAACTGCGGCAGCACGAGGTGCAGCGCCTTGGCCGCCCCGGTGCTGGTCGGGATCATCGACATGCCGGCCGCACGCGCGCGGCGCAGGTCCTTATGCGGCAGATCGAGCAACTGCTGGTCGTTCGTATAGGAGTGGATCGTCGTCATGACGCCGTGCTTGATGCCGAAGTTTTCCAGCAGCACTTTGGCCACCGGCGCGAGGCAGTTCGTTGTGCAGGAGGCGTTGGAGATGATCTGATGCGTTTTCGGGTCGTACTTGTCCTCATTGACCCCCAGCACCACGGTGACGTCCGGATCCTTCGCCGGAGCCGAAATCACGACGTGCTTCGCACCCGCCGAGAGGTGCTTCCCGGCGCCTTCCCGGTCCGTAAAGCGGCCGGTGGATTCGATCACCACGTCGATGTTCAGGTCTTTCCAGGGAAGTTCCTTGGGGTCCTTGATGGCGAGGACCTTGATGGGTTTGCCGTCGACCAGAATCTGATCGTCCTTGGCCTCGACGCTTCCCTTCAAGGTGCCGTGAACGGAGTCGTATTTCAAGAGGTATGCGAGGGTTTTGGCATCGGTGAGGTCGTTGATCGCCACAAACTGCAGTTCCGGATCGCCCAGCGAGGCGCGCAGGACGTTACGGCCGATCCGGCCAAACCCGTTGATTCCAACTCTGATAGCCATGGTACGCGATGTCCTCCAAGAAAAAACAAGCCGGTCACACACCGGCCGCAATGAGGGTCGATAGTATCGACGGTCCCAGACCTTGTCAAGTAATACGGAAGGGGGAACCCCGCACCGGCACGGACGTTTCGAAGCCGCGCTGCCATACATCTACGTAACAGGGCAAATGCGTAACGAGGGTGCCTTGCTTCCGCGATCTCCTGTTCGCTAGAGTCGATCCCGTTTTCCGGCGGGGGACCGATGAGGGGCACATGACACTGTTTGAACAAACGACGCAGGTGCTGGAGTGGGGAAGGCTGCTGGAGGTCCTGGCCGCCCATGCCCGCTCGACGCCGGGGGCGGCGCGTTCCCGGTCCGTGACGTTGACCGCCGACCTGCAGGAGGCGCGGCGGCTGCAGCAGGAGACCACGGAGATGGGTCTGCTGCACGAGCGCGCCGATCCGATGCCGACGCTCTCGTTCCCCGACGTGCGGGAGGCTCTGGCGCGGGCCGGCAAAGGCGCCGTCCTGGAGACGCACGAACTCCGCGACATCGCCCTGGTGCTGAGCCTGTGGGAGGACGTGCACCGCTACCTCGGCCGGCATGCGCTCGATGCCCCGGCCGTGGCCGCCGCCGCGGAGGCGTTGCGGTCGGGCGGCGAGCTTCGGGGGATCAGGCAGGCGCTGGAGGCGTCGATTCAGCCGGATGGAGCCGTCAAGGAGTCCGCCACGCCGGAGTTGCGCCGGTTGACGCACCATGCCAACGACCTCAAGCAGCAGATGCGCCGCCAGCTCGAGCAGATTCTGCATTCACGCCGGTATGCCGACTCGCTGCAGGAACAGTATTTCGCCCAGCGGGAAGGCCGTTACGTCGTGCCGATCAAGATCGAAATGCAGGGACGGGTGCCCGGCATCGTTCACGACGTCTCCGCCAGCGGCGCGACCGTGTTCCTGGAGCCGCGGGAACTCGTGGATCTGAACAATGCGATCAAGGTGGCCGATCTGGAGATCGAGCGGGAGGTGCGCAGGATTCTCCGTGAACTGTCCGGCCTCGCGGCGGCGAAGAGCCATGTGATCGCCGCCGGCGTCGAGGCGCTGGCCGACCTCGATTGCATCTCGGCGCGGGCATCGTTCGGGCGGCAACTGCGCGCCTGTCCGGTCGCCTTGAACGATCACGGGCGCGTGCGGTTGACGCAGGCGCGACATCCGCTCCTCGTGCTTCAAAAGGAGCAGGTGGTGGCCAACGACATCCGTCTCGATGACGACGTGCAGGTCCTGGTCATTTCCGGGCCCAATACCGGGGGGAAGACCGTCACGCTGAAGATCGTCGGTCTGTTCGGGCTGATGGTCAGGGCCGGCTTGCCGTTGCCCTGCGAGCCGGATTCCGAGATGGCGGTCTTTTCCGACATCTATGCCGATATCGGCGATGCGCAGGACCTGGCCCGGGATCTGTCCAGCTTTTCCGCGCACATGACCCAGATGATTCAATTGCTGAAGGATACGCAAGGCGGGCGGCGGGCGCTGGTGCTGCTCGACGAACCGGTCACATCGACGGATCCGACGGAGGGAGCGGCGCTGGCCGAAGCGTTGCTCTGCCGCCTGGCTGATTTGGGCATGAAGGTGATCGCGACGACGCATTACCGGTCGCTGAAGGCCCTGGCGCAGACGAGGCCGGGGTTCGCCAATGCCAGCGTGGAATTCGATGTGGCGACGCTCTCGCCGACGTATCGGCTGTTCATGGGCGTGCCGGGGGGATCGTCGGCCATCGAAATCGCGGGGCGCTTGGGGATGGAGCCGGGTCTGCTCGACGACGCCCGGCGGAAGCTGGAAAAAGAGGACCGCGTGTTGGAGCGGATGCTGGAGGATTTGCACGCCAAGCAGCGTCAGCTGACGGACGATCTGGCGCGGGCTGTTGCGGCCAGGACGGAGGCCGAAGCGGCGGCCGTGCGTGCCAAGGAGCAACTGGCGTTGCTCGAAGCGACCGAGCGCGAGGAGCGGAAGGGCATCAAGAAGAAGCTGCAGGAACAGTTCAGCCGCGCCCGCGCCGAGGTCCAGGCGACGGTCGATGAAGTGAAGCGGGAACAGAAACTGATCAAGGCGAAGGAGGCCAAACAGCGGCTGGTCGAACTGGAAGCCAAGACCAGGGCGGAATTGACTCCGGCCGGCCGGCCGGTCCCGCTCGATCAGCTGGGGGTCGGCGATCAGGTCGAAATCGGCGGGCTCGGCATGACGGGGACGCTCCTGGAATCCCCGCAGGGGAAAAAGCGCGTGCGTGTCAGGGTGAGCGAAGGCGAACTGCTGGCGACCGTGGCCAACCTGACCGGATTGGCCGGGGAGGCGGATGCGCCGCCGCCGGCGGGCCGGCCGTCTCCGCCGAAGCCGTTGGTCGCGGTGCGCCCCTATCATGCCGACGAACAGACCGTCGTCGATGTGCGGGGGAAGGCGGCGGATGATGCATTGGATGAAGTGGTCGCCGCGCTCGATCGGGCGACGCTGGCCGGAACGCCGGCGTTGCGGATCATTCACGGCCACGGAACCGGCAAGCTCAAGGCCTCGCTGCGCGAGTATCTGCGGGAGTCTCCTTATGTAGCGGCTGCCCGCCCCGGCGACCGCGCCGAGGGCGGAGACGGCGTCACGATCGTGACGATGCGGTAACGTTCCCTACTGGATGTGGTACTTCGCCATCCGGTAGCGGAGCGTATTGCGGGTGATCTTCAGCAGACGGCTGGCTTCGGATACGTTGCCGGACGCCTTCCGAAGCGCTTCCTCCAGCAGTTTCTTTTCCATTTCCTGGAACGAAAGGCCGAAGCCCAGCAGCGACGTCTTTTCGGCCGGAGCATCCGCCGTCGATGACTTTCCCGCCCGGAATGTCGGCGGCAGGTGCGCCGGTTGAATGATCTCCTCCTTGCAGGTGATCGTCAGCCCCTCCACGACATTGTGCAGCTCCCGCACGTTGCCGGGCCAATCGTGGCGCTGGAGCAGGGCCAGGGCCTCCGGAGCGATGCCCCGAATGCGGCAGCCATGGGACCGGCGCGCGGACTCCAGGAACGACAGGAGAACGGGTTCGATGTCGTCCGGTCGCTCGCGAAGCGGCGGAATGCGGAGTTGGTAGACGTTGAGCCGATAGAAGAGGTCGAGCCGGAACCGGCCGGCTTTGATCTGGGCCGGCAGGTCCTCGTTCGTCGCGGCAATGACGCGAATGTTCACCTTGATGCTGTGGGTGTCGCCGAGAGGATCGACCAGACGGTCTTCCAGGACCCGCAGCAGCTTCGCTTGGGCGGACAGGCTCATCTCCCCGATTTCGTCCAGAAAGAGCGTTCCGTCCTCGGCCAGTTGGAACCGGCCTGGTTTGGCCTGCTTGGCATCGGTGAAGGCTCCGCGCTGATAGCCGAAGAGCTCCGATTCGAGCAGGTGCTCGGGAATGCCGGCGCAATTGAGCGCGATGAAGGGGCCCTTCGAGCGCGCGCTGGCGGCATGAATGGCGTGGGCGAAGAGTTCCTTGCCGGTGCCGCTTTCGCCGGTAATCAGCACGGTGGCGTCGGTGGCGGCGACTTCCGCGGCGAGGTGTTTGACGAGCCGCATCTGCGGGGAGACGCTGATGATCTGCTCAAAGCCCCGGGGAAGGTCGGAGACGGGCGGTCCGGCTGCCGTGCGGATCGCATGAGCGTGAAGGATCGACTCCCGAATCGCGTCGATCCCGATCGGCCGAGGCAGGTAATCGATGGCCCCTTTCCGGACGGCGTCGATCGCGGCCTTCGCGGAATCCGGCCCTCCGAGCAGGATGACCGGAACGGGCGGGACGGTCCGTCCGGCGCAGCCGAGCACCGGCTCACGCGAAATCTGTCCGCTGCCGTCGTCGCAGACGACGACCGTCAAGTCGGTGCGTTGCGCCAGGAGTTGAAGGCCCGCGTCCGTCGTGGGCGCGGTCAGCAGGGTGGCGTCGTAGTCCGAGAGCGCCTGTTCGAGGAGAGGCTTCGTCGAGAGATCGGCTGAGATAAGCGCGACGATTGGAGGATGCATAGGAACTCCAATCGGTGAAATGGTCCGTCGCGAACCGCCCGCCTGTCGCTACCAGCCTACTCCTCTTCGAGCGCAGATGGAAGGGGAGACCGGAGCCTGGAACGGGGGCGCGGGAAGGCGCGAGGACAATGCGGAATTACCCCGTCACAACCGCTGATTCGATCTGGCGATGGCGATATTGCGCTGCAACCCCGGGAGCTTCGCCCGGCGGATGGGACTGCTCTGAAACCGTCCGGCGAAGGTCGCCTCATCGAGCGCGGCCAATTCATCCAGGCGGGGGGCCAAAGTGGTCGGGGAGGGGAGAAAGGCCGCTTCCGTCGTCGCTTCCCCCCGCAGGTTGAAGGGACAGATGTCCAGACAGTCGTCGCATCCGAAGATGTGGTTTCCCATCTGCGAGGACAGCTCCGTCGGGATGTCGTCGCCGGGACCGCGGAATTCGATCGTCAAATACGAGATGCAGCGGGTCGCATCGACGACATAGGGTTCGACGATGGCCCCGGTGGGACAGGCCTGAAGGCAGAGCGTGCAACTGCCGCAGAGGTCCGTCGCCGGCTCGTCCGGAGCCAGTTCGAGGGTGGTGAGAATCTCTCCCAGCAACAGCCAGGAGCCGTACCCCGAGGAGACGAGATTGGAATGCTTTCCGATCCACCCGAGACCGGCCCGCTGCGCCCAGGCCTTTTCCATCACCGGACCGGTGTCGACGTAGGATCGGGTCGTCGCGTCGGGAGCCAATTCGTGAATACGGGACTCCAGCCGTTTCAGCCGGTCGCCGAGGACCCGGTGGTAGTCCTGCCCCCAGGCATACCGGGCGATACGCCCGTAGCCGGGGCCTTCGGTCGCCCGGTGGCCCGTGTCGTAGTTCATGCCGACGGAAATGAGCGATCGGCATCCCGGCAGGACCGATCGGGGATCGGCGCGGCGCGCCGGATCGCGGCTCATCCAGGCCATCGTGCCGTGGTACCCCCGCCGGAGCCATTCCTGGAGACGATCAAAGAGGCCGGCGGGAGCGGCGGAGGACGGAACGGTCGCGATGCCGACGGCCTGGAAGCCCAGCGCACGGGCCTCGTCCTTGATCGCCTCGGCAAGCGACATGGCTAGCGTTGATTGGTGCAGTCGAACCTGACGATGAACTGAACGGAGCAATGTCCCGTGCTGCAGCGGCCGCAGGTACCGGTGATCTTGGTTTTCCAGTCGGTGTGCTTCTCGTCGAAACGGCAGACGGTTTTCCCGCCTTTCGAGATGGTCGTCCAGGGTTTGTTGGTGCCGGGCGCGCGGGCCACGAGACAGCCGGAAGGGATGGGGACCTGACAGCGCTGGGAGGCCTCGCCTTTGTCCATCCCGAAGCTGCAGGACTGCTCCGTCGTCGCGCTGTAGTCGTACAGTTCCTGCGCTGCGACGACCGGAGGCCGGAGCGCGGAGAGCCCGAGCAGGGCGAACAGGGACAACGCCGCGATCAGAAGCGGATGACGCATGGCCGTGATGCTAACACAGCTTCTGCGCTTGCGGCTACTGAGCGGTCTGCGTAAAATCACGTGGAGCGTTCGGGCGGTTCCCCTCTTCCGAAGGAGGAGTCATGCTGGCGACACGAATCCGTCAAAAGGAAGGCACCTTTTACTTCATCGGGTACAACGCGGCGGATCTCCTGGCGAAAGTGCAATTCACCAGCCGGTACTATTTCGAAGGAGAGGAAATCGCTCAATCGAAAATCGGGGAGCACGACGATGTGGCGCAGTTCATCGCGGGCATCGAACGAAGCGAAAAAGGGTTCCAGCGCCTCCTCAACCGGCAGAAAATCAAACAGATCGTGAACTTCTACGAGACCGTCGTGGCCCAGCCGATGATTCCGGGAACCGTCCTGCTGTTCACGGACGAGACGCTGCGCTTCCAGCGGGCCGGGGAGTCGGAGTCGGTCGGACATTTGAGCGAGCCGAAGGGGAAGTATCTGATCATCGACGGGCAGCACCGGCTGGCCGGGCTGCATTTCTTTCAGCAACGCCATCCCGATCAGATCGACAAAGTGGAGGTGCCCTGCGTCCTCTTCGACGGCCGGAGCGGGGAATTCGCCACGGAAATGTTCGTGATCATCAACAGCACCCACACCCGGATCAACCGCTCGCACCTGGTCGATTTGTACGAGAAAGTCTCCTGGGAGAGTCCGGAAAAGAAGTTCTCCGCCAGAGTGACCAATCTGCTCTACGGCGAAAGCGACTCTCCGTTGCAGTATAAGATCAACCGGTTGGGCGGCCGCAGCAAGCAGGAGAAGTGGATCCTGCAATCCGAGATCTTCAACGAACTGCTGAAGGTCGTGACGGCGCACAAACGATGGATGGAGTCGCATCTGGGCATGAGGGCGGACCGGTGCTATGCGCTGGTGCGGGATTATCTCAAGGGCGTGAAGGAAGTCATGGGGGAGGTCTGGGGGAACAACGAACGCTACATGTTCACCCGCGACGTGACCCTGAAGGCGCTGATCCGCGTCCTGGACGACCTTCTCGTCGACCGCAAACTCATGAACGATTGGGAGCAGCAACGGTCGTCCCAACCCTTTGTCGATCTGCTCAAGCCCTGGGCCGCGATGGGCAAGGAGTTCCGGGCGGAGGGATTCTACGAACGGTTCCCCGCCAAGGGGCAGCTCGAACGTGTGCGGAAGATTCACCAGCGGCTGCTGGATGCGCTGGTCGGGTAAACGGGCGGGAGCCGCCGCCCTCCGTTCCGTGCTGGTCAGCGGCCTGCTCCTCACCGCCCTGTGGCCGCAGGGCGCATCCGCTGCCGCCGAACCGGACGTCGTGGAGGTCACCGTCGAGCCCGGCGGGGGGGTCCGTGCCACGGCGCGCGTGACCTTTCCCGCCCGTCCGGCGCTCATCCAGGCGTTGTTGACCGACTACCCCCATTGGCCGGAGTTGTTCGACGTGCGGATGCGCATGGTGGACGTCGCAATCCGCGAAGGCGTCGCCACCACCGATGTGCGGATCGAGCATGCGCTGATGCCGGGCGAGCGGCGGCTGGTCACCGAGTCGCGCAGCCTGCCGGAGGGCGGTATGGTGACCGAACTCGTCGGGGGAGATTTCAGGAGGTATCGCCGGGTCTGGAAGCTGACGGCCGCGGACGGCGGCCGTCAGACCCGCGCCGACTTTGAACTGGTGGTGGCGATCGACTCGGTCGTGCCGGACTGGCTGGTTGCGCTTGCCATGCGACGCGAACTCGAAGCGCATTTCCGGATCGTGAAGGAGAAAGCGCGCGCCCGCGCTACGTCGGAAAAGTGAATTCGGACAATTCCGCGTTCTCGATCCCTTGTTTGACCAGCGCGCCGATATCGAAGCCGCGTTCGACCCGGCGGATGTCGTCGATCCGTGTCTTCGTGCTGGGGTGCGGCGGCGTAAACAGGGAGCAACAGTCCTGATCCGGCTCGATCGACGTCGTAAAGGTCCCGATCCGCTGGGCCTGGTCGGTGATCTCGATCTTGTCCATGCCGATGAGCGGGCGGAGAAGCGGAAGTTCCGCCGCTTCCTCGATGACCGAGAGGTTTTCGGGCGTCTGCGAGGCCACCTGCCCGAGGCTGTCGCCCGTCACCAGTCCCCAGCACTGTTCGCGCCGGGCGAGTTCTCCCGCGATCCGGACCATCAACCGGCGATAGAGCACGACGCGATAGGGCGCGGGAGCCTGCGCCACGATCTCGCGCTGAATCTCGCCGAACGGTACGACATGCAGCCGCGAACGGTATTGATAGACGGTCAGGGTCTGGACCAGTTCCCGCACCTTTTCCTCCGAGGCCCGGCTGACGAGCGGCCGGCCGGAAAAATGCACGAAGGCGGCGGTGCAGCCGCGTTTCATCATGCGGTAGGCCGCGACCGGTGAATCGATCCCGCCCGAGATCAGGCAGGCGACCCTGCCGCTCACGCCGACCGGCATGCCGCCCGGTCCCTGCACCTTCTCCACCGAGTAATACGCTTCTCTCGAGAGCAACTCCACATAGACGGTCAGGTCCGGTTCCGTCAGGTTGACCTTTTTGCCGGTCAGGTTGCAGAGGTAGGTCCCGACCGCCCGTTCGACGTCCATTGACGTGAGCGGGAGGCGCTTGTCGGCGCGCTTGGCGGTGACGCGAAAGCTCTCGAAGGTTCGTCGACGGACGGCCTCGCCGATCCCTGTCATCAACTCGTCGAGATTTGGTTTGGCGAGGTCCAACGGCACGCCGTGGGCCAGGGAGAAGTTGGCGATTCCGAACACGCGGGTGAGCCGGTCGATCACGGCTTCGTCGGTCGTCCGATCGGGAAGGACGACACGGATCCGGCTGCGCAAACTTTCGACGCGTCTGGCTCCGAGATCCTTGAGCGCCGAGCGGATATTGCGGACGAGTCGCTGCTCGAAGAAGTCGCGGTTGCGGCCCTTGAGGGCGAGTTCGTGGTAGTGGACGATCGCGCAGCGCATAACCGTTTTCTGGAGGTGCGGGGTACGAGCGCCTCTAGCCCGATGATTCAATAAACCGTTCCGCGTCGAGGGCGGCCATACAGCCCGTGCCGGCGGCGGTCACGGCCTGGCGGTAGGTCGAGTCCTGGACGTCGCCGGCGGCGAAGATTCCCGGCACGCTGGTCGCCGTCCCCTTGCCGGTGACGACATAGCCCTTTGCATCCAGGTCCAGTTGTCCGACGAACAGCGCCGTATTGGGCCGGTGCCCGATGGCCACGAACACGCCCGCGCAGGGCAGGTCGGACGTCTTGCCGGTGACGACATTGGTGAGGCGTACGCCGGTTACCACGTCGTCGCCCAGGATGTCCTGGACGACGGTATTCCAGATGAAGGTGATTCGCTCGTTCTTCATGGCGCGGTCTTGCATGATTTTCGAGGCGCGCAGCTTGTCCCGCCGGTGAACGATGGACACCTTGGTCGCGAACTTCGTGAGAAAGACGGCCTCTTCCACTGCGCTGTCGCCGCCGCCGACCACGACCAGTTCCTTGCCGCGGAAGAAGAAGCCGTCGCAGGTTGCGCAGGTCGATACCCCGTGACCGATCAGGCGCGATTCGTTCTTGAGTCCCAGCTGAACCGGGGAAGCCCCGGTGGCGAGAATGACGGTCTTGGCCGTGATCGTCCGCTCCCCGTCGACCGTAATGGTGAAGGGCCGGCGCCTGAAATCCGCCGCGGACACGTCGCCGGTCAGAAACTCCGTCCCGAAGCGCTCGGCCTGCGCGCGCATGTCCTTCATCAACTCCGGGCCCATGATCCCCTTCGCGAAACCGGGATAGTTCTCGACCTCCGTTGTGGTGGTCAACTGTCCGCCGGATTGCCAGCCTTCGATGAGAAGGGGAGCCAGATTGGCGCGCGCCGCGTAGATCGCCGCCGTGAGTCCGGCCGGTCCTGAGCCGATGATGACGACGTTTCGCATCCGATCAATCTATCACAGGCGGAAACGGATTACATAGGGAGGGAAGGCTATGCGAGCTGCCGCAGCTCTCGATAGAGCCGGCGGACGCGCGTATTCAACGACGAACGGCGGAGCGTGCCGTCGAGAACGAAGTCCGCGCGTCGGATTTTGCCGGCCAGCGGCAACTGGCTTCTGATCCGTCGGTCCGCTTCCGTGTTCGTGAGCCCGTTCCGCTTCTTCAGGCGGGCGAGCTGGACTGCCCGGCCGGCGGCGACGACGATGATGAGGTCGACGCGCTTGTCGATGCCGGCCTCGAAGAGCAGAGGGACGTCGTAGATCACCACCGCCTTGGGATTCGCCAGGGCGGCGCGTCTCGTCAGCCTGGCCTGTTCACGCGCGACGCGGGGGTGAATGATGCGTTCCAAGGCGCGGCGTTTGGCGGCGCGGCGGAACACGACGGCGCCGAGCGCGTGGCGGTCGAGGGTGCGGTCCGGTTTCAAGACGCCACGGCCGAAGATTCTGACGATCTCCCGCCAGGCGGGTCGATCCGGCTCGACGACTTTCCTGGCCAGCGTGTCGGCGTCGATGACGACCGCGCCGCATCGCTTGAACATGCGTGCGACGGTGCTTTTTCCCGTCGCCACCCCCCCCGTCAATCCGACCAGCAGCATGGGGCGGAGAATAGCATGCAGGGTGGACGCTCACAAGAAACCCCGGTTGACATCCCGCGCGATCTCCCTGTAAGACCGTTGGCTATGCGCGGTATTTGCTGCCTGGTCCTCGCGTTGAGCCTGTCCGTTGCGGGAATCGGTCCGTCCTGGGGCGATCCTCCGATGGCTCCGCCCCCCCGCACGATTACCGTCGCGCTCGATGGAAGCGGGGACTTTACGTCGATTCAGGAAGCGGTCGATTCCGCGAAAAAGGGCGACACGGTCTTTCTCAAGCCCGGCCGTTATCAGCAGGACGTCACGGTCCACAGCAAGGATCGGATCAAACTGGTCGGCGCAGGGCAGGACAAGGTCACGCTGCTGGGCCGCGAGGATGTCGTCGGGGCGCTGCATGTCGGCAAGTGGCCGTACGGAGCGACCAACATCGAAATCAGCGATATGACGATCAACGACCACGGCGGGCATGCGGTGGGTCTGTTCAACGGCCGGGGCGTGCTCCTGCGACGGCTGACGATCAACGGGATGTTGTTCGGCCAGCAGGTCGAAGACGCCCGGATCGAAGAGTGTACGATCGGCGGGAGCGAAACGACGGGCGTGCAATTCGCCGATTCGCAGGCCACCTTGGTGGGAAACTTCATCCACGATAACGACCACGGGGTGAACGTCGCGGGCAAGTCGAACGTCCGGCTGGAGCGGAACGTCATCACGCGAAGTCTGTTCGAAGCGGTGGTCGTGAACGATAAAGCGACGGCCGTGCTGGTCAGCAATACGCTGGTCAAGAACGGAGGCGGCGCCGCCTTTCTGGGGCAGTCCCAGAGCGAAGTCAGCGGAAACGTCGTAGGGCTCAACCGCGTGGGATTTCTCGTCGCGGCGTCGAGCCGCGCCACGACGTCCTACAACGCGCTCTACAATTCCGAGGGCGACTACATGCGTGCCGGCAATCCGAATCAGCCCGCCCCTGAGCTGAAATCCCTGTCCGATATCACCGGGGATCCGTTTTTCGTCGACCCCGGTCATGACGATTTTCGCTTGCGCGTCGATACGCCGCTCGTGAAGGTCGGGACGTTTGCCTTCCTCGGGGCCCTTCCTCCTGCCTCAAATCCGGTTCGCTGAAGTTTCGTAAGTCGTTGCAGCAATGTCGATTTGCGGCGCCCGTCCGGGGCGCCTCCCGTCCGTGTGCTAAGCTAACAGTACACGTATGACGACGACGCGGACTGGTTGGCGCAGCATCCACAGTGTCTCACCTGGACGGACGCAGGAGGCCAAGCGTGGCAAGCTATAAACAAGAACTCGAGAAGCGCGGGCCCGACGGCATTCCGTCACTGGATGACATCGAACCGGGGAAGATTTGCGGAGCGGTGATTCCCATGTCGGAACGGGCGCAGACCCAAATGCGCGACAGTATCGAAGTCATCGATTACCTGCTCAATCAGGAGCGCGTCGTCTGGAGTTAGATCGCACCGGTTTCCCTCCCCCACCCTCTCGGTTCAGGCACCTCTTGACAGCGGTTCCGCAGCTTCGTAGGCTTCGCCCATTCATCGAATTCCTCACCATAAGGAGATCCGTCCATGACGACACGAATGTCTGCGTCCGGATTGTTTCTGACGGCCGTTGTGGCGCAGGTTGCCCTGGCGCTGCCGGCGGCCACCCTCGCGAATGCCGCTGATGACCTCCCGAAGGAGTCCGTATTGCCGCTCTCGATGGCCGGCAAGGCCGCACAGGCGGCGATGGAGGCCTGCAAGAAGGACGGATATCGTGTCAGCGTGTCCGTCGTGGACCGGGCCGGCGTTCTCCGGACGATGAGCCGGGCCGACGGGGCGGGCCCTCATACGGTCGAGAGCAGCGGCAAGAAGGCCTATACTGCGGCGAGTCTGCGCCGTCCGACGACGGAATTGGCGGAATTGATCAACAAGGTTACGACCCTGCAGGCCCTGCGGGAGATGAACGATCACATCCTCATGCTCGGCGGTGGATTGCCCATCGAGATCGGCGGAGATGTCGTCGGCGGCATCGGCGTGGGCGGGGCGCCCGGCGCCCATCTCGACGACGCCTGCGCGCAGGCAGGGCTTGATGCGATCGGAGCCGCTCCCAAGGTTCCAACCGCCAAGTGATCGCTCGCTGGCGGACGGACGGTCTCGTCGGAGCGATGCTGCTCGCCGCCTGCAACAGCGACGTTCCGGTTTCGGCGCCCGCGGTTATCGACCCGCCGGGATGGCGTGTGACGGTCACTCGCGTCGCGACGCACCCCTTTCTCGCTCGATACAATCTCTCGTTGAGTGTGGCGGCGCCGGGCGGTTGCTCGGCGGTCAGTGAGCTGTTTCCCGACACCGGCGGGGTGAGTCGACGCAATGTGTATGTGGCGGCTTCCGGGGAGCTCTTCGTGATCGGACAGTTCGATGCCCGTCGCTTCGATGAACCGAGGTGTCGCGTGGAATTGATCGAATTCCGGTCCGTTGGAACGCAGATGACGTTCGTGGGGGCTTTCGATGTCGATGACACCGGTCGTTGGGCGTTTCTTCCGGCCGGCGCGCGGGCCGAACGGCCGTTCGAGAAGCTTTAGCCCGCATTATTCATGACGGTTCGTAGCGAAATCGCCCAACCGAGTCGTGAGACCGGCGCGCGGAGCCCAGAGGACCAGAGGCGTACTCGTGCAGTACGT
>DIHJ01000071.1:0-4655 GCA_002420105.1 Nitrospira sp. UBA5699
CCCTTTTCCGACTTCAGCATCGTATCGGCGCTGTAGCCGTAGAAGGTCGAGGAGGCATCCAGGACCCGCTGCGCATACACATCGACCCGATTCTGATACACGAAATGGAACACGTCCTTGATGCGCTTGTCGCCCGTGATCTCGCTCAACTTGGCCGCGACGCCGGCGAACGTGTCCAGGTCGTTGCGGGTGTCGTAGAGGGGACGGATGCCGCCCTTCCAGATCTGCACCCACGGGTTCGACACCGTGGCCGTCATCTCCGGATAGGTGAATTCCATCCAGCTGTTCACGGCAAACGCGATATCGGCATGGTTGACGTCCGAGGTCATCTCGACGTCCTGCGTCACGAGGCATTCGATGTTCGGATCCACGTTCCGCACCATGTCGTAATGATGTTTCGAGTTGTTGAGAATGTTGACGTTGACGACCCAGCGCAGCTTGCTGGGGCTCGGCATGTGGGTTTTGCCGGTGAACACCTTGCGGCCATACTTGGGGGTATTGACGATCAAGGCCGTATCGCCGTGGTTCCAGTAGCCCGGCTCCTCGCCGTAGTAATAGGTGCGATACTTGATTTCCTTGCCGTGCGCGTTGGCATCGAGGTTCATCTGCCAGGGGTCCTCCGCCAGATGCACGCCGGCCCCCGAACCGGACCAGGGAGAGGCATTCCAGATCCCCACCTTATAATTCCCCGACCAGGTGTGGCAGCCGGTGCCGAATTTGCCGACGTTCCCCGTCAGGATGAGGACCAGCGCCGCCGCCCGCCCCATCGACGTCATGTGGAAGTAGTGACAGACCCCTTCGCCGTTGTGGATCGCGGCGGGCTTGATCGTGCCCGAATCCCGCGCCCAGCGGACGATGAGATCCTTCGGGGCCCGATTGATCTGGTGCACGGTGTCCAGATCGTAATCCTGCAGGTGGATCAGGTAGAGCTGGTAGATCGGCATCACGTCCACTTCGCGGCCGTTGAGCAGCTTGACGCGGTAGGTCCCCGTGAGCGCCGCCTCAATCCCGCTGTCCTGATAATGCCAGCCCACCTGTTCCCGGTGCAGCGGGACGGCCTGCTGCTTGTTCGCGTCCCAGACCATCATGCCGCCCAGCCGCTCGATATACTCGGGCTTGAGCGCCTGGATGCGCCCGCTGTACGACTTGCTGAAATCGGGCAGCTTATAGTCCTTGAGCACGTCCCGCGGATCGAGATACTGCAGCGTATCCGTCCGAACCAGCAGCGGCATGTCG
Source organism: Nitrospira sp. UBA5699 (assembly GCA_002420105.1). Lineage (GTDB taxonomy): Bacteria > Nitrospirota > Nitrospiria > Nitrospirales > Nitrospiraceae > Nitrospira_C. Next base: position 1,237 of record DIHJ01000071.1, read on the forward strand.
GTGTGCTGTTTCAAGAAATCCACGTCGTGCATGTTCTCGTCGAGAATGATCCGTGAGGCGCCGAGGAACAGCGCGCCGTCCGTTTCCGGACGCACGGGAATCCAGTAGTCGGCCCGCTGCGCCGTCGGATTGTATTCCGGCGTGATCACCACGAGACGGCATCCCCGCTCGATACTTTCCAGTTTCCAATGCGCTTCCGGCATCTTGTTCTCGACGAAATTCTTGCCCCAACTGGTGTTCAGCTTGGAGAAGCGCATGTCGCTCAAGTCGACGTCGCAATTCTGGGTGCCGTTCCACCAGGGCTGCGACGGGTCTTGGTCGCCGTGCCAGGTGTAATTGTTCCAGTACCGTCCGCCCTGGGCCTGGTCGGGGCCGACTTTCCTGATCCAGCTGTCGAGGAGGGACAGGACGCTGTTGTTGAACCGCGTGTTGCCGTGCTTGCCGAGCAGGCCGAGAATCGGCATCCCCGCCCGATGCTTGAAACACCGCACGCCGGCGCCCTTCATGATCTCGATCATCTCCGGCGCATAGCCCTGCTCACGCAGGCGCCGCGCCCCGGACTCGCCGCTGTAGCGCGTGGCGATGACGACCATCGCCTTGGCCAGGTAGGTCGAGGCCGTGTCCCAGGACACGCGGATCATGTCGTCGAGGAAGCGGCTGTCGAACTTGTACTTGCGCTTGGTCTCGGGCGTCAGCTCCGGAGAGCCGTCGTCCATCCACTGTTTCCAGCTTTTCCGCATCAACGGGCCTTTCAGCCGATAGGGACCGTAGACGCGTCGATGGAACGTAAAGCCCTTCAAACACATCCGCGGATTGTGCGCGAACGTCCCGCGGTTGCCGTAGAGGTCTTCGTAGGTCTGGTGATCGTAGTTCTGCTCGACCCGCATCACGACGCCGTTCCGGACGAAGGCCCGGATGCGGCAGGCGTGGGTGTCGTTCGGGGAACAGACCCAGGTGAACGACGAATCGTACCGGTACTGATCGTGATAGACGCGCTCCCAGGACCGGTCCGGGTAGTCGCCCAACGGATTCTCGACCTCGACGACCGGCTGCAACGCGGTCAGCGCCAGGACCTTGTCCGCCACCGCGACCGCGGCGACCGTCCCCGCGGAAATCTTGAGGAACTGTCGACGTGAAAACAACATGAGGATATTCCTCCTTGCCAGAATGTATGAAGACGATAAAACCGGTGCTCATCTTGCCGAGTGAATCCCCGCGGTCACCTCCTTCCCCATCGCACCGATACCGGTAAATTTACGGGGCGGTACGGCGCCTCGGCGTAGGAATAATGGGCAACTCTCGTACCCTGCGGCCGAACATCGAACGCGCCATCGCGTTCATGGATCCCCGCGGAAAATCTGAATCGAGCGGAGCGAGCAAATTCGCGCACTTGTGATGAGACGCGACATGTCGCTGATTCCGTCGCGATTGTCGCGACATATCGCGGCGTGACGGCGGGTGCGGGCGGGGCGCCGAACCGGCTTTACGGCCCGTAAAGGCCGCAGGCTACCTGGCGTCGGAAATCGGTTGGGGCACCAGACCGGGAGCGGGCATCTTCCCGATCACCGGTTCCTTCTTCGCCCCCAGCGAGGCCAGCCAGAAGACGAAGAGGATGCTGACCCAGAAAAAGAGCACGTTGAAGGAAATCATGTTCGCCGCAAAACCCACGGTGTGCGTGTAGGCCCAGGGCGAATTGTCCCGCATGATTTCATTCACATGCCAAAACAAGCGCACCGAGGAGCGGATGTACCCCATCAAGGCCATCATCCAGGTGAACTCGGTGGCCAACATGATGAGCGCGTATTGCGACCGGGCCGTCATCCGCCCCCATTCCATCGGGCCGCCCTGCTTGGCCCCCTTCAACATGAAGAGGTTCAGAACGGTCATGAAGACCAGGCAGGACAAGGTCGTCGCCACCTGCGGCACCGAGAGACCGACCCGCACGTTCGCCGGAATATAATAGCCGTAGATGGCCAGCCAGATGATGTTGACGTAAGCGCAGAAGAAGAACGTCCCCATGAAGATGTTGCCGAACGTGGCCCAGGACACCGTGGGAATCTTGTTGCCCCGCTGATACCAGATGAAGCTCAGAATCGTCGTGACGATGATGGTGTTGATGCCCCCGTTCTTGGCCGACATCACGCCATAGTTGCCCAGCACGGGATGTTGCTGCCCGCCCATGGCTTTGAGCTCCGCCGGCGTCATGACCATGGTGTGCGGCGTGATGAACACGAGGAAGCTGACGGCCATGATGAACACCAGGTATTTCACGTACCGGAGGTACTGTTCGGCCCCGCGCATGCGGCCCATGCACTGCCACAGGTAATAGCTGGTGGTGAGAAAGAGCGCGCCGATCATCGTGGCCTGGATGATGAACAGCCAGGCGAGCAGACCGCCCATCAGCGTGATCCCCATCTGCTGCCGGTAGGCATAGACCTCCCGCATGAGCCAATAGCCGGCGAAGGGCAGCGGCACCAGGAACAGCACGGCGATGAACATCGCCACATACCCCATCCAGTCGTAGTGGGCCCGCTCCTCCCGGGTCTTGGCCGCGAGAAACCGGTAGGCCGCATAGGCGGCCACGACGCTTCCGCCGAAAGCCATGTTGCCGAGAATGCGGTGCAGGTTCAGCGGGTTCCAGAGCGCGGTGTGGAGCACGTGCCAGATGTTGCCGAGATAGCGTCCTTCCTCGTCCACGCCGGCGGGAGACATCATGAACGCGATCCACGAGTTGGCCAGAAACATCAGCACGGTGCCGATCGTGTTGAGCACCACCGACAGGCTCAGATGGATCCACTTCAAAAATCCGTCCTGCATCTTTTCCCAGCCGTAGTAATACACGTAGAGCGTGCCGCTCTCGGCCACGAACAGCAGCGCGTACAAATGCATCACCGGACGGAAGATGCTCGACAGATAGCCGAAGAACGTGGGATACAGCGTGAGGAACGTGAATAACAGGATGCCCCCGAGAATGGCCGTGAGGGAATAGGCGGTCAGGCTGATTTTGACGAAGTCGTAGGCGAGCCGGTCGTACCGCTTCGCCAGCGCCTTGTCCTTCGTCATCATGCCGATGAACTCGATGATCATGCAGAAGATCGGCACCGCCAGCACGAAGCTCCCGTAGTACAGATGTTGTTGGTTGGCGAACCAGATGAGCACGCGACTCTCGAAGTTATACCGGGGATAGTGCTCGGTATTGTCTTCGGTTTTTGGAGCCGGGAGGCCGCTGACGACGCCCTCCGTCTTATAGTAAACGTCGCGCCCTCGCTGAACCGCCTCCTCATGCTGTTCCGCCGAGATCCCTTCCGCCGGCTGCCGGCTCTCCGCTTCCGCATAGACCGGCAAGACCATCAGGAGCAACGCGGCCACGAGGACCAGCCGGTCGAGGAAGGGACGCGCCGAGGTCGAGGCATGTCGTC
>DIHJ01000071.1:4793-23999 GCA_002420105.1 Nitrospira sp. UBA5699
GTCTGTACCGCGACTTACCGGCAGGGCCGGCCGGAGAGCCGTCGATGGGAGCGGAGGTCGGCTGCGAGATTCTGGAGGCCGTCGCGAGATGTCGCGGCGGCCCTTGCGATGCAGAAGCGCCTCTATGCGGCGGGGATTCTGAGAAAACGGAACGTCAACGGGCCGGCCGACGGCGAGAAATTCCCCGCCGACCGGCCCGACTCACATGTCACTGTGCGCTCGTCTGTCGCGGTGTCGCGTCCGACGGCGGCTCTCCCGCCCCGTCCGTCGCGTCTTTTGCACAGCGGAAGCCCAGCCAGTTCATCGAGGTCTTGGGATCGGTCCCGTTCCGCTGCGACACGCGCACGCTCGGGGTGCTGTCGATCCAGCCGCCGCCGCGGAAGGCCTTCTGCGTGCCCTTCTCAGGCCCCTTGGGATTCCGGTTCGGCGCCGTCTTGTAGTAATCCTTGTCGTACCAGTCGGCCACCCACTCGGCCACGTTGCCGCCCATCTGGAACAGGCCGTAGGGGCTGACGGAATTGTCGTACTTGAACACGGAGATAATCGGCGGGTAGAGCAGCAACCGTTCGGGACGGTCGCGCACCGGCCCGGAGAGCCCGCCCCTGCCGTAATTGGCGCGCGAGAGGCCGGCCATCTCGTTCCCCCAGGGATAAATGCGCGCGTCCGCATCGCCCCGGGCCGCTTTCTCCCACTCCGCCTCCGTCGGCAGCCGCTTGCCCGCCCAGCGGCAGTACTCGTCGGCTTCGTACCAGGTCACGTGCATGATGGGGTGGGCCACCATCGTCTCCTGGAAATTGCCCCCGTCGAACTTCCAATCCACCTGCGGGGGCCGGTTCGTGGCCAGCACGAACTTGAGATACTGCACGGTCGTCACCTCGTACTTGTCGATGTCGTAGGCGTCCAGATAGACCCTCCGTTGCGGGAGTTCGACCAGATAGGCATTGCGATCGACCTTCTTGTCGCTCCCCATCGTGAACTCGCCGGCGGGAATGCGCACCATCTCGTCGTAGGCGGGCAGCTTCACGCGTTCCGCGGCGAGCTTTTTCCCCTCCGCCGTCCACTCCTGCTTGACGTCGCCCACATCCATGGCCTGCGCCATCCCGCCGACTGCCAGAAACCCCATGGCGGCCATCCCGAGCACAAATCCTCTGCTCCCCACGATCAATCCCCTCCTTGTTACGCGGACCGTCCCTCACATCCCCTGTTCCGGCGGCTCATTCGGCGCCGGTTTCTCGAACTCTTCCAGCGGCTGGAAATTCACCGGCAGGTTGAACAGATAGTCCGACACCGCCCGCAGCTTCACATGCTGGTATTCCACGATCCAGCTGCCGTCTTTCTTCGCCAGCTTCATCGGAAAATGGATATCCGTCGCCACCCATTGGTAATAGACTTCCACCCGCTCCCCTTGCTTCGTCGTCACTTCGAACAGGGTCGTCGGATGCCCCTCGCGCTGCTCCGTGCCGATCTCCTGCCGCGACACCTCGCCGTCGAGTCTTTCGGTCACCCGGAGATCCTGCTCCGGATCGTACGGCACGGTCTTGAAGTGCTTCATCCGCGAGAGGAGCAGCCACACGACCTGCTTGTCCTTGCGGACGATGCTGACGTTGACCGGCCCCATCGAATGATGTTCGATGCGCCACATCTGGTCGCGGTAATAGATGACGGCCTTGTGCGTCCGCCCGTCGATCTTGGTGATCTGATCCGCCGTGAACTCGAGCGCCGGGGCGGGGGAGCTTACGGAGAGCCAGATTCCGAGTGCCGGTCCGATGATCAGCCAGTGTCTCATGCGGGCATCCTAACATAGAGCGGGGTCCCGGTTTCCAGTTTGCCGGCGGCGTTTCCGCGCGGCGCGATCACGGGATCGTCAGCACGCCCGCTCCCCTGATCGAGCCGGCCTTCAACGCCTGCAGCGCCCGATTCGCCTCGGCCAACGGAAATTGTTTCGTACGGGGCCTGATCGGAATCGCCGCGGCCTCGCGCAGGAGATCGAGCCCGTCCTGTCTCGTATTGGCCGTCACGCTCCGGATCACCCGCTCGCCGAATACCTCACGATCGTAATCGAGCGCGGGGATCGGACTCATATGGATGCCTGCCAGAGCCAGCGTCCCGCCCCGTTCCAGCGCGCGGAGCGCCGGAGGGACCAGCTCGCCGGCCGGGGCGAAGATGATCGATCCATGCAGCGGAACCGGAGGAGGGTCCGATGCCCCGCCGACCCAACGGGCCCCGAGCTCGCGTGCGAGCGCCTGATGTTCCGGCTTGAGGGAGCAGACGTAGATGTCGCAGCCCCGATGCCGCGCGATCTGGATCGCAATGTGGGCGGACGCGCCGAACCCGTACAGGCCGAGCCGTTGACCCGGTTGAATCCCGCTCAGGCGCAACGCGCGGTAGCCGATAATCCCCGCGCACAGCAACGGCGCCGCTTCTTCATCGGCAAAGACCGGGGGAATCGGGTAGGCAAACAGGGCCGGCACCACGGCATACTCCGCATAGCCGCCGTCGCGCTGATAGCCGGTAAACCGCGCGCCCGGACAGAGGTTCTCCCGGCCGCTCGTACAAAATTCACACCGGCCGCACGTTCCCTGCAGCCAGGCGATGCCGACCCGCTCGCCCGCCGTTCTCCCGGTCACGCCGGGACCGACGCGGCTGATGACGCCGACCGCCTGATGGCCGGGGATCAGCGGCAGCTTGGGACGCGCGAGTTCGCCTTCGATCACATGCAGGTCGGTCCGGCAAATGCCGCAGACCGTCAACCGGACCAGGACCTCTCCCGGCCCCGGCTGCGGGACCGGAACGTCGCGCGCTTGCAACGGGGAGGTGTTCACATCCGCCGGGCGGGAAAGCACCATCGCGTTCATTGTCGTCGAGATAGTCCGTGGAATGGCGAGCCGGTCGTCAGCCTCCGATCCGCTCCCCTTGAGCAGATCGAGCAGGCGAGGGAATTACGTCGGGCTGGCGTCTTGTCCTCTCATCATGGCTCACACTCGCCCCTGGCATTTCACGCCTCCCGCCTTACGGTTTGGCTTTGATACATTCGATGTCGAGCTTGAGGAACACCTCATCGCCGACGACGAGCCCGCCGCTGTCCAAGGTTTTGTTCCACACCATGCCGAAATCCTTGCGGTTCAACTTCCCTTCCGCCGTGAACCCGGCTCTGGTGTTGCCCCACGGGTCCTTGGTCGTTCCGTTGAAGTGTCCCGTCAACGTGACGTCCCTGGTAACCCCGTGCAGCGTCAACTCCCCCACGGCCTCGTAGCCTTCCGTCGTTTTCTTGTAATTCTTCATCTTGTAGGTCATGACGGGATACTTCCCGACGTCGAAGAAGTCCGGATTTCTCAGGTGGGCATCGCGTTTTTCATGATTGGTGTTCACCGACGCCGTGTTGATCCTCCCCTCGATCGATGTGACCGTGCCGGCGTCCGCGTCCATGTCGATGAACCCCTGATAGTCGGTGAAACGGCCCGTCGTCTTCGACACGACCATGTGCGTCACGCGAAATTCGATCGTCGAGTGCTCCGGATCCACGTTCCACCGGGCCGGTTCGGCCAGACCGACCGCCGGAAGCCAGCACAGCCAGGCGAACAACCCCGGGACACAGATCCCTTTCACCGTTCCTCTCGTCATGCATCATCCCCTTCGTCTGTCGAGCCGCCGGCCGATCGCACTCGATCATGGTGGTCCTACTTTTTGGAAGCCGGAGGCGGGGCATCCGCCTTGCCGTCCGACGGATTCGTCACGGACTGTACCTCGCGCGGCTTGGCCCGGGCGCCGGTCCGCATCCGGACGTGGACATCGACCGCCTCCTCGCCCAGTTCGGCGGGGAAAGGAGGAAAGGGTTGGGCGTTCACGACCGCGTAGATACCGGCCTCGTCGATCTCCCGCGCCCCGGACCCCTTCTCGATCTCGATCAACTGCGCCCGCCCGTTGGGATACAACCGGAAATGGACCTTGACGGTTTCGCTGCTGGGGCCGCGACGGACATACCGGACCTGCCGGGCCCAGCTTCGGCTGACCAGATAGCTCACATGCTGCCAGTAGGCCTTGCCCCTGGCCGGATCGGCCAACGGCATCAGATCCTCCTCGGCCAGCGCGGCGGCGGAGACCGGGTTCACGTCGGGCTGGGCTTCATCCATGATGACGAGATCGCCGGTCGGGGGTTCCTCGGGACGCACGGGCGCCGCTTCGCTCGTTTCGCCCGGCGGCTCCTGGCGATCGAGGGTGACGTAGACGATGCGCTTCATGAAGCGTTCGAGCTTGTCCTGCCGGAATCTGGCGAAGGTGACCTGGATGCGGGCCGCTTTCGGTTGCACCGACGTGCGGCTCATCGGGATCGGTTCGAGCGTGACGACGGCCTTCAGCGTCGATGACTCGGCATCCGGTTCGAGCGTGACGGTCTGAGGCTCGAAGAGAATGGACTCGCAGAGCGCGACGACCGGTACGGACCCTTGAGAGACTCCGCCCAGGGTGATCGACAGGGTCAGCGTCTTGCCGGTTTGGAGATCCCCCGTTGAATCCTGCTGATCCAGCGAAAAGTGCGCCCATCGTTTGACCGGCCCGGGAGGGGAAGAGGAGGCGGCGGGAAAGGCCCGTTCGACGGCAATCCAGCACGGTAGCATGACACAGAGCGCCCCCGCCAGGGGCATCAGGCTTCGCCGGAACAGAGCCTTCATGGCGGCATCCTACCTAGGCCGCGGACCCTCCTGCAACCCGATTCTTGCCCCGCGGTTAGGCAAGACCGGCCGAGTGTTATACAATGGGGGCATGCGGGCGCTTGTCAAAATGTCGGCGGAGCCCGGATTGACCGCCGCCACCCGTCCCGACCCGGCCCCGGGACCCCGCGATGCCGTGATCCGCGTGAAGGCCACGTCGCTCTGCGGCACCGACGCGCACATCTACAACTGGGATCCCTGGGCCCACAGCCGTGTGCACCCGCCGCGGATCATCGGCCACGAAATGTGCGGCGAGGTCGTCGCGATCGGAGCGGAGGTCTCGCGCGTGCGGGTGGGGGATTACGTCGCGGCCGAGTCGCACCTGACCTGCGGGGTCTGCTTCCAATGCCGGACCGGGCAGGCGCACGTCTGCAAGAACTACCGCATCCTCGGGATTGACCGCGACGGATCGTTCGCGGAATATGTCGTGCTGCCCGAGACCGTGTTATGGAACACCTCCCCGGCGATTCCTCCGGAATTCGCCTCCGTTCAGGAACCGCTCGGGAACGCGGTGGACGCGGCGCTGGCCGAAGACCTCACCGGCCACACGGTCCTGATCACCGGCTGCGGGCCGACCGGCCTCTTTTCGGCCGCCGTGGCGCGGACTGCCGGGGCCGCCACGATCATCGCCTCGGACGTCAGCGACTACCGCCTCAACCTGGCCAAACAGGTCGGCGTCGATCACGTGCTGAATGCGAAGACCGACTCGCCGGCGGCGATCGCCGCCGCCATTCGCGACATCACGGAGGGCGAAGGCGTCGACGCTTCGCTGGAAATGTCCGGGAACCCGAACGCGTTGCACCAGGCTTTCAGCGCCGTCAAGAACGGCGGGCGCGTCACCCTTTTCGGAATTCCCACCGGATCCATCAGTTTCGATCTGGCCAACGAGATCATCTTCAAGGGCATCCGAGTCCACGGGATCACAGGACGGCGGCTGTTCGGAACCTGGTACCGGCTGGCCGGGCTCTTCAAGGCGGGGCTCAACATCAAGCCGGTCATCACCCATACGTTTCCCCTGAGCGAGTTCGCCAAGGGGTTCGAGTTGATCAACTCCGGCCAATGCGGGAAAGTCGTTCTGTTCCCTTGACTCGCGCGAGGAGCGGGACATGCGAGAAATGTGCGACGAGCTGAATCTCCGTTTCGCGCAAGTCTCGCCCGTCACGCAGTCTCGCAAACACGATCATGGCCTACGCCTCTCTCAAAACAATCCTGGACCAGCAGCTCGCCGACATCCGGGCGCGCGGCCTCTATAAAGCCGAGCGACAGCTGCTGAGCGCGCAGGGCTCGGATATCCGCGTCGCGCAGGGACATGTCTTGAACCTCTGCGCCAACAACTACCTGGGCCTGGCGAATCACCCGGAGATCGTGCGGGCGGCTACGGACGGCATGCGGCGGTACGGCTACGGCATGGCCTCGGTGCGGTTCATCTGCGGTACGCAGGACCTGCACAAACAGCTCGAACGGGCCGTCAGCGCCTTCCTGGGCACCGATGACGCGATCCTCTACAGCTCCTGTTTCGACGCGAACGGAGGACTGTTTGAAACCCTCCTGGACGAGCGGGACGCCGTCATCAGCGATGCGCTCAACCACGCCAGCGTCATCGACGGTATCCGGCTCTGCAAGGCCAAACGGTGGCGCTACGCCCACTCCGATATGGCGGACCTCGAAGCCAGGCTGCAGGAGGCGCGCGACTGCCGCCTGCGGCTGATCGCCACGGACGGCGTGTTTTCCATGGACGGGGATCTTGCCAAACTGGACCGGATCGTCGAGCTCGCGGACCGTTACGATGCGGCCGTGATGGTGGACGACAGTCACGCGACCGGCGTCCTCGGCCGCAACGGGCGGGGCACCCCCGACCATTTCGGCGTGGCCGACCGCATCGAGATCGTCACGAGTACGTTGGGGAAGACCCTCGGCGGCGCCACGGGCGGGTTCACGACGGGGCGATCCGAGATCGTCGAGCTGCTTCGCCAGCGCTCGCGCCCCTACCTGTTTTCCAACGCGCTGCCGCCGGTCGTCGCTGCCGGCGCGCTCCGGGCGCTCGCGCTTGTGGAACAGGGCGATGCCTTGCGGACGACGCTCCATGCCAACGCGACGTTCTTCCGTTCGCAGCTGACCGCCCTGGGATTCCGCCTGGTTCCCGGCCAGCATCCCATCATTCCCGTCATGCTGGGAGACGCGGCGCTGGCCACGTCGATGGCCGATCGATTGTTGCAGGAGGGGCTCTATGTCGTCGGTTTCAGCTATCCGGTGGTGCCGGAAGGTCAGGCGAGGATTCGGGTGCAAATGTCGTCGGCCCATACGCGCGAGCAACTCAAGCGCGCGGTCGCGGCGTTTGCCAAGGTCGGTCGAGAACTCGGGGTGATTTCGTGATGCGGGCGAGAGGCGCACGGCAAGGGGCCAAGACGCCTGGAGATGCGCCTCCTCCAGCCCTGCCCCCCTAGCCCCTTGCCTTATTCCTTGACCGCTTTGGCCCGCTTCTGCAGATAGGCGTTGCGGACGGCGGTGTAGAGGTCGAGCGTCGCTTCTTCGACGCCCTGGAATTTTTCCAGGTTGCGGGACCGGTCGTTCACGATCTCGCCGACGCGCGCGCCGAGCTGAACGAAGGTCGAGGTCATACGGTTCTTGTGCGCGATGACGGACGGCACGCCGTCCACCTCGATGATCGGCGCGACCATCCAGTTGACCGGATTGAGCGCGATATCGCCGATAAAGCCCGTGAAATCGCGGACCGTAAAAGGCGGCAGCAGCGGCAGCACGAGATAGGGGCCCGGTTTGACCCCGTAGAAGCCGAGCGTCTGCCCGAAATCCTCTTCAGGCGTGACCAGGTCGACGTCCTTCGCGAGGTCGAAAAACCCCGCGATGCCCACCGTGCTGTTGAGCAGAAACCGCCCCACCTCGATGCCGGCGCCTTTGAGCTTCCCCTGAAAGACGTTGTTCAAGAAGCGCGGCGGAAAGCGGATGTTGTAGAACATGTTGCTGATGCCGACCTGGACCAAGTCCGGTATGATGAAGTTGTAGCCCTTGGCCACCGGCTTGAGGATGAATCGATCCACCTGCCGGTTGAACTCGAAGATCTTCGTGTTGAACGGCTCCCACGGATCGTATTCCTCGCCCGCCTCTTCATCCGCCTTGGCGAAGGGATCGAAGGGTTCCTCCGGCGGAGCGGCGTCCGGTTGAGCCTGCGCAACCGCCACGGGCGCGTCTGCAAGCGCAGGGCCGTTCGCGTCCGCCACCAGCAACGGGGCGGAGAGACGCGATTCGGGATCCGGGAAAGAGGAACGGCCGTCGGCCTGGCCGGTCCCGTTTGGAACTCCGGTCCGTCCGACGCAGCCGGTCGACAACAGGACCACAACGCCGAGCACGCAGGCGACACCCGAACGCAACCCAAACCCCACTCCAGCCTCCTTGTTCCGTGAGGGTACCCGCCAAGCCTCTCCGGAATGCGGAGGCGCGGCATCACCGCCGCGCACTGTACCAAAAGTCACGGCGGCCGCCAAACTATTTTTCACGGACGGCGTCAGGATCGCAGTACGCCTCGTACGAACTCGACCCACTGCCGGAAGTAGGAGGACCCCCCGACTTGGTAGGTATTATTATGGTCGGCGCCCTCGATGACATAGAAGGATTTCGGGGGGAGCGCCTTCTCGAACACCTGCCGCCCCAGCTCGAGGGGGATGATGTCGTCCCGATCGCCGTGGAGGATCAGTTTCGGAAGGGACAACTCCGGCAGACGGTCGATCAACCGGAAATCGCTCCCCAGCAGCCAATGGACCGGAAGCCCGCCGTAGTGAAATTTCCCGACGGCTTCGATCGACGGAAACGGCGATTCGAGAATCAGCCCGGCCGCCGGCTTGCGGGAGGCGACTTCCGCCGCCACGGCGGCGCCGAGGGACCGGCCGAAGATCACGATGCGCTCCGGCCGGATCATCCGCGTCCGCGTGAGGTAGTCGTACGCGCCGATCGCGTCCAAATAGAGCCCTTCCTCCGACGGTCGCCCCTGACTGCGGCCGTAGCCGCGGTAGTCGAACAGGAAGACCGACAGCCCGAGCCGGTACAGTTCGCGCAGATTGTCCAGACGATTGATGACGTTGCCGGCGTTGCCGTGGCACCAGAGGATCACCGCGGACGTCGCGGGATTCTCCACATACCAGCCGAAGAGCTTCGCGCCGTCGGCCGCCTGGAACCAGACGTCCTCGAGCGGCAACCCGCTCTGTGCGCGCCAGTCGCGGTCCTGCCAGGGATCGGGATGAAAGACGAAGAATTGATCGAGAAGGCCCACCGGAGGAGAATAGCCGAACCGATCCGGAGAGGAAAGGGCGCGGGAGGTGACCGGGGAAATACGTCCATTTCGACGGCCTCACGCAAAAATGCTCTTGTCACGGTATGATCACTTCGCTATAACACGCGCATTCGCATGCCTTGCCGCCTGCACGGTATCGTCTTCATTCCAACGAGGCGATGAGGCCCGTAATGCTACGGAAGATCCTGCCGACTCTCATCGGAGTTTCTGCGCCCCTCATCCTCTCGGGCTGTTCGATCGGGATGGCGCTCTCCGGTCATCCGGAGCCAAATTTCGACTACGTCAAGGTGGGAGCAACTCGGGAGGAGATTGAGTTCGAAATGGATGCGCCGGTGTCGACCCAATCCATGGCCGACGGCACGCAGGAAGCCACATACAAATACGAAGTGGGGAATACCGTAAACCCCGGGCGAGCCGCGATGTGGGGCTATGCGTGGCTGACCATCATCGGCATTCTTGGAGAGCCGATCTACAGTTTTATCGAGTTGACGCAGGGACATGACGAAGAAACCAAGGTCGTCTACGGTCCGGATAATCGCGCGATCGCCCTGTCCGGATATACCCCGCCCCCTCTTTCTCCGGAGATGAAAGCGGCCCAGGAGGAACAGGAGAAGCATATCCGGAAACGCCCGACGCCGCGATCAGACCAACCGCCCGCCTCCGTGCAGCCCGCACCTTCCCAATCGACAACCTCTCCGTGAGCGCGGGCTAGAAGAATGCCTGAAAACTGAAGATCACGTCGTTGTCGTGGTCCCGATGGTTGTAGTCCAGCCGGAGCACGAGGTTCTGCAACAGCGTGAACCGCTGGCCCACGGTCCATCGGAAGTCGTCACTCTTCTCTCCGAGCGCATAGCGAAGATACGTGCCCGAGAGGAGCAGCCTCCACCGGTCGGTGAAGTCCGTCAGCATGCCCGCCGTGCCGCCGCCGCCGATGCGATGGCGTTCTTCATAGGCCTTGCTGTAATTGGCCTCGGCCTCGGCGAACGCGAAGAACAATTCCCGCCTCATCCAGTGGCTTTCAACCGCCCCGCCGATGCCGCCGTTGAAATAGCCGTTGCTGCAGAGCCGGCACTCGTTGTGCCGAACGGTCTGCATGCCGATGCCGAATTTCCACGAGGGGGCATGAAACAGTCCGTCCATCGGGGACAACGACACCATGTTGAGCAACGTGAAGCGTTCGAGACGTATCTGGGAATCGCCGAGGTTCTTGCTGAAACTTGAGTCGCTCCAACTTGTCGGCGCGTACTTTCTCACCGCCAACGACAGCGCCTCGATCTGGGCATCGGGCGTATAGCCGTTTTCGGGATCGAGCAGATCGTGATACGCCGCACGAATCGACAACTCGTCGAACGGCTGCTTGTTCCGCCACCCCACCCCGACGCCGGCCCGCGCGGTGCCGTGTCCCAAGTCCGGTCGATCTGTGAACGGTGTGATCGGAATGGGCTCCGGCTGAAGCTTTATTCCGCTTCGAACGGTCAGAAGGTCCCGATTTCGGCTTTTGGCCGCCTTGGCCGACTCCGAATCTCCCGTACTTTTCACAAGCAGATAGTCGGACGCAATATCGAGCAGCAAGGCTTGCCTCATCGGCTGGTACCCGGTAAATGGTTCCGATTTGGCCGAAGACGAGTCCTCCACCAAGCGGTACAGGACATCCCGCTCTTCATGGGTCAACCGATCGCGCTTTCGCCTGACCAACGTCGCTCGAGCCGGCCGGTACACGACGTCGCCGACGAGACCGGGGTGGGCCATAATCTGCCGGATTGTGTTCGTCGGGATGGTCACGAAGAGGGATTGATCCGTCAGGCGCAGGGACGGCTCGGCCGCTTCGAGCAGAGAGAGAATGTGATACGAGCAATTCTCCTTGAAGAAAAAGTAATCGAAATAGGCATTGCCCATCTCCCACGCGTGCATCAGCAATCGCCGGAGCTGAATCGGAGAGAGCCGTAGCCGATACTCCCAGATATCCCGATTTTCGAGATCGCGGTACTCCTGCACCTTCAGGTAGTACGGAATTGTGGAGAAATATCCTTTATAGCCTCCGAACACGCCCTTGATCGCATACTCCGGACCAACATCCGGTGGCAGCTCGGCCGCATAGTTGAGGGTATAGGCGAGAATGCGCGTCTGTTCCGTTTGGCCCCGCTGGTCGATGCGCAGAAACGTATGCCCGAACATCGAGGATGGATTGTTCATAAAGCCGGCGGGGAAGATCATCGTGACCGCGTCAACGTCAAAATCCACGAACCATCGATCGAATCGCTCGCAGATCGTCGGCTTCAGGCGAGTCTCGTCGAACGCCAGTTTCTCCTTCAACCAGTGATAGCGGGCCACAAATGCGCATTGCGCCGGCTGCTTCGATCGTCCGACGAGTTCGTCAGAAAAGAACCCGGTCAGGGTGGCTTCAAGCTCGGCGGACGGGTTTGTCTTACCTTCGGAAGACAGGAAGAAGCCCGGATCGTCTTGTTCGCTTTCATATCCGCCGAAGAGGCGTGGGCGATAATGAAGCAGCACGTGCCATTCCCGCGCTTCCGAGAGGGTCAGAGCCCTGGCCCGGGCGATCAGTTCCCCCGCATAGACTTGTTCCGGATCAGTGAGCGCCTGAACGTCTGTTGGACGTAAGACGAGGGAGAGGAGAAGGACGATAACTAACAATGTGGATGACGAACGCAGCTCGGGGTCCCGACCCCGAAAGGTCGGGACCCCGCACGATGAGATTAGCGGAGTGAGACCTTAGCCAGCACGGGATGCGCGGCAACGGCGTCATTCAACGCCTTCACCATCGCAACAGGCGAGGCTTCTCCCGCCTTGACCAACGAGGTGTATCGCTCCTGTGTCATGGCAAAGAATTCCGCCTGATGCTCCGCCGGAACCCCCATCAGCGTCGCCATGGAGGCCAGGTGTTCGCCGTGTCCCTGCGCCATTTCCTGGGACAGGTTCTCGAAGTTCAGTTCCGCGAACATGACGGTCTTGCTGTCCCCCATGATCTTGCCGTCATTCGTGCATCCGGAGGTGCCGGTGCTGATCCCGAAGGTCTGGCTCCAGAAGGTGCCGTTGGTCGTGGCCATCAACACCTGCGGGGCGATTTCCTTCTGACCTTTATAGTCCCCCCAGGCCAGCTTGCCCAGACCGCAACCCGGGCCGGTGTCAGGATTCGCCGCCATTGCAAGGCCGGCCTGCATGCCGAAAAGCACCGCCACAGACAACATGAGCACTTTCTTCATAAGTCCTCCTCCGTTAGTATTGGTTAGGCAACAATGCTACCGGTCTGACCGACTGAGCGGGATTATAGCGCAATCGATCGAATATGTTGAGCAAAAAATGCTCGCGCCGGATGCGCCTCATGACGGCGCCGGGATGTCAGTCGGCGCGCGCGACCTTCGCCAGCACGGGATGTCCCGCCATCGCTTCTTGAATCGCTTGCAGCATCGCCAGCGCCGTCGTGTCTTCCGACTGAACCAACGACGCGTATTTTTCCTGGACCAGCGAGAAAAACACCGGCTGCTCGTCGACCGGCACCCCCAGCAACGTGGCGAGGGACGCAAGATGCTCCCCTTCTCCTCTGGCCATTTCCTGCTTGAGACTTTCGAACGCCCCGCCGGCCAGATTGACATGCTTGTTTTTCATGATCACGCCGTCGTTCGTGCAACCCGACGTCCCCGAAGAAATCCCGAAGGTCTGACTCCAGAACGTCCCGTTCGTCGTCGCCATGAAAATCTGCGGCGCAATTTGTTTTTGGCCCCCGTAATCCGACCAGGCCAGCTTGCCCAATCCGCAACCCGGGCCGTTGTCCGGATTGCCCAGCGCGAACGCGATTCCTGTCTGCAAGACGGCCGCGAGCACCGCGACCGCCAGGCCGTTCACCAGCAACTTCATCTGATCGCCTCCTTGTTTCTGCATGAACAATGCATGCCCTCGGTGATAGTTTTTTATATAACCGATCGTGCCGTTCGGGACCATGAAAAGTGCGTTTCCCCCCTGCGCGTCTAGACGGACTCCGCGCGATCCCGCAACGGAATGAGCCGCGGGACGAACCGGCCGTTCCGCAGAGAGAGGATGCCCAGACCCCGCGGCAGCGTGAATCGCTTGGGGCCGGCCGAACCGGGATTCACCAGCAGCGTCGTGCCGAACCGTTCCACCTTCGGACGGTGCGTGTGGCCGAAAATACAGAGATCCGGCCGCTCGCGTTCGAGATACGCGCGGCCCTCCCCGGTCAACTTGCCGCCCGCGTAGAGGACGTGACGGATCGCGATGCGCCGGCCCGCCAGTTTCACGATGCGTTCGGAAGGAAACCCGCTTCGTCCGTATCCGTCGACGTTGCCGGACACCGCCGTCACGGGCGCGATCGCGCGCAGTTGTTTGAGCACGGAGCGCCCTCCGATATCCCCGGCATGGAGAATCCGGGCCACGCCCCGGAAATGCCGGAGGATCGCCGGATCGAACAGACCGTGCGTGTCGGCGATGATGCCGATGCGCAGGGATCGCACCCGGCTCATGGGCGCACCGATTCGGACCCGCCCAGGGCCCCCTGCACGGTCTTCCAATCGAATTCGAACGGCTCCGGCATTTGCTTGGGCAACGCCGCGACTTCTTCCTTGAGCCGCGCGGCCCGGCTCTCGCTCATCGGATGGGTCGAGAGAATCTCGACGCGTTCCTTGTCCTGCTCCGACAACCGGTCGAAGAACCGGATCATGCCGGCCGGATCGATCTTGGCCCGGTGGAGCAACCGCAAGCCGGTGACGTCGGCTTCCGTTTCCTGCTCACGGCCGAATTTGAGGGTCAACAGTTCCACGCCCACCTGTTTCATGAGTCCGATCAGCCCCTGTTGGTCCCCGAGCACGATCGTCACCACCGCAGCCAGTCCGAGCTGCTTCACGATGCGTTCGAGGCCGTGCCGCTGCAGGACGTGATTCAACTCATGGCTCAACACCCCGGCCACTTCCTCCCCGCTCTCGGCTTTCTTCATCAGACCGGTGAAGACGACGACATAGCCGCCGGGCAGGGCGAACGCATTGACGACATCGCTCTTCACGACGGCCACTTCAAACGTGTAGGGATTGTCGGGAATCTTCTCGGACAGCCGCTGCACGATGTCATGGACGGCGGTCACAGCCGGACCTTCCCTGACGACGGACTGTTGCAGGAGAAAATCGCGATAGGCCGCCTCCCCGAGTTTCTGCTCCCATGCCGGCGGAATACGATCGACCGCGAATGCGACGACCAGATCGGAGCCGAGCCAGAGGACCAATGCCAGCGCGCCCGCCGCACCCGCCGCGACAGCCCACACCGTCCGCTGCCGCATCCGCGCCTGCCGGACCTTCGCCGCCGTGGCTTCGAGATCCCTCGTGAGGTCCGGCGGAGCCGCGGCCCGGAACGCGCGGATCAGGGCGGGATCTTTCAGATAGACCGTGCGGGCGTCCGATCCGTTCCCCCATCTGACCACGAGCTGGTCATGGTTGAGCCCGCCGGCGAAGACGGCCAGCGCATCGAACGGGACGGGCGGTCCGCCGGAGTCCGGCGCAACATCCCCGAACCGCACCATCAGGCCGACCGCCGACACCTCGACGTGGCAAGGCATCCCGGTCGCAGGAAGGTCCTCGCCGAAACAGAGGGCATTCGAATTCATAGCGGGGCACACGGGATACCGGGGTAAGGGGGCAACACTGTTTGCGTCCCGTCACTCATGTTTCCATCCCCTTATCCCTTTACCCCCTTACACCGTTATCCCCTACTCCGAGACCGGGATGAATTGTCTGATCCAGGCGCCGAAACTTCCGGGGTTGCGGCTTTGAATGTAGGCGACGCCGGGCCCGCGGAACCGGCAGACGAAGCCTTCGCCGGACGTGAAGCTCGCCACCCAGCCCGAGGCGGCCCGTTCGATGTTGTAGGACGTCGTGGCGGACCAGGCGACGAGGTGGCTGTTGTCCACGATATATTCCTGATCGGGCTTCAGGTCGATCCGATGAATCGCGCCGAAGCTGTTGAGAATCAGCGCGCCCGTGCCGCTGATCTTCAAAATGAAGAACCCTTCGCCGCCCAACAGCCCGCGGCTGAAGCTTTGCATCTGGCTCTCGATTTTCACCGATTCGGCGCCGGCCAGAAACCCGTCCTTCTGCACCATGTATTCGTTGAGGCCGTCGAGTTCCAGAATCACGATTTCACCTGGTACCGTCGGCGCGAGCAGGACTTCTCCCGGCCCGCGACTGGCCCGCAGCGTCTGAAAGAAGAATTTTTCTCCCGACAGCAGTTTGCGCGAAAGCGCCCCCAGAAACCCGCCTTCCATCTTGCTTTCGATATCCACCGTCGGCGACGAAGCCACCATCGCCCCGGACTCGGCCTTGATGGTCTCCCCCGCCGCCAACTCCACCCGCACCATCGGAAACGCGCCAGGATACAGAATTTCGCTCTTCATGCTCTCAGTCTCCTCTTAAATGTCCCTGCTAACAGGCACCAGGCTGACATGCTGACAATGGAGTCTTCTGTTTGCCTGATGCTTGTCAGCCTGTCAGCCTTTCCTCTTGTCAGCAACCCAGCCATACAGCCGATGACTCGGTTCCGGTCCTTCCTCACGATAACTCATCCGCAAGCGTCCCACATAATCCTCCGGCACCGCGCGCCTCGTCGCCGCGACGTCGACGCCGAACACCCGCGCGGCGTTCAAGCCGAAGATCCTCGCCTTCGTTTCACGGGTCAGCGGTGGATACCGGTGCTGCTCTTGCATCGATTCCGGGATCCGGAAGCGCCGGAACGCCTCGATCTGCCATTGCGGTGTGCCGTACCAAATGGAATCCGTCCCCCAGAGCACATGGTCTGGGCCGAAGGCCCGCAGGATCTGCCCGAGCAGATGCGCGCAGACCGCCGGATGCGTCGTCACGAGCTGCGCGAAGGTCGAACCGAGCTCCATATAGATGTTCCGGATGCCGGTCTCTGCCGCCTTCATCCGGCAGAACTCGGTGGTCCAGGGGATCTCCCCCGTCCGGGCAAACAGCTCATCGACGGACGCGGCGCCCCTGAGACCCGAATGATAGACGAGGAAGTCGATGTCGGGGAAATCCTTGGCGGCCTTGATGAGGTCCTTTGGATGGTTGTACTCCGGCACCGGGCCGAGCGGCAATCCCTTGTGGACGCAGACCCGTTTCACATTCAGCTTCCTGGCCTGTTCGAGCATGGGATAGGCGATCCGTTCGTCATCCATCCGCCAGCCCCGGTCGAATCCCTTCGGACAGGAGCCCGTGTAGCATTTCCAGGCATCGACGCGCAGCCGCTCCGCCTGCATCGCCATGAACTCGAGGTCCGCCGTCCCCAGCTGAGGCGTCGCCAGCCCATGGGCCAGCATACGTTGGGAGCCGGCCAGGCGGTTGATCTCGTCGCGAATATGGGCCATCTCCGCCGGAGGCACCACGGCTTCCTGCGGATAGGGTCCGGGCGGCGTGCTGATCAGGCCGATCGACGTCTCGCTGTCGAGAAACACCTCTTTGACGAAATTCTGCCAGGACAGGTCGTCAAGCGTGCCGTGATCGCCGGTGAGCAGCGGGTTCAGCCCCGTTTCGCGCGCGCGTCGGCGGAGCCCGAGCAGCGCCTCCTTGGCCACGGCCCCCTTGCGCCGGCTCTCGGCGTCCGTCGGATCGTAGTGCGACCCGACGTAATGGGTCTGGACGTCGAAAATGAAAACCGGCGCCCCTTGTTGTTCGGCGAAGGCCGAGGGCTCGAAGAGCTCGGCGTGGAGCACATCGAAGAACCGGCCGAACACGGAGTTCATTGCCACCAAGGCCGCAGCCATGCCGCCGGAGGTCTTGAGAAAGCTGCGGCGCGTCATGCCCAGCCGCCCGGAAACCTCCTGACTCAGCCGGCTCACGGCCCGCTCGACCGCCGCCTGATCGTCGGTTTGGGGCGGCGGCGCAAATTCTTCGTTCGAGACGATCCTGGTGGGTATCGGCCCGGCAGAGCGGACGCCCTGCCGCGCGGTTCGCTTCCAATCATGCGGATCCCGTCTGTTCATGGCGGTTGCTCCCTGCGCGGAAGGTCAGCTCAAGGCGATTCTGTGGAACAGCGGCGGAGCTGTCAAGCGACGGAGAAGGCCGGATCCGGCAACCGGCCGACCCGTGACCCAACGGATCGGTCGTCACGATTTCCTCGTGGAGGATTGCGTCCGCTAGTCACTCACCACGCAGAAGGGGGAATGGCGTTGACGGAAGGCGGTCGCCGGCCGGGCTATGGATGGGCAGAATCTCCTGAAAGAACGGGGTTGCGGGCTATCGAGCGGAGGAGGATGCGATACGCTTACCCTCTGACGATGAGGAGACCACCGAGGGAATCGCGACCGCCACATCGTGAGCACGGTCGCCCTCCTGGTCTTTGCCGTCCCGCCCTACGCTATACAGAAGACCTTTGCGCTGATTGACCAGCATCGGCAGGCCCGTAAAGGGGTCGTAATAGGCCTGTCCCGCCTTCGCCAGGCGGGTCAACAGATCTCCATCCTGAGGACCGCGTCTGATCCAGGCCTGCAATCCCGCTAGACGGAGTTGGGCGTCTGTCTCTACGACCCGCATCACGTAGGGATCCCAGGCCGGAGGGGGCTCAATGCCGACGATGTGTTCGACGGGATTGGCGAGGTAGTCCACCAGACTGGTCGCAGGCGTCCGGATGAAACCGGACGGTTTCGGCAGGTTCGTGAACCGGCCTTCCGCCACGGCTTTGTTCGTGGCCTCGTAGTATTCGGCATAGGCGTTGGCGCGGCGCTGGACCGGCAGTTTCATGGCCGCCACCAACGACACGTACCAGGGGCGGTCGTTGGACCTGTCCTCTTTCAACTCGGCGGCAACCCCTTTCGTCGCCCACACGAAGTGGCTTTGCATCGGCCAACGCACGGAGAGTTCGACCTGGTCGAGCGGGCGGACCATCTTGCTCAACCGTGTCAGGGAGCTCCCGTCGAGTTCCGCATGGCTCAGGAGTCCGGAGGCCATGGTCACATCGTCCTGCACCGCCGCGACGGCCAGCATCTTCATCATCAGCGTTTTTGATTGTCCCAACGCGGCGCGCCAGGCTTGAAGATCGGTTTCCAGCCGGTCGAGACCGACGGCGGAATCCTGGCCGAAGCCTTCCAGCAGGAACAAGCGATGCGCCAGGAGCACATGACCGCAGTTCGGGCTCAGCAACTGCCCGTAGCCCCAGTCGTCGAACGGCATCGTCAGCCACTGCTGGTACCTGGCGAGCGACGAGGCTTCGCGCGAAGCCAGCGATCGAACGGTGTCGCCCTGTCCCTTCAGCTGTCCCACGGGATCCCCGCTCCGGAACCAACCTTTGACGACATGGGCGGAGGCTCCACCCGAGGAAACTCCATCGATTGCGTCGTCCCCGCCGATGCAGGCCTGCGCGGCGGCGGCATCCTGTTCTCCCGCCTTCCGTTCATAGCCGGCTTGCACGGGGTCCTTGCCGGCAGGCGCGTCGAATCCCAGGAGCAGGAAATAGCCGTTCTTCTTCGGATCCGTGACCGTGCGGGACGGAGTGATCGTCAGATTCTGATACAGCGTACTCGGGGGACTTTCCATCGTCATCCAGGCCAGACCGAGCGCACCGATCGCCAGTACCGCGACAACCGTCGTCGTGACGCCGATCATCAACGCCAAGAACGTGAGCGACCGGGTCGTCGAAAAACAGGAACCGACGAAGGAAGACACCCCGATGCGCACGCGATGGAGACGGGCCATGAGCCGCGGACGCGGCTTCGACCAGGCCACCGGCTCATGGGTGCGCACGTGGCTGTCGGTGCCGCCGGACGAAAAGAGCACGTCGACTGCCGACGCCGCGGTGGAGGAAGCCGGTTCGAACTCTTCTCGGAGCGAGACACTTTCGGAGGTTGCCGGGGTCCCGGGAGTCGGCGCTTCCGATACCTGCCCGGGCGATTGTCCGAAGGTGATGGCGTCGCTCGCCTGCATCCAATCCGGGCGCGTGTCTTCCACAGCCGGCGCGATCGCTTCAGAGACAGGAGGTGCGGTCGCCTCGGCGGGAGCCGACTCCCACTCGCGGATCGCCTCGGACAGTTGTTCTGAGAGGGATTCGAATCCGGCGGCCGGCACGGGAGGGGCCTCGGCGGCCTCATTCGGCTGCTTCTCCCACTTTTTCTTCTTGGCAGTGGGGCGGTGCAACTGCACCGCCACTTCACCGGTATTCCAGTGGGACGGCGCTCCAACCGGCGGAGGC
>DIHJ01000071.1:24086-31320 GCA_002420105.1 Nitrospira sp. UBA5699
ACCGGCGGAGGCGGCTCTGCAATGGTCGGCGCGACATTGACCGTTTGAGAGAGTTCCTCGGAAACCGGCTGTGGCTCGACCGGTGCGGGCTCCGGAGCGAGGGCAACGGACGATGATTCCGGATGGACCGGTTCGACCGGCTCCGTCATCTCCAGCGGCTCTACGGCCGACGGTTCGGCCTCGGGAATATGCTGTTCTTCGACAACCGTCGAAAATGACACCGGCATGGCGGGCAGCACCGGGGAAGCCAGCTCGCTGTCCGGGCTCAACGCAGCCTGGTATGCCGGCAGAACGGCGGTGCCGCTTTCAATAGGCTCCGGGAAAGAGGACTCGGGTTCCGGAGCGGGAGAAGCTGCCGGAGCGCTTGCGACCCTGAACGTGTCTTCTCCGCGAACGGCGCGTTCCTCGACGGCTTGGCCGGATGGATGACCGGGTGACGATGCGAGCCCCCCCGAAACGATCGCTTCCTCCGTCGGAAGCGGCGACGTTTGCGGAGCAACGGCCGCTTCGATCGGGCCAGAGCCGGGATGGACAGGCTCCGACTCGCGATTCCGTCCGACATCCTGAAGATCCCACGACTCTTCCTGCGGCTTTTCAGAGGGAGTCGGGGTGCCCGGCGACGTGGTTCCGGCTGCGAACTTCCATGCCTTGTCGAAGACCGAATTCCACGAGAAGGAGCTTGTTCGAGAAGTCTCCGTGGCGGATTCCGTTGGGGACTCCTTCTCCGGAGCGGCGATATCGAGCCGGAATTCCTCCGCATCAGCTGAACGGTCCGAAACGGCGGCGGCCGTCTGGTCCGCCGGTTGAAACGGGATCGGATCGGACGACGGCAACGGCGGAGCGCTCTGCGGGGTGACGTCAGGAGCAGCAAGAGTCAATTCCCCCGAGAGGATCCCGTCAGGGACCGGGGAAGACTCGGCCTCCGGAATCTGCATCGCGCCGTCTGCGACCTGCTCCCACGGCATCGGCGACGGCAACCCGGAGGAGACACCGGTGGATGCGGCCTCAACCGATTCCGGCAGCGTGCCGGCATCCCCGGCGGCAGTCGATACCGGCTCGAATGGGACGGGAGGCGCAGAGCCGCCGACCTCTGCCTCAAGCGATTGCGCGCTCGTATCCCGAGATGAGACAGAGGCCTGTGCAGAGGGAGAGTCCGGCTCGGGAATCACAATAGAAGAATCGGCGACCTGCTCCCACGGCATGGGAGAGGGAACGGCTTTCAGCAATTCGGTTTCCGGGACCGAGGGAGCCGACGTTTCCTCGCCATTCTGCGTTTCCCGCACGTCCCGCTCACTTGCCGGCGGCAACGTGCTGCGCTCTATCAGGGATGGGTTCGCGGACTCCGCCGGCTCGGGAATTGCCGGGGTTTCGAATGCGGTGCCCGCCGGCTGGAGCAGCGCAACTGTGACATCAATCTGAGGAGCCGCCCCTTCGAGCGGGGAGATCGCATCCTGATTAAGGGAAACCGGCTCGGCCGGCACACTCGGCGGCTCCTCCTCAGATGGAGCGGTTCCCTGCTCCTGTGCTTCGTGCGTAACCGGGAGATTCGCGTGGGTCAACGATCCGGACGCATCGATCGAATCTGCGGCCGGTTCTTCAATCTGCTCCCACGGCATGACCTCCGATGGAACGGTTTCCGTCGCAATACCGAAAGGTCCGGCGTTCTGGAGTGACTCGGGAGCCTCGTCGACGGAAACCGGGGATGCAGCGCTCGAAGGACGAACGAGAAATTCCCCGGTCTGAACGTCGAATAACGACGCGAGTCGGAACGCGACGGGGCTGGCCGGAGCCAGTTCCCTGATCTTTGAATAGAGCTGTGAGGCCTTTTGGGGGTGCTCCAAATCGGGATCGTCGCGAAGAATTTCGATGGCCTTTCCCAGTTCCCCCACCGCCGCCATATCGTCGCCCTTCGCCTGATAGACGTGGGCCAGCAGTTCAAGGAAGGGGACGCATCGGGGCCCGGCGGCCAGATACTCTCGCAGGAGCGATTCCGCCAGCCAGTAGTCCTGTCGACCGATGGCTTCATTCGCGAGGGACTCGAAGGCCTGCCTGGCGGTGACCAGACTTCCAAGCTTCAAGTGGAGAGTCGCAAATAATCTGCGGGCTTCCGTGTTATGGGGATCTAGAGCGAGCAGTTCCTTCAGTGATGCGGACGACCGGCCATACTTGCCGGCGTTCATCTGGGTGATGGCCTCTTCGAGCAGCGCGCTTTTCTTGCTGTAGCCGACGACACCACGCTTGTGGGCGCGAGCGGGTCCCTTCTTATCGGCTTTTTGCGAGGATCTCTTGTCGGTCCGCACTGGTTAACCTTAGCAGATCATCTGTGGCACAAACCGGCTCCCCTGGCTGAATTCAGCCCTGTTCGGTCTCCACACACATGACAAGTGTGCAACTGGAGGGAAACTGCACACAGATGTGCAATCCTGATGCCATCTTGACCCATTTGGCTGAATGTTTTTGCCTTTGTTTATCAGCGGTTAGTAGAGGCAGGGGAACAGGCCCGCTTGAGCTTAATCCAAAAATGCACACAAGTACCGAGAATGGGCAAACAGGGCCGACACAATTAATTTTTAGTTACATGCTGGCGACGGGAGGCCAACAATTCCGCCCCGACCCTCCGGCGTTTTCCTGTTCGGTTGTGTCACTACGCAACCTTGTGGTAGGGTCATCAAATTACCTTCTCGGTGACTAGCCTGACGAGACGACTAAGTCGCCCTCTGGTCTTCTATTCAACGATGAGACATTCTTCGCCGATTCAGTCCTATTGGCTACTGCTCTGCCTGACAGCCCTCCTCAGCGTCCAGCTGATGGCTCAGCACCTCCATGCGGAGCCGGGAGGTGCAACGGGACGGGTGGCGTTGGATTTCAATGAGGTCGAGCTGCCCGTGTTTGTTCGCTTTATCAGCGAACTGACCGGAAAAAACTTCGTCCTGGATGACCAGGTGAAAAAGGCCGGGGGGAAGATCACGGTCTTCTCCCCCACCAAAGTGACCCCGGACCAAGCGTACAGCCTGTTCGTGTCGGCGCTGGAAGTCAGCCGGCTGGCCGTCGTCCCTAAGGGCCCTGTCTACCAGATCGTTCCCATGGGAGAACTCCCCCCGGAACGCGGCGTGTACGTCTACAAATTGAAGCACGCCAACGCCACCGATTTGGCCGCGGTCCTGACCAACCTGGTCGCCCGGTCTCAGACCGTCGCCCAGACCACGCCGGGGACCCGGCCGCCGATCAGACCGCTCACCGAATTCGAAGCGCCCGTCCAGGTGTTCGCGGATAAAGCCACGAATTCCATTATCATCAGTTCGACTAGGAGCGCTTACAGTAAATTGCAGGCCGTGATCAGAGATCTGGACAGCAGGCGGAAACAAGTTTTCGTGGAAGCCGTCATTCTGGAAGTGCAGGTCGACCGGCTGAGGCAGATCGGAACCGATCCGCTGCAAGTCGTCGGCGCCGGGAAGACCGGTGCGCTCCAGGGCATCGGCGGATTGAATCGCGCACCGGAGGATATCGCGGCGATCGCACAGACCATCAGCGGGATCGCCGCCGGCACCTCGACCGGAGGAGCCGTCACCGTTCTCAACACCGTCAACGTCCGCGCGTTCCTGCAACTGCTGTTGAGCCTGACGGACACCAACATTCTGTCGACGCCCCAGGTGTTGGCCGCCGACAATCAGAAAGCCAAAATCGTGGTGGGCGAAAACCGTCCCTTCCCCACCGGCCAGGCCCAGGGCATCACCGGCGGGACGCTTGTGACGATCGAGCGGAAGGATGTCGGCGTCACGCTGGAACTCACGCCGCAGGTCCTGGAAAACGATTTGATCCGCCTGGAGATCAAGCAGGAAATCACGGCGATCGCGGAGAACGTGGCCCAAACCATCGGCTCCGGCACCGCCACTGTCCCGGTCGGGCCGACCACGACCAAACGCTCGATGGAAACCACCACGATCGCCAAAGACGGACAAACCCTGGTCGTCGGAGGCCTCGTGCGGGACAACATCAGCATCAGCGAGCGCAAAGTCCCGCTGCTGGGAGACATTCCCCTGCTCGGATGGCTGTTCCGGTTTCAAAGCCGGCAGACGGAGAAATTGAACCTGCTCGTGTTCCTGACCCCGACCCTGGTCAAGGACGACGCGGACGTGGTTGAGCTCAATACCCGGAAATCGATCGAACTCGGCACGCTCCAGCGCGACAACCGTATCGAGGAACCCACCAGACTCAAGCAGGAAGTGTTGGAGAAGCTCGATCGACCGGCCGGAGCCTCGCATCCGGTACCGACAGAGCCTTCTCCCGCTGCTCCTCCAGCCCCCAAGGCCGAGTAACCGGCCGTCCGACAGGCATGGGTTCTCCGCTCATCTCGCGGCGGACGATCTCCTGCCGGCCGGATTGAGGAAGAGCCCCAACATCGCCACCGCAGAAAAACCCGCGCCGGCATAGAAGGTAACCGATGCGCCCAGCCGGTCCCAGAGCAATCCGGCAAGAGTGCTGGCAAGGAGCATCGCCAGCCCGGCGGCGAGGTTGAAAAACCCGTAGGCCGTTCCTCGCAAATCGGCCGGCGCCGCGTCCGCCACCATGGTTGCCAGCAGCCCCTGCGTGATTCCCATGTGCAGACCCCAGAGCCCCACCCCCAGGACGACGGTACCCCAGTGATCGTTCACGGCCAGCACCAAGTCCGCGGCAATGAGCACCAACAGACCGAACGTAAGCAGCTTCCTGTGGCTCATCGAATCGGAGAGTTTGCCGAACGGATAAGCGGTCAGGGAATAAATGAGATTCATGGCTACCATCACGAGCGGCACGAACGCGATGGGAATTCCGCCTTGCTGGGCGCGCAGAACGAGAAAGGCTTCGCTGAAACGGGCCAGCGTGAAGACTGAACCGATGGCCACCACCCACCAGTACGCGGTGCCCAGGCGGATCAGATTTTCCCGACGGATCGGGTTCACCCCCTTCTGAGACTCACGGTGCGCCGGCTCCCGAACGCCGAACAACAACAGCGCCACGGCCATCAAGCCGGGGAT
This sequence comes from Nitrospira sp. UBA5699, assembly GCA_002420105.1. Lineage (GTDB taxonomy): Bacteria > Nitrospirota > Nitrospiria > Nitrospirales > Nitrospiraceae > Nitrospira_C. The sequence continues at coordinate 29,102 of DIHJ01000071.1, forward strand.
GACGGCCACCCAGAAAACCGCCCGGAAATCGTCGTTCCAGAGCAGCATCAGTCCCACCGCCGCCAGGGGGCCGAGAAACGCCCCAACCGTATCGAGGGCCTGCCGCAGGCCGAATGCAGCTCCCCGCAGCTCGGGCGGCACGATGTCCGCAACCAAGGCATCACGCGGCGCGCCCCGTATCCCTTTCCCGACCCGGTCCAAGAGACGTGCGGTCAGGACGAGGCCGAGGCCGGGCGCCAGAGCGAAGAGGGGCTTGGTCAGCGCACCAAGCGTATAGCCGAAGAGGGCCAGGGCTTTCCGCTTTCCCAGATAGTCGCTCAATGTACCCGAGAACACCTTCACCACCAGCGCAAGGGACTCAGCAAGGCCTTCCACGATCCCGACCGCGACCGTGCCGGTGGCGAGGACCGTGACCATGAACAAGGGCAGAAGACTGTGAATCATTTCGGAGGAGACGTCCATCAGAAGACTGACAAACCCCAGCGCCCAGACGCCGGACGGAATACGGTGCGACGGCGAATCAACTCTCACGGGCGATAACCTCCCGACAGATCCTCCGGGAACCGGCAGGATCATCATCCGGTCGAGTATATACGATGTCTGAAAGAGTCGTGGTTCGACCTTCGCGCGTGCTCCCCGAGCTGACGACTGCCTCGGGAATCCCACATTTCAAAATCCACAACCGGCTTCGCCAACTCAGAAATCTCTTTTAGGCTCCTTCCGCCTTTGGCGTTCTCCCGTACAAACCCCGCCTTGCGGGATTCAGAAAGAGACAAAGTCGCACAATTCGTCATCGGTTCTCTTACGATTCCGCTCCCCGACGAGCCGACCGGCCGAAAAACGCTGAGGATTTCCATATTTCGACACAGGCCCGGACAAGCCTCTTCACGGCCGACATGGCACCCCCCTTGCTTATCCGAACAGGCGACATCAACCGGACCAGGAGGGCTTATGCGAAAGACACCGGAACTCGTGCTTCTCGGAATGCTGGCCGTGGCTTCCCTGCTCGTCCAGGCCTGCGTCACCCGGTCCGGATCGACTGCCGGCGACGAATCCATGGCCCAGGGAGAACGGATCGACGAACCGATGATCAGGCATATTCCGCCCCAGGACCTCGCCGTGACGACGTCGCGGACGAAGCCCTCCATGCGAGCGGAGCTGTCCGCCCGCAATGCAACCGGACTGCCGCAGGGGACACTAAGGGATGTCCTCTTCGACTTTGATCGCGCCACGCTCCGGGAAGATGCGCTGCCCGTGCTGGAGGCCAACGCCCGGCGACTCATGGACCAGGGAGTCACGCGCCTGCTGCTCGAAGGCCGCGGAGACGAGATAGGAACCGCGGCATACAACATCGTGTTGGGCGAGCGCCGGGCCAGAAGCGTGAAGTCGTATCTTCAGGAACTCGGGCTGTCGGCCCAACTCAAGACGACGAGCTACGGCAAGGATCGTCCCCTCTGTTTCTCCCGCAGCGAAGACTGCATGCAGAGGAACCGCAGCGTCCATTTTGTCGTGAAAGAATAATCCGTGACAGATCCGGCGCCGGCACGCACGCCGTCGTCACTCCGCCGCCGTTGTCCGATCGCGGGACTCGGAACCCGGCAGCGGCCCCGGAATTCTTCATTCCACCTTGTCATTTCTACTTCCTAATTGAACCGGCGACTCAGAACCGCCCCGTCATTCCAGACGGCGCTCCCCCCGCACTCAGAGTTTGAGACTCGACACTCTCCGGGATCGTGAACCGCCGGCGGGGTGGAAGCAAAAATTTACTCAAGGCGAAAAGTCTGATATACCACTCACACTCATTCGCACGTTGACACCGAAGGGGGGTGGAGTTCTCATGGCAAAGAAGAAGGCCGCCGCCAAGAAACCGGCAAAAAAGGCGGCCAAGAAAAAGAAGTAGTCGCACCATGAGAAGGCGGCGGGCACGTCGCCTTCTCACCTTTCCCGCTTCCTCGAACCCTTCACACCTCGCCGACTCTCCTTTTGAGGACCGCCCGTTCGGACCGGCGAGTTCCCCGGCATCCCTTATTCCAGATTGCAAATCGACCTGTCAGACTTCCAAAACTCGGAACCGGGAGCTCAGAACCGACTAGCCCGCATTATTCATGACGGTTCGTCGCGAAATCGCTGCGCCGCATCGCGAGACCGGCGCGCGGAGGCGTGAGGCCCCGAGGCGTACTCGCGCAGTACGTCGAGGGGCCGAGGGGCGAGCCCGCCGG
>DIHJ01000071.1:31425-34752 GCA_002420105.1 Nitrospira sp. UBA5699
CAGCAGAAGCGCTCGTGAATAATGCGGGCTAGGCTGCCCCGCCTCAAGATGCCCGCGGCTCCGAGGGTTGAGCGTCTTCGGATGGATACTGAGTCGGGCTTGGTTCTGAGGCGGCTGCGAGACGCCCCCGGTCGAGGAGGATGGCCACCAGCATGTCGCTCATGACGTTCACGCCCGAGCGCGCCCTGGCGATGATCCAGTCCACCGTCATGATGAGAGGAAGGGACGCGACGATGACCCGGTCGGGCAGGCCCGCGGCCGAGAGGACCAGCGGCAACACGATCAGCCCGGCTTCCGGAATTCCGGCCACGCCCGCCCCCGCGATGATCGATGCGACGACGATCATCACCTGACTCGACAGCGACAGATCGAAGCCCAGCGCCTGGGCGAGAAACAGCGCGGCCATCGCTTCATAGAGAGTGATGCCGTCGTTGTTGAGGTTCGTGCCGACGCAGGCGGCGAGGCGCGACGATTGCGGCGAGACCCGCATGCGCTCGAGGCACCGGAGCGTGACCGGCACGGTGGCGAGGCTGCTGTTACAGGACAGAGCGGTCGCGATCGCGTCGGCTCCATGCCCCAGGTACCCCTTCGGGGATTTCTTGCCGATGAGCCACGCAACCATCGGGTAATAGATGAGCGCATGGACCGCCAGTCCCGCGAGCATGGCGGCGAGAAAGATCCAGAGGACGGAGAAAACGCCGAGCCCAGCCTTTCCGACGACCTGCGCGACCACGCCGAAGACGGCGAGAGGGACGGCGAGAATGACCCACCCGAGCAGCTGCACGAGTGCGCCGTAGAGACGTTCGATGGTTCTCGCCGACGCATGGACCGCCCGGCTCCCGTGGTCGGCATCCCCCCGCAAGCGGCGAAGCGCGGAGCCGATGACCAGGGCGAGGAGGACGACTCCGATGACGTTGCTGCTGGAGAACGGCGCCGCGATGGTCCGCGGAATGTATGAGGCCAGGTCCTCAAGCGGATGTTGCGTTCCCTGCGGCGCTGCCGAACCGTTCGCCGGCGACGGCATTGGGGCCGGCACGAGCTGGAGCAATTCGTCGACCCGGCCATACCAGTGGAGGCCCGGCTTCCAGCCGTTCATGATCACGAGGCCGATCGCCATCGCGACGGTCGCGTTGGCGAGACAGATGAGGACCAGCCTTGTCCCCTGGCGCAGCGGAAGGCTGGTGCGGATGAGCGCGTCAAGGATCGCGAAGAAGATGAGCGGAACGGCGAGCGTCTTGAGCAGCGTGACGACGAGCATGCCAAGCCGCCCCAGCTGCTCGTTGCGCAGGCCGCCCAGATAGGGCTCCTGACCGAACCCCGCGCCGAGCGCGGCGCCGCATGCCACGGCGATGAGCACTTGGGTATAGAGCGGCAGCGGGATCCAGCGCGATGTCGTCTTCATGTCGGTTTCCGCCGGGCGCGCAAGGATACCTGTTTCTCCTCCGGGAAAGCACGCAACCCGTCGGGAAGCGTCATCAGAAACGAGCGGCGTGAGAATACTGATGACGCCCGTTTCGGAACCTGGTTCTGAGTGGACCGGGCGGACGACATGAAGCGGATCAATCAAGATGGGGTGGATGACGGGTGGAGACGCAAACCCCTGAAACTACGTCTTTACCAGACGGAACGTAGACGAACCGTAGACGGTGCTATGGGGAAGACCGTAGCAGTGTCTACGGACAATTCCCTGTCACTCGATACCCTGCCGCTTCCGCTTCTGTCGCGCTATTATACCCCCCCTAACTTTCATAACACCTTCTGATTAACAGGGCCTCAACTAGATGCCTAGTGAAAGGCTTGCTGAAACCTTGCGCAATCTCAGATTGGTGTTATACCTGATTGTAAAGTGCGTGATTGTATGCTCTAATGTTGCCCCTAGGTAGGTATACCCCTAAGAAAGGAGGTTTGCTGTCATGGGCATGTACAACGCTATGATGAAACAGGTACATGATCACGCTAAGAAGTTGGAGAAGTCTGGTCAGCTGGAGCGGATGTTTCAGAAGGCTGAACCGCAGCAACAGGCGAAACCTCCTCGTCAGCAGGAGTCGGATCGTCGACAGAACGGTAAGTGATATTCAGGTTTTTGATTTCACTATACCGAATGAGAAAATAGTCTCCTGGGTTTATCCGCTGCCAGGAGAACTCGTACTTTCCGTCGACCTCTTTGAATTTACTTCTCCTTGCCGCAGTCACAAACAAGTCTCTGAGTGATCCCTTTTCATCTGTCGTAAACCCTGCGACAAGTCCCCGATAAATACGAGTCTTCCCAGCCACCTCTGTTGGCTCATCTGTTAAGGCATCAACCCACACGATAGTTTTCCTAGCAGGAACGCCCTCAAGTTGTCCCCGTCCAAGGATAGAATATACCCACGGAGTGAAGCCTAAGGTCCTCGGGAAGCGTACATCCAGTTCGTTTTCCCAGACAACGTGCCGACAGAGATGTCCGAACCCCCATGCTGCGAAAAGCAACGCCACGTAATAGAAAAATACGTATTGCCAGTTCTGATACAACCGACCGAGGGCCTGAGAAAAATACTGCGTGTAGTCAGGCCCTGTATTCGAGAACTCTCCAGCCACTACGCGAAAGGCAATTTCAAAGTTGAGCGTGTGATGAATCCACTTGGAATGCTGAAGCCACTCAACGATGAAGATTCCCACAATGTGAAACGGCAATGAAAAGATGATGGCTTTAGCAAGGTCGTCAGTCCAGCTTCTCGCAAGTACCTGGCGGGTAAACTCATTTGAAAAGTAACTGGCGAGGAATACGTATCCTGGGAAGGCGAGAACAAGAATGACGAGAGATGTGAAGGCGACGTTGGTCATCTAATTGTTTTGCCTCAACTTGGTTTTCATTGAGGAAGTAGTTGTGTACGGCATTGTAGGAGGAGGGGCCGGCTGGCGCAAGGAGCTTAGAGTCAGAAAGAAGGAAAATGCATGTATTACTTGGATGAGAGGTGGTGTTTCGGAAGGACGTGCACCACTCAATCTCCTTGCCTCAACATGCTGCCTAGTCGTATGCTCCGCATCGAACGCATCACAGGAGGCGAATCATGAAGATGGGCGCGGCTTGTTGTTTGTTCCTGACTATTCCGCTTGCTGGCTGTGTTGCTCAGAATGCCGCTGACAACTACGCAAAGCGAATTGAAGAGCGGCGTCGAATGGTGGCAAGTCAGCCGTCCTACGTTCTCAAGCTCGATGTGTCACTGACGGAAGTGCATAGGCCCCCGGAAGCCGCTTCTCTGTTTGGCGAGATACATACTTCGCATGCAGACATAGGTTCAGGCGTGGTGTTCAGGGCCGAGGATCAGCTAGCAGGCTGTTGACAAA
>DIHJ01000065.1:0-1012 GCA_002420105.1 Nitrospira sp. UBA5699
GCTGATCCTCCTCTTCAATCCGGCGATCCAGGCTGACATCGTTTCGCATCATCGTTGATTCGGAGGAGTAGGCCTCACCGCCGCTGGCCAGCGAGCAAGGTTCATAAAGGGCCGATCGGCGCCACATCGGGCCGCTGGGATCAGCGAAAGCGAGTCCCGTCATCCCTAAAAGTCCCCACGTCGGACATGTGACCCACCCTGCCACGAGTTTTGGAATTCTCCAGGTTTTCGCAGGCGGATAGACCCTGGTCTTCCACGTTTCCTGCTGCGTCATGTCGACATACCGTCGGATCCGTTGGACAGGCTGGACGGACCACCCAAGGCCATCCGTGTGGGTCGTGATCCGGAGTTCCGGAGGGTCAACAGGCTCAGTGTGGTGAATCACCGGTACCTGATCAACGTGGTCGAGGCTGACTGGTTTTTCAATCGGCGCGCAGTGCGTCAGCACCAGCGGAATGAACGCCAAGCAGGGGAATAATGTCTGAAGGCCCCGTAGCTCTTCGGTGGGAGCCCGCTGTTGATGACCCATTGATGCCTCGATCACAACCAGCCGAGACACAGCTTCCTGCAGCACTAATACAGGAGCGGAGGTGAAACGCAAGCCAGCGCCGAAGGGTCCGTGGGCAGGCAGGGGTGCATCGCACGGAAGAAAGTCCCCGCGAGCGGCAGGAGTAATACAGAGGACAGAGGACGGAAACCGGCTCGATGGAGAAGATCGGGGACTTCGTGCTGGGGCGGGTTGTGAAGGCCTTACCGGATCGGGACAGTTACCTCATCCTGATCAACGGCACGCAGCCCTTCGCAGTGCTTCCGAAGCAGTATGCTGACCGGCCCTATCGGGTCAAGGACACGATCTCAGCAGCGGTGTACAGACTTGGTGAGATGTATCCGGTCCTGTCCCAGCGCTGTCCCCATTACATCCGCCGAATTTCGGAATCCATCCTCCGTCCAGTGTTGGAGGCTGGTGAAGTCCGGATACGTCGGGTCGCCACGGGCCTCGGCTCGCCGTTTG
>DIHJ01000065.1:1052-2692 GCA_002420105.1 Nitrospira sp. UBA5699
GTCAAGATCGCCGTGGAGAGCGAAGAGGGAGTGGATCCGGTGAAGTTGTGTGTGCCTTACCGTCAGAGCTACGCCAGCTATACCCGACTGATGGTGTCGTTTGTCCGGTACTCGACGGACCTGGGCCGATTCATTCGCAATGCGCTGGCACCGGCACCGGTCGATCGCATCCGAAGGATCGATGTGTTCAGGGAGGAGCAGATGGCGCGGGTCCTGGTGCCGGCCGAGTGCAAAGGATATTTCCTGGGCAAGGGCGGCATGAATGTCGCGCTCGCGAGCAAGCTGACGTCAATGGCGATCGAGCTGAGGACAGAACCGTAACAGTCGGTCCGGGAGAGGAGGATTCTATGGCAACGGCAATACAACAAAATGGACAACCAGGTTCGTCGAGGAAGGAAGAGCGGGAGCCGAATGGGCGGGCTGGTCTGGCTGGTCAGGGAAGACGCCCGATGCGCGGACGGCCCAGCCCGGAGGAACGGGCCGAGCACAACCGCGAACGGCTGCAAGATCCCCAGAGCCTGTTGCTCCTGCCTCGCACGCCTGAGGGGAGGGTCATCGTAGGGATGCTGTTTCCTTTGGATAAGGCCGTCAATCGTCTCCGGCTCAGCGCAGGACATTCCCTCTCCGTCAGTGAAGTGCAGGGGCAGCTGGATCGTATCCATGAGTGGGTGAGCAGGGGACAGGAGTTGTTAAAGGCGATGGGGGTCAGTGAGCAGGATTTCGGACCGGCGCCGGCCCTGAACTATCAGTATCGGCTCACCCTTGCCGGACAACGGAATGCGCGGGTGATCACCCCGCGATCAGAAGAAACGAAGAAGGTGTCGCGGGTGGCGGAGAAGCTGGACGGGGTGATTCTGCATACACGCATGAGTTGCGACGATTTAGCGCAGGCGGAGCATCTGTTCACGAATATTCACGAACTGATCAGGCGCCTCCACGAATTGATCGCTGAGTTCTGCGCACTGGTGGAACTGCCCTATCGCACGCCACGCGAAGCGGAGGACGTGTTTCGTGAGCATCCGAACCCAGACGCTCAGATGCCCGTGACTGCGGGAGGATCTGTTCCTCCTCGGGCGACGACGTGAGCCGGACAGGAGTCAACATCGAGACCATGTGATGGTGAAGAAGGGGGAGGAAGGCATGATGCGTCAATGGATCTGGAGTGTCATTCCGATGCTGCTGGTCGGATGCGTGAGCAGTGGGGAGTATGAGCGCGTCCAGAATCAGTACGAGCATCTCAAGGAAGTGAAAACAGAGTGGGAAACGGAGAAAGACGATTTGCAGCAGCGCGTGGATGCGGTTCATCGGGCCTACTCGAACGTGAGCAAGGAGCAGGGCACGCTGCGGCTGCAACAGGACCAGACCAAGACAGAAGTCGCACGTGCTCGCGATGACGCCAGACTGCTCACAGGCAAGCTGGCATCGCAGGAGACGCGGGTCTCTGCGCTGGATCAGAAGTTCGGCAAGGTGCTGGATCAGCTCAGCCTGCTAGCCGAGACGAATGTGATGCTCACGAATCGGGTCGAGTCCTTGATCGCCAGGATGGGCGCCCTGATGGTCCGGCTGAAACCGGTGGCCTCGCGTGATCCCAAAGCCAGAGCCCCGGAGCTGCGCAAGGAGGCCGGCGTGAAGGACGGAGA
>DIHJ01000058.1:0-21356 GCA_002420105.1 Nitrospira sp. UBA5699
CAAGCTCAAGGCGTTTCAAGAGCGATCGCTGAAGGACTGTATGCCGTTTGCGCTCTTCCTGGACACGATCCATCGAGGGGGCGAGGCGTTTCTCGTGGCTCTGGGGGGGGAGGTCTCTGGGGCAAAGATGGCCCTCGGGTTTTGGCAGGGCTCGTCGGAGAATCACGAGATCTGCGAAGCGCTGTTCCGGGATCTCGAACAGCGGGGTCTGGCGCTCGCCCGCCGAATTCTCTTCGTGACGGACGGCGGCAGCGGCTTGCGCAAAGCCCTTCGGGCACGGTTTGGCAAGAAGCTGGTCCATCAGCGCTGTGCCATCCCTAAGAGTCGGAACCTCCAGCGGCATCTGGCCAAGCCGTATCGGCCGGAGGCGCATCGGCGGCTCACGATGGCCTTGGAGCAGACAAGCTACGCTGACGCCCGGCGCATGCTCCGGGAGTTGGAGGCGTGGCTGCGGACGAAGAACGAATCGGCGGCGGAGTCGCTGCTCGAAGCCTTCGAGGAACTTTTGACGCTGCATCGGTTGAACGTGCCGGCGCTGCTGCGCAAGACGCTCCTGTCCACCAATCCGATCGAGAGCCTGTGCTCGTTGGTCCGGCACAGTGAGCGCAACATCAAACGGACACGAGGCAGCCGGATGCTCCAGCGATGGCTGGGGACCGTGCTGCTCGCCTGCGAGGGCCGATTCAAGCGGGTGAAGGGCGATGCGGCGATTGCACAGGTCCTCACGACGATCGAGGCTGAACAGGCGGAGCCGTCATCGACTTCGTCGAAGAAGGCGGCATAACATCAACCATGGAGCCGCTCAGAAAATTTCAACGGACTTATTGACAACCTCTGAATCGAGGGAGTTTGTTTGGAAGTGAGATCAAAACCGACTCTGGAACCTTAACCAAAACCACAACCAAGGAAGAGGTCCTAGAGCAGGAGAATGCGCAAGCTGTTGATTTCGTGGTGCGCCCGACAGGACTTGAACCTGTAACCCCCAGATCCGTAGTCTGGTGCTCTATCCATTGAGCTACGGGCGCCTACTGAAGAAGTTATGAGTTCTGAGTCCTGAGTTGGAGAGGACTTCAGAGTAGTCCAACTGACAGTCATTATCTCAACCCAGCACTCAAAACTCAGCACTATCCTTAACAATACCAGGGGGTGAACCGCTGCCTAGGGCAGGCAGCGGTTATACAGGGCCGGAGGCTTGCGGGTCAAGGGAGGAAGTGCACTGTCATTGGAGAATCGGCTTGCTCACTTCGATGGAATGCAGGCTCTCGTTGCCTGTGCTATCAAGGGCGGTGACGGAAAAATAGTATGTTTTGCCGCCCATGAGATTTCCTGCCGTGTAGCTCGTGGCCGTGCCGGCGGAAACCGGAGCCCCGTAGATTCCAGGTTGAGTCCCGAAGTACACATTGTACCCGGCCAGATTCGCTTCCGTGTTCGGGTCCCATGTGAGAGATGCCGTGCCGCTTGCGGTCGGTGGACTGAGCGTCAGCGTGACGGGGATGGTCTGGGAGCTATTGGCCGCTCCCGTCGCCGTGACGGTGATCGCGGTACTGTAGGTGCCGGCCGCCAGCCCGGTTGTCGAAACGCTGGCGCTGACCGCGTCGATTTCGGTCTTGGTGGTGCCGCCGGCGACATTCAAACTCAGCCAGGAGGCCGGTTCGGCGAGGGTCCATGTCAGTGTTCCACCGGTCGGATTGCTCAGGTTGATCGTCTTGGCCGAGGGTGCCGTTCCTCCCGCCGTTCCCGAAAAACTGAGGCTGGCCGGATTCAGCGACAGGCTCGGTGTGGATGTCGCAGTGCCGGAGGTTGCCGTTCCGCCGGCGACGACGAGCGCGACAGGGACGGGGGTGACCTGTGTTCTCCCGTTCTTGTCTTCGATGGAGATACGAACGGTGCCGTCGTAGGTGCCGGCCGGCAAACCGCTAGCATTGACCTGGACGGTAATCTGATCCTGCTCCCTCGCGATGGTTCCGCCGGAGGGGCTGATCGTCAGCCATGCGGCATCGCTGGCGGCCGTCCAAGGCCTGGGTACCAGGGATTTCTTGCTGAACGTGACGGTCTGAGCCGGAGGCGTGGGGTTGGCGATCGATGCATTGTAGCTGGGTGTTGTCGGTGGGACCGGAAAGGCCAGGGTTTCTGAAACCATGGCGGTGAGGCAGAACGACGGTAGCAGCAGAAACACGCCCATCGCTGCTGCTTTTCTTGAATGGCCCGGCCTGGCGCCTGCCGTATATTCGTGGTTGCTGTTCATGACCCTCCTCCTGTAAATCGGAACAACATCCGGGTGGAGCAATGGTTGTGCCACGGCCTGGCACCGGCCGATTTGGCAGACCGGCTGAAAATAACGGAAATTCCCGCCGCCGTCTGGTGTGAACGATCGACGTCAGATTAGGAGGACCGTAGGCAATAGCCCGCGCGATCGTTCAGGCTTGCGCAGCGCGCAGGCGCGACGGATCGGGGGAGGAATAGGGCAAGTGCGCGGTGGCGCAGGGTACGGTCTCGTGACGCGGCGCGGGAACAACAAATGAATGTTCAGACGGCTCGTTCTACAGTAGGATACGTGGTGCCGTCGGCAAGACGGATGCTGGGGAACCGGAGCCATGCAAAACTTACATGTTGTGCCCAAGGATGATGTTCCTGCAGAAGCGGGATCGTCTGCCTCCTCCATCGCCAGGCTCATCGTGCAGTGGGTGTTGGCGGTCGTCGTGCTGTTCGGGCTGGGAACCTGGTTGGTGTGGTGGGGAGCGTCCGTGCAGCGGACCTTTACGCTGGATGATATTCGGGCGGCCTGTCAACGACTGATGCCCGAAACAGCGGAGCGCTGTGTCGACACCGTGATCATTCAACGGGGAGGGGCGAGGCGATGAGCCGGTGGAATCGCCTCGTCGCGGGTTGCGTCGGGTTGTTGCTGTTCGGGGCGGCGGTGGACCGGCAGGCGGTGCGCGCCGAAGAAGCCGTCGAGGAGCGACGCCCGCGCGTGGAACTCGGGATCGGCGCCTGGATCAGCAGCGGAGAGACGAAATGGGCTCATGATGCCTCGTCGATTCCTGGATTGGGCAATCCGACCTCGAAGCTGACCTACAAGGATGTCGGGACCAACGTGGTCGATGTGGTGGGCAAGTTCTGGGTGACGCCGAGGATCTTCGGCCGGCTGAACATCGGCGGCGCCGGGATCGGCGGAGGCCGTCTGATCGACGACGACTACGCCTCGGGGCAGCGGCTGATTTCGAGTACGGCCAGCGACATTCAGGGCGAGAACATGTGGTACCTGAATGCCGATGTCGGAGGGCGCGTGAAGGAGTTTGCCAATCACCGGGGCTATGTGGAACTCTTCGCCGGATACCGGTACTGGCATACGGAGCATCGGGCGGTCGGGGTCGGACGTCTTGTCTGCGATCCGTCATTCTTCAACTGCACGGCGCCGCTTCCCCCTGCAGGGCAGACCGTCATCACCAACACGGCGAATTGGCACTCGATCCGTATCGGCGGGTCGACCGAATATCGCATGACGCGCCGCTTCAGCCTCCTGGGGACCGTGGCCGTGAGTCCCATCAGCATCATCGACAATAAGGACATTCATCACTTGAGGAGCGACCTGAAGCAGAATCCGAGCCTCTCGATGGTCGGGTACGGTTTCGGTGCGGATGCCGATGTGGGGGCGCGGCTGATGATCGTCAGAAATTTCTATCTCAATGTCGGCTATCGGGTCTGGTGGAATCGGACGGTCGACGGACACGTCACGTTCCATGACGCCACGGGCTCGTCGCAGGAGTTCCCCCTCACCGAGTTCCAATCGTTCCGCCACGGGCTGACATTCGGCCTTAACTACGCCTTCTGATGATTCGGGAACAAGGCGGTCAGCGGCGCCGTCCGGAAGGCATCGTCTCGTCTTCATACCGGGCAAAGAGCCGTTTGGCTTCGGGATGCCACTGGCCCGGATGCCCGTGGGGGATGCCCAGCGTGCGGAACAGGGGCGTCAGCTTGCCGTCCGGGTGCAGATAGCCGGCGCGCAGCGGGACGGTCCGCTTGCTGTGCTTGATCAGATGGCAGGGGGTCGAGCGAATCGAGGTCAACCAGTCGGCGATATCGTGCGGGTTGCCGATTGAGGCCGAGAGGAGCAGCAGCCGCGCCTGCGACGGACAGAAGATGATCGTTTCCTCCCACACGACCCCCCGTTCGGGATCCGCCAGATACTGGGACTCGTCCATAATGACCAGGCCCAGGGTATCCAGCCGGACGTCGATTTCGCCGCCCGCCGCATCGTACAGCAGATTCCTCAGGATCTCCGTGGTCATGATCAGGAGCGGGGCCTGTCCGTTGTCGCGACGATCGCCGGTCAGGATTCCCACACGGTCGGCTCCGAAGATCCGGGAAAACTCCGTGAACTTGGTGTTGGACAGCGCCTTCAACGGCGAGGCGTAAATGACCGTCCGGTTCTCCTCCATGGCCCGCCTGGCCGCTTCCACCGCGACATAGGTCTTTCCGCTGCCGGTCGGGACGCTGACGATCACGTCGCCTGTCTGGAGTTTCGCCAGGGCGTCCTCCTGCCAGGGGTCGGGGACGAACGGCTGTGGCGGCGGAACGCCGATGCCTTCGAGCCATGCCTGCAGAGTCACGGCCGGCTCGTGCGGCTCCTGTTCTTGGTGAGCGGACGCCGCACGCCTCGCCTCGGCGGAATGGCGCGCCGGCTGAACGGCCGGTCGAGGCGGCGGCGCGGCCGGCCGGGCCGTCCGCTCGCCGATCAGCGCCAGAAGATCCGATTCAAAGCCCGCCCGATTTTCCGCGGAATGACGGAGCAGAAGCTCGATCAGCCGTCGTTTGCCGGTCCGGAAATGGCGCTGGACGCGTCCGCGCGCCAGACGGTGCAGCAGCGCGATCGGTTGCTGGGCCAGGAGTTGTTCAAGTTCTTCAGTCGTCATTAGTGGCCCCATAAGGGGTTAGCGGCGTAAACGTATGGTATCGTCCGTACCCCTATAACCCGTATCCCTGTGTTCACGGCAGTTCCTCCAGCACGCCGCGGCGAAGCGACGCGATCGCCTGCGAGGCGCAGTCCGCCAGGGCCGGATGCGTGTCCTTGAGGGTGTGGAGCTGAGAAAGGAACTCCAGCGTGCGTGCGAGCAGTCGGTAGATGTCTCCCTCCGCCATTGTGGTCTTCTTGCAGAGTCCGATCCAGGTGAGCGTCGGATCGGCGATCCATTGTTCCGTCACGGCGGCGATGTCGGCGCGCAGGAGCGGAGGATCTTCGTAGGGCGAGAGGGATTCCGCCAGCTTGCGAACCTGGCCCAGCAAAGAGCCCAACCCCGGGCTGATGCGGGGGAAGGCTCCGGGCCGGTCGTCGTCGTGGGCGATGCTCGACATGACGGCGGCGAGCAGAGCCGGGGCGGCTCCGGTGAACGCTTCCGCGCGGATTAGTTCGGTGATGAGCAGGGAATGATCGATACGGATGAGTCGCGCCCATTCTCCGGCCTCGGTCAGACGGGCGCCGGGCGACAGGTAGCCGAAATGCTGCAGCGCGTCGATTTTATCCTGAAAACGATGCCAGAGACTGGTGCGCAACGCCTGGATTGCCTTCACGTTGCGTTGTTGCTCCTGACGAAGCTTGGACGCATGGGCGTGATCCTTCTGGCAGGCGGACCGTGAGGGGCAGGTCGGACAGGAAAAGTCTCCCAGCGTCTGCACGATCGCGTCGGGAATCGGTTCGTGTTCTTTCGAAACCAGGATGGGAAGCACGGGAAGCCGAGCGGGCAGTTCCTCCAGTTCCCGCAGCAGAGATTCGAGGCTCTCTGTCGTACACCAGGGATAGACCGGCGCTTCGGTGCAGTCCAGCACGCGGTCGAACACCTCGGTCACAATCGCCGCCGGACATTCCGTGATGGCGCCTCCCTGGCGCAGCAACGTCACCATCGGACTCTTCTGTCCCTTGCTGCGGTACTGCCTCAGCACGACGCCGCGGCTTTTGGCCAGGCCGGCGATCCGGCCGGGCGTGAGGAAGTGGAAGCGCGCCGACACGTCGGGCGGCTCATGCCGTCGAACCGGCCCCCGGTGGGAGCGCTGGCGGCGGACCTGGTCGTACAGGTGCCACTGGGTGATCCAGTCGGTGCAGACGCGCGGTCCGTACGGTTCCATCTGCTGGTGGAGATCGTCGAGCTTGCGCTCGAGAATTTCGGCCCGCTGGTTCAGCTGAAATTGCGCAAAGCTTTTCGCCAGGATGGGCTGCATCTGATCGAGGGGATGGGCCTTCAGGAGATTCAGCACCATCGGATAGCTGATGACGAACTGACTGTTGATCGCCTCCGGGTGGCCCGTGAAGCCCTTGGTCAGCACGCCGAGATCAATATAGGGAGAGGGGGTGACGATGGCGAATCCGACCAGGTCTTTCCCCCGGCGACCGGCCCGTCCGGCGATCTGCTGGACTTCTCCGATGGTCAGGTCCGTAAAGTCACGGGCCTTCCGGATGCTCGATTGCGTGATGATGACAGTGCGGGCGGGAAAATCAACGCCGGCCGCCAGGGTAGTCGTGGCAAAGACCGCGTCGAGGCAGCCGTGGCGCATCAATTCTTCGACCGCGATCTTCCACGACGGCAGATGGCCCGCATGGTGCGCCGCCACGCCGATCCGCTGGACCGTGGGAATCAGCGGGTGTTCCGCGATGCTCGGATACTGCGCGATCACCTGTTCCAGGACTTTGGCGATCGCCTCCTGGCGGGCGGGCGGCAGGACCGAATTGGTGTGGTCGAACGACTCCATCGCCTCGTCGCAGGCGCGTCGCGACGTCAAGAACACGATGGCCGGAGTCAAGTGTCTCTGGCGGAGGGCCGTGATCAGATCAACCGGATGAATCGAGGGAGGCATGCAGTTTCATTCCCTTCGAAATGACGACCAGGCCGGACTCGGTGACTTTGAAGCGCTGGGCATCGGCCTCGCGATCATAGCCGATTTCCGTCTTGGGGGGGATGACGACGTCCTTGTCGATGATCGCCCGTTTGATGCGGCAATGTTCGCCGATGATCACGTTCTCCATGATGACGGATTCCCGCACGTCGGCGTGGTCCTGGACGCGGACGTTGGGGGAGAGCACCGAGGTTTGCACGCGGCCGCCGGAGATGATGCAGCCGCCGCACACGATCGAATCGAGCGCCACTCCCATGCGTCCGCCCTGGTAATCCTGGGCGAACACGAACTTGGCGGGCGGGAATTGCCCCTGATAGGTCCGGATCGGCCACTGCTGGTCGTACAGATTGAACAGGGGATCCACCGCGACGAGATCGAGGTTCGCCTCCCAGTAGGCGTCGAGCGTGCCGATGTCGCGCCAGTACTTGACGGCTTTCTTGTTGGCGTCCTGGAACTTGAATGCGTAGACGCGGCGGGTCCGAATCATGCGCGGGATGATATTCTTTCCGAAATCATGCGCCGTGCCTTCCCTTGCATCGGCGATCAGTTCCTCCCGCAGGCTTTGCGTGCGGAACAGATAGATGCCCATCGACGCGAAGGCTTTCGTGGGATCGCCCGGGATCGACGTGGGCGTGGCGGGCTTTTCGTTGAACTCCGTGACCCGATAATCTTCGTCCACGCTCATGATGCCGAATCGGTTGCCTTCCTCGATCGGGATGTCGAGCGCGCCGACCACGACGTCGGCACTCTTGGCGATGAGCCAGTGAAACATCTCCATGTAATTCATCTTGTAGATATGGTCGCCGGCGAGGATGAGCACGTAGTCGGGCCGTTCGTCATCCAGGAGAAACAGATTCTGGTACACGGCATCCGCGGTGCCGCGATACCATTCTTCGCTGATCCGCTGCTGCGGCGGAATCGACGCGATATATTCGCCGAGTTCCGCGTTGAAGACGTCCCAGCCTGTCCGGATGTGGCGGTCGAGAGAATGGGACTTGTACTGGATCAAGACCGCGACCTTGCGGAGTCCCGAGTTGAGACAGTTGCTCAGCGTGAAATCGATGATGCGGTACTTTCCGCCGAAGGGGACTGCCGGCTTGGCGCGTTGTTCCGTGAGCGGGTGCAATCGTTCCCCGCGTCCGCCGGCGAGAACCATCGTGAAAATGTTATGCATCGGCGTGATTGTAGCAGGACCCCTGGGAAATATAAAGAAAGCGAATCCGTTGACATCGCAAGACGGGTCAGATGATACTACGGAAGATTCTCGATGGCCGTCTCGCAGGAGAAGACCCGAAGGAGAGAGTATGAAACAGGACGTGCTCGTGACCTCGCTGGCGAAGAAAACCATCGCGTTGCCGAAGAAAAAAGCCGCGCCGGAGACGCAGGAGTCCCTCCTCTGGCGGTTGGAGCACCTGGAATCTCAAATGCAGAAGCTGTCGGAATTGGTGCGCGATCATGCGGAGGATGTGGACCGGCTGGTCCGGATCGTGGCCGAAGACCGGAACACCATCCGCCGGCAGCTGTTGCGGAAACATCATGAGCAGGTCCGCGTCCGGAAGCATTTGCGCTCCTCCAATTCCAAACAGGGGCTTGATTACTGAATTCCCCTCCCCATTTCATTACGGAACGACCACCCCGGCGCTTCCTGCCGGCCCCTTGATCGCATTGGAGACATCGCTCTGTACCACCCGTCGGCGGCGGGGATGCCGGTTGCCTATTCGCTCGCGACGGCACATTTCCCAACAGCCGGAACACTCCGGAAGAGATCTTGACGGCCCTGTGGCCGGTGTCACTAAGTGCTCGTTTCTCAAGAGAATATTTGCTTCGCGGCCGGGACACTGTATAATGCATCCGTTCTCCAAGACATGGTGAGGTGGGTTCCATCATCGCCTCGACGCGCAATGTGTTTTGTGCGAGGAACCATACGTGTTTCTGGAAGATAGGCGACGATCGGTTTGCTGCGTTACCGCCCTCATCGTCGGGTTTCTCACTCTTCACCTCGTTCCGGCCCATTCAGCGCCGTCCGCTGCTCCTGCCGCGGCCGAGGATTCCGCAACGGGGCCTAAGGCACTCCGTCTCAGTCTCAACGAGGCCTTGGCCCTGTTCATCAAGCAGAATCTGGATGTCCTGATCGCCAAGTTCGGCATCGAGTACAGCCGGGGGCAGGAAATCACGGCGGCCCTGTTCCCCAATCCCGTCGCCACGATCGGCACGCTGAGCTCCTTTACCCAGGGACGGACCGCCTCGAACAGCGCCGCGCTGTTCGGCCAGGTCCAGCAGCTGTTCGAACTGGCCGGAAAACGCGGCTACCGGATCGAGAGCGCGGCCTACGGCAGTCAGTCTGCCGAAGCGGCGTTCGAAGATGCCGTGCGCCAGCTGGGCTTTACCGTCAAGGATACCTACTATCGCATCCAGTTGGCGCAGCGCCGGCTGACGCTCGCGGAGGAAAACCGCGACCGGTTCGGGCGCATCCTCGACATCAACACGATCCGGTTCAAGAAAGGGTATATCGCGGAAGTCGATCTCATCCGCATCCGGTTGCAGATGGTCGATTTCCAGTCGCAGGTGATTCAATCCTTGCAGGAAGCGGAGGTGGCCCGCGGCGATCTCCGGCAGCTGTTGCGCCTCTCCCCGAAAACCGTGCTGGAGTTGACGACGGAGTTGGATTTCCGTCGGATCGATCCCGATATCGGGAAACTGCGTACCCTGGCGCTCGACCTTCGGCCCGATATCAAGGCGAGACGGTTCACCCATTCGCAGCGGGAGTCTGATCTGAAGCTGGCGAAGGCCTACCGGGTCCCCGATGTGACGATCGGTGCCGGTTATACCGTGCAGGGGGCGCAGGGACCGGATAATCCCCAGCAATGGGCTCTCAATCTGGGGCTGCCCTTGCCGCTGTTTAACCGCAATCAAGGCGGAATCCGACAGGCCGAAGTGGCGGTCCAGACCGCCGAGGCCGACTTGAATAAGACGCTCAATCTAGTTGAGAATGAAGTCGAAGTTGCCTATCGTAACCTCATGCAAAGCCGGAGACTCGTCGAAGCCTATGTCGGCGGCGTGCTGGATGATGCCCGTGCGACCTTCACGATCGTCGAGCGGGCCTATGAGCGGGGAGGCGCCACCATTCTCGATCTGCTCGACGCCGCTCGAACGTCACGGACCATTCAACAAAACTATATCGAAGCGTTGTTCAACTATCAGCGCAACGTGTTGCAGCTCGAATCAGCCGTGGGACAGGAGATCGCTTCATGACGGCTCATGCGCCGAATAAGGTCGATGCGCCGCGCGGTCCGGGGCAATCCCCGGGGTGCCTGTTTCGAAGCGTGGCCGGCCTCCTGGTCCTCGCCGGCCTGTGTCTCGCAGCCTGCGGGAAGGGCGAACAACCCGCGAATTCGGACGCCGCGACGACGCCCCATACGAAGAGCGCCCCGCCGTCGCTGGAAGCCGCCTCCCGCGTAGAAACCGGCCTGGTCGACTACAGCGGCTCACAGCAGGATCTCACGCTGGCGGGCAAGGTCGCCTACGGGGAGGACCGCTATTCGAAGATTTCCTCTCCGCTTCAGGGGCGTGTCGTCGAGGTGCGCGCCCACCTGGGCGACCGCGTCAAAGCAGGGGCGGTGCTGCTGGTTGTGGACAGTCCGGATATCGCGCAGGCCTATTCCGAGTACGTCAAAGAAGATTCCGACTTGCAGTACGCCACTCGGTCCTACGAGCTCGCCAAAGATCTCTATGCGAACAAGGCCCTGCCGCTGAAAGATTTGAAGCAGGCGGAAAATGAACTGATCAAAGCGCGGGCGGAATTCCGGCGCGCCAAGGAGCGGTTGCTCTCGTTGCGCATTCCCGCGGAAGAGGTCAACAAGCCGTTGGACAAGCAGCAGATCACCTCCCGGTTTGAAATGAAGAGTCCCCTGACCGGGATCGTCGTGGAGCGGGCGGTGACGCCGGGGCAGTCGGTCGGAGGCGACGTCAACCAGGTGCTCTTTACGGTGGCCGATCTCGACATGCTGCAGGTCGTCGCCGACGTCTACGAGCGCGATCTCGCCCTGGTGAAAGAGGGTCAGTTCGCGAAAGTGAAGGTCGAAGCCTATCCCGACATCGAATTTCCCGCAACGGTGGCGTCGATCGGCGACGTCGTGGACCCGGCCAGCCGCACGATCAAGCTGCGGGCATGGGTGAACAACCAGGACCATAAGCTCAAACCGGAGATGTTCGCCCGTCTGCACATTCAGGTCGGCGATGCCACGCGCATCTTGGCGGTGCCGAAGGAAGCGGTCCTGGAAGTGGACGGGAAGCAGTACGTCTATGTCGTCGAGGACGGCAATCGCTATGTGAAGCGTGAAATCAAAGCGGCGAACTTCACTTCCGATCAGATGCGCGTGCTCGAAGGTCTGACGCCGGGCCAGCGGATCGTCACGAAAGGCGCGGTGCTGATCAAGGGCCAGGAAGTCAAAGGCGGTTGACCGGGTGTGCTCCCTCTTGCCGTATTCCCTATCAGATGACCGACGGTGTCCTGCAGCGGGGCGCCTGCGTCCCTCGGACGTTCGGTCCGCCGTCAGGGATTCTCTTCATCCGCGGCGGCATCCGGATCGTTCATCGGATGGCGATGAATCCCGTGTTCATGCCCCGTCGGGCAACGTGAGCTGATGATCACACGCATCGTCGAGATTTCCCTCGTTCAACGGTTGTTGCTGTGCGCGCTGGGTTTTCTGCTGTTCTTCGGCGGGCTGTACGCCTTTCATCTGCTCGATATCGTCGCCTACCCCGATCCCTCACCTCCGATGGTCGAGTTGATCACCCAGAATCCGGGCTGGT
The DNA here is from genome assembly GCA_002420105.1 of Nitrospira sp. UBA5699. Classification (GTDB taxonomy): domain Bacteria; phylum Nitrospirota; class Nitrospiria; order Nitrospirales; family Nitrospiraceae; genus Nitrospira_C. The sequence continues at coordinate 11,698 of DIHJ01000058.1, forward strand.
CGGCCGAGGAGATGGAACGCCAGATCACCGTCCCCATCGAAGTGGCATTGACCGGCATGCCGGGTCTGACCGACATCCGCTCGCTGTCCATCTTCGGGTTGAGCGATATCAAGGTGTACTTCGATTTCAATACCGACATCTTCCGGGACCGGCAGGAGGTGCTCAATCGGCTGACGGCGGTGGAGTTGCCGCAGGGCGCCAAGGCGGAGCTGTCCCCCTGGTGGGCGATCGCGGAAATTTACCGATATGAATTGACCGGCGAGCCCGGTGTCAGCCTGACCGATTTGAAAACCGTGCAGGATTGGCAGGTCCGCCGCGCCTTCCGCCGCATTCCGGGAGTCATCGACGTGACGGCCTTCGGCGGCACCACGAAGGAATATCACGTCGATATCGATCCGGGAAAGCTGATCAGTTACGGCGTGAGCCTCTCGCAGGTGATGACCGCCCTTCAGAACAGCAACGCCAACGTCGGGGGAAGCTACCTGACGCTCGGCGCGCAGAACTACAATGTGCGCGGGTTGGGCCTGATCAACGACCTGAAAGACATCGAAAACGTGATGGTGGCCCAGAAGGAAGGCACGCCGATCTTCGTGAAAACGCTCGGCCAGGTCACGGTCGGCAACCGCGTCCGGCTCGGGAAGGTGGGGATCGACGATCGGGACGACGTCGTCGAAGGGGTCGTGCTGCTGCAGCGGGGCTACAAAGCGCTGTCCGTTCTGGACAAGGTGCGGGAGAAGGTCGAGGAGCTCAACGGATGGAAACTGCCGCCGGGCGTGAAGATCCGGACCTTCTACGATCGGACCGCGCTGATTCATACCACGGTCGAAACCGTCACGGACATTCTCATCAGCGGGATGGTGCTGGTCTTCGTGCTCCTGTACGTCTTTCTGGGGAATCTGCGCGCCGCCGGTATCGTCGCCCTGACCATTCCGCTCTCGCTCCTCTTCACCTTCAGCATGATGGTCCTGATCGGGCAGTCGGCCAATCTGATTTCGCTCGGCTCGATCGATTTCGGCATCATCGTGGATGCAACCCTGATCATGGTGGAAAGCATCTTCTTCCACCTGGCCCACGCGAAGACGCCGGGACTGACGGTCCACCAGCAGATCGTCCGGGCCGCCCGGCAGGTCGGGCAGCCCATTTTCTATTCCACGACGATCATCGTCGTGGCGTTCATTCCCCTGTTCACGATGACCGGTGTGCCGGGCAAGATCTTTGCCCCCATGTCGATCACCTACGGGTTCGCCCTGCTCGGGGCGTTGTTGATGGCCTTTACCCTGGCCCCGGTGCTCTGTTCCTTCCTGCTGACCGGGCATATCAAGGAGGAAGACACGGTGGTCGTCAGACCGCTCCGGCGGCTCTATCACCTCGTCTTGAACTGGGGGCTCGATCACCGGAAGGTCGTCGTGATGTTCGCGGGCGCGTTGCTGGTGGTGGCGCTCATCGCATTGCAGTTCCTGGGCGGGGAGTTCATGCCGGCGCTGGAGGAAGGCAACCTCTGGGTGCGGGCGACCATGCCGGTCGACATTTCGTTCAATCAGGCGGCGCGCCTGGCGACGGATATCCGGGGCATGTTCCGGGAGTCTCCGGAGGTGACGACGGTCGTGTCCCAGCTCGGCCGGCCGGACGACGGGACCGACCCCACGAGTTTCTTCAATGCCGAATTTCTGGCGAATTTGAAGCCGCAGTCGGAATGGCGGACCGGCTTGACCAAAGACCGCTTGATCGAAGAGATCGAATCGCGGATGCGGACGATTCCCGGCGTCATTTTCAATTTCTCCCAGGTCATCCAGGACAACGTCGAGGAGGCGATGTCCGGGGTCAAAGGCGAAAACTCCATCAAGCTCTTCGGTACCGATCTGAAGACGATGGAAGCGTCCGCCGTGGAGATCGAACGGGAGATGCGCCAGGTTCGCGGCGTCAAGGATCTCGGGATTTTCCGGCTGGTGGGACAGCCGAACCTCTTGATCAAAGTGGATCGGGAGGCGAGCGCGCGCTACGGGCTCCAGGTATCCGACGTGAATGCCGTCGTGCAGGCGGCGGTCGGCGGACAGGCCGTCACCCAGGTGTATGAAGGGGAGCGGCTGTTCGACCTCGTCATCCGGTTCCTGCCGGAGTACCGGCAGGACGTCGAGGCCATCAGCAATATTCTGGTCAGCACGCCCGACGGCGCGCGTATTCCGCTCAAACAGCTCGCCACGCTCACGACGCAAACCGGGGCCTTCATCATCTACCGCGAGAACAACGAGCGCTATGTTCCGATCAAGTTCAGCGTGCGCGACCGCGATCTGGAGAGTACGGTGGAGGAGGCGCAGGCCCTGCTCGCCGACCGGGTGAAACTTCCCGAACGCTACCGTATGGAGTGGGCCGGCCAGTACGACCAGTTGAAGGACGAACAGAAGCGGTTGGCCAAGATCGTGCCCCTCAGCCTGCTGTTGATCCTGTTTCTGCTCTACACGACCTTTGATTCGCTGAAGAATGCGCTGCTGGTCCTCTCGACCGTGCCGTTCGCGCTGATCGGAGGGGTGATCGCGCTGGTCGCGACCCACACGCATTTCAGCATTTCGGCGGCGGTGGGGGTCATTTCGACGTTGGGGGTGGCCATACTGGGCGGGGTGTTGTTGATTTCCCGCATCGAAGATTTCCGTCAGACGGGGCTGGGTTTGCGTGAGGCGGTTGTGAAGGCCGCCGATGTGCAGATGCGGCCGATCCTCATGGCCACGCTTGGCGCCGCGATCGGTCTGTTGCCGGCGGCCCTCGCGACGGGCATCGGGTCCCAGGCGCAAAAACCGCTGGCGCGGGTGGTGGTCGGCGGCATGCTGACGGCGGCCTTCTTGATTCTGGTGGTTCTGCCGGTGTTATATGAGATCGTACATCGTCGGACAAACAAGGACTAACGAAAGAGGATGATCGTGCGTCATACAAGGATGTGGATGATGGCGGCGGCGGTGGCGGCGTTCTGGGCGGCCGGAGAAGTGCCTCAAGCCGGAGCGGTTTCCGCCGGTCGGGACCTGGTCGTGCCGGTTCAGATGCCGTATGAAATGCCTCCGAAGGGGCCGGATGCGCATGCGGAGTCCGTCCCGCAAAATACCAAACCGCTGACGCCGGAGGAGCTGCAACGGGCGGAAGCGTTGCTTCCGTTGCTGGAGGGAAAGCAGGAATTCTGGGCGATGGGCGAATTCGTGCATCTCGGCGAACCCGGCGTCCCTGTCCTAGTGAAGGCCCTGACCATGCCCGGGCCGAGAACCAGGTATAATGCCATCGAGACGATTTCCATGCTCCATGCGGTATCGGCGGTGCCGGCGCTCATTGCGGCGGCCAAAGAACCCAACGAGATTCCGCGCGTGCGCGAGCACGCCCTGCGGGTCGCGATCCGTCTTGACCCGCCGAAAGCGCCCGACGCAATTCAGGTGATGTCCAAGGATCCGAATTCGTCGATCCGCAAGACGGCGGCGTTCGAGTCACGTTATGTCCGCGAGAAGTCGATCATTCCCATCCTGATCGAGATGATCGGAGACGAAGAACGATTCGTCGCCTTGTCCGCGGTTCAATCTCTGTGGATCCTGACCCTTCATGAAACCGAATTCCATGATTGGGAGGCTTCGACCAGGCAGGATCGCCAGGCATGGCTCGAGGAATGGCGCGAGTGGTGGAATGCCGAGAAGGATACGTTCGTGATTCCGGAACCGAAGCGCCGCTCCCAGGGGCGCCAGGGTTAGCCCCGCGTCTTGCGGGCTCAAAAAGCCGCATGATATACGTGTAAGACCGGCGACGGCGTATCAACAGGACGATCAGGCGACGGAAGTTCCATGGCCGTGCTCCCCATCGCAAAACTCGGCAATCCCGTGCTGCGGAAAATTGCGGCGGCGGTCGATCCCCGCGAGATCCGGTCGAAGGATTTCCAGCGGTTCATCGACGACATGTTCGAAACGATGTTGGAGGAACCGGGCATCGGTCTGGCGGCGCCGCAGGTCTCCCGTTCGATCCAGTTGGTCGTGATGGGGTGCGAAGGCGAAGGCGGGTTTCCGACGACGACGCTGATCAATCCCAAGATCGTCTACTACGGCCCTCAGCAGGTCGAGAACTGGGAAGGGTGCCTGAGCGTCGACGGCCTGCGGGGAAAGGTGACCCGTCCCTCCGTCGTCAGGGTCCAGGCGTTGGATCGGGACGGCACGCCCGTCGATATCGAAGCCGACGGCCTCTACGCGGTCTGCATTCAGCATGAAATGGATCATCTGATCGGAAAGGTCTTCCTGGATCGCATGACGGACATGTCCACGCTGACTCAGTTGAACGAATTCGACAAGTACTGGCGAAAAGAGCCGACCCCCGTCATCTGACCTCGCCCGTCCGGTCAATCGTCGTGAAAACACTACTGCGCGTGCTCGAGTATCTTCGTCCGCATCGCTCGATGGTCGTCGGCACGTTCGTGTTCGCCGGACTCACGACGGCGTTCGAACTGGTGCCGCCCTGGCTCATCAAAATCGTGATCGACGAGGTCATCCAGGCCGGCAAGACCGAGCTGCTCTCGATCGTCTTTCTCGGCTTGTGCGGCGCCTACGTCCTGCGCAACGTCTGCGCATCGACCAGGATCAAGCTCAACAACAGCCTCGAGCAGCAGATCGTGCACGATCTGCACGTGCAGGTGTTCGCGGCGCTTCAGCGGCTATCCATCAGTTTCTTTGAAAACCGTCCGACCGGCGAAATCATGTCCCGGGTGTTGAACGATACCGAACACATGCAGCGCATCTTCGTCGACGGCTTGGAAGAGATCATTACGGCCGGATTGACGCTGGTCGGCATCATGTGCGTGCTGTTTTGGCTCAACTGGAAGCTGGCGCTTCTGGCCCTCGTGCCGATCCCGATTCTGATCGTCGGCGCGCTCGCCTTCACGAGGCGGATTCACGGGTTCTACCGGAACATTCGAAAAGGCTCCGCGGAATTGAACGCCCTGTTGCAGGATTCGCTGGCCGGCATCCGGGAGACGATGGGGTTCAACCGGCAGGACTATGAAGGGGACCGCTTCAACCGCAAGAGCGATCAGTGCCGGCGCGATACGCTGAAAGCCATGTATCTCTGGTCGTACTATTCCCCCGGCATGATGCTCGTGGGCAGCCTGGGCGCCGCCCTCGTGCTATGGCACGGGACGCACGAGGTGCTCCGGCAGCATCTGTCCGTCGGAGAGCTGGTCATGTTCGTATCGTATCTGGCCCTGTTCTACGTGCCGATCAACCAGATCCATTCCGTCAACCACATGCTCCAGCACGCGCTGGCCGCGAGCGAACGGGTCTTCGAAGTGCTCGATATCGTGCCGGAGGTGAAGGATCAGCCGGGCGCCAGGCCGCCGGCGGCCCGTCTGACGGGAGAGATCGAGTTTCACCGCGTGCGGTTTCATTATCGCTCCGACGCCCCGATTCTGCGCGACGTGTCCGTCTCCGTCAGGGCCGGCGAGCGGGTGGCGCTGGTCGGCCCGAGCGGAGCGGGAAAGAGCACGACGCTCAAATTGTTGACGCGATTCTACGACGTGACCGACGGCGCGATCACGATCGACGGGCACGATATCCGGCGGATGCCGCTCGCTTTTCTCCGCAGCCAGATCGGGCTGGTCCAACAGGAGCCGTTCCTGTTCAACGGCACCGTGCGCGAGAATATCCTGTACGGACATCTCTCCGCGAGCCAGGCCGACGTCGAAGCCGCGGCGAAGGCCGCGCGGGCGCATGAATTCATCGTCGCCCTTCCCGAAGGATACGATACCTGGATCGGCGAGCGGGGAGTGAAGCTGTCGGTCGGCCAGCGGCAGCGGGTGTCGATCGCACGCGTGTTGTTGAAGGATCCCCCGATCGTCATGTTCGACGAAGCGACCTCGAACATCGATACCGAGACCGAGGTCAAGATCCGGGAGGCGCTGGATGAACTGACCAGAGGACGGACGACGATCGTGATCGCGCACCGGCTCTCGACCATTCACGACATGGATCGCATCATCGTCATCGACCGCGGGCGGGTGGTGGAGGACGGACCCCACGAAGTGTTGATCGCGCGTGGCGGCGTCTATGCCGGGCTCTATGAGGCGCAGTTTCAAACCTAAAGGCGGCACCATGGTCCTGATCTACGAAAATGATCCGCTGGATAATGAGCACGCGCGAGGACGGTTCTATCATGTCTGCCGCGGGCGGGTGGATCGCACGGAACTGCAGATTCCCCCGGCGGATCAGCCGCACGAGTGTTCCCGGTGCGGGATCGATCTGGAAGCGGAGGACTTCTTCGTGGCGATGCAGAAAGGATCGGTTTAGACGAAATGGCGGGCAGTACGGGCCGGAAAACGGTTGCGGTGATGCGCGGGCTGATGATGCTCTGCGACAGCTGCTACGAACAGGTCATGCTGGAGCAGCTGGTGGATCATAAGAACTTCGTCCAGAACTACGAGGCCCTCTTCGATACGATTTGTCCCGGCTGCACGGACATCAACCGCCCGCTCGTCGACGATATGCTGGGGAGTTCGGAGTAGCGGCCCGATTCTGAAGGCCGGCCGGCCGGTTACTTGCATTCCTTCCCGTTGAAATACATGCAGCTCGACTCTCCGGACTTGACCTTCCAGGTCTTGATCAGCGGCATTTGTCCGTCCCCGCGCATCTCGACCACGAAATCCACCAACCCCGAGATCGGGAGCTTTTCCATGTGGGGCCTGGCGGCCTCCGGTACCTCGATATAGAACACTGAACCGAGCGTGGAGATCAGAATGCGATTCTGTTCCTTATCGATATGAATGACCGGGCTGTAGAAGCTCTTGTCTTCCGCGTTGCCGGTCCCGGCGAGGAGGATAGTCAAGGAGGCGGCGAGAAGAATCGTACGCAGATGTGGCATGACGATCACTCCTTCCAGAAAGAATCCACGATGCGCCCATTATCGCATTCAACGGGAGAGAAGGAAACTGGAAATTCCCGGGCCGGGAGCGGGGCGGTCGGCTAGACGGTTGTAATCTGAGCCGGGGAGACCGTGCCCTGCTTGATCCAGTAGCCGCGCAGGTCGGGGCGTGACTTATCCATCAAGGAAATCAGCAGGTAGACCGGCAGGGTGAGGTTGAGCCGGCTCCAGTTCTCTTCCCAATCGTTCGCGATCTTGATGTCGGTCACGGACGGGCGGGCGGGGTCGTGGGGATGGGAATGGTAGACGACCTGCAGCGTGAGGCCGTTTTTCCTCATGTCTTTGACGGCCTGGAACATCTCCTGGGCATCCATGATAAAGGCGATCTCGGCCCGCTCTTCCGGCGAGAGCCGCGAGAGGTGCCGGATTTTGGCTTCGTCGAACGAGGCGGCCTGTGCCGCTCCCTCCAGGCCGACGATGTTCTTGATCCGGTAGGCCCGGGTCACCGTCCGGCCGGTGCCGGCCAGAAACCCGCAGCACTCGTGGGGATCGAGTTCGCGCGCGTGGGCGATAAGCTCGTCGAGAATCTGTTGGGGGACGATGAGATCCGACACGATGTCAGATTCCCGGGTTTTGCAGGATGCTCAAAACAGCCGTCCGGCAAGGCCGCAGCGAGCGAGAAGCCGAGGCGTACCCTCCGGGGTACGTTGAGGGTTTGAGCGATGCGAGAACGAAGCTGGCGGGTGTTTTCAGCATCCTGCTATATCGAGCAGCTGACCGTGTAGTCGCTGTTCAAATCCTTGATGGTCGGATGGGGACCGCAGAGACGGCAGGCGGGGTCCTTGGGCCGGCCGACCTTCCGGAACTTCATCTCCAGGGCGTCGTAAATGAGGAGCTTGTCCGCGATCGTTTCACCGATCCCGAGGATTTCCTTGATGGCCTCGGAGGCCTGCAGAATTCCCATCGTACCGGCCAGCACGCCGAGTACGCCGGCTTCCTGGCAGTTCGGAACCAATCCGGCCGGAGGCGGTTCCGGGTAGAGGCAGCGATAGCAGGGGTATCCGGCATGGGGCTTGATCGTCGTCAGCTGGCCTTCGAATCGGAACATGCTCGCCGAGATCAGCGTTTTCTTCGCAAAGAAACAGGCGTCGTTGACGAGAAAGCGCGTGGTGAAATTGTCCGATCCGTCGAGGATAATGTCGTAGTCTTTGAACAGGGGGAGAATGTTCTCGGCGTCGACCAGCTGATGGTAGGTGTTGATGGTGATGTCCGGATTGATGGCGGCCAGTGTTTTTCTGCCGGATTCCACCTTCGGCTGGCCGACCGTCGCGGTCGAGTGAAGAATCTGTCGCTGTAAGTTCGACAGGTCGACGACGTCGCCGTCGACCAGGCCGATCGTTCCGATGCCCGCGGCGGCCAGATAGAGCGCAGCCGGGGAGCCGAGGCCTCCGGCTCCGATGAGGAGCACTTTGGCCTTGTTCAGCTTGAGCTGCCCTTTGCCGCCCACATCCTGCAGGATGATGTGGCGGCTGTATCGCTGGATCTGCTGTTCGGTGAGTTCCATGGCTTCTCGCAGGCTATAAGGTCCTAGGCTAGAGGCAAGGGGGGGAGCCCTCCCTGTTGCCTCGCGCCTCTTGTCATTCACCTATTCAACGACGTTCAACTCGATCGGATCGACGACGATGCCCTTTTGCCTGAGTCCGGCGATCGCCCGTTCGATTTCCGCGGTTTCGCCGGTGAGTTCGAGATCCATCCATCCGGTGGTTTCCCGCACGTCGGCCCGGCGGACGTTGGTGACGACCTTGAATTCCTTGCCGATCTGGTAGATGACCGGTTCCTTGATCTTGTCTTCGGGAAAGCGGATATGAAAGCGCATGCTGGCCATGATCAGCCTCCCGCGATCGCGGGCACGATCGAGACTTCATCGCCGTCGTTCAGCGAGGTCTCCTTGCCCTTCAGAAAGCGAATGTCTTCCTCGTTCACGTAGATGTTGACGAAGCGCCGCAGCTCGCCGGTTTCGTCGCACAACCGGTCCTTCAAGCCGGGATGCGCTTCGTTCAACGTGTCGATCATATGCGCGATGCTGCTGGCCTGTGCTTCGACTTCGCCCCGTCCCTTCGTCAGGGGGCGGAGCGGGGTTGGAATGCGGACTTTAATCATGCGTCACCACCACCGTTTTTACCCATTTTGAATGTCTTCTCAAATGCGACCAGGCTCGGCTGGATGCGAACCGGTCGGCCGACGGCATCGATCACCGCCTCCTGCGTCTTAAGACCGTTGCCGGTGATATAGGCCACCGTGACGTCGCCCTTCTTGATCGTGCCGTTCTTGACGAGCTTCTGCAGGACGCCGATCGTGACGCCGCCGGCGGTTTCCGCAAAAATCCCTTCCGTCTGCGCCAGCAGTTTGATGCCTTCCACCACCTCGTCGTCGGTCACCATGTCCATGGAGCCCTTGCTTTCGGCGGTGGCCTTCAGCGCGTAGTAGCCGTCGGCCGGATTGCCGATGGCGAGCGACTTCGCGATCGTCTTCGGTTTCACCGGCTTGAAGAAGTCGCGTCCCGCCTTGAAGGCCGTGGCGATCGGGGAACAGCCTTCGGCCTGCGCGCCGTTGATCTTCGTCCGGACTTCGTCGATGAGGCCCACGGCCTTCATCTCGTGGAGCCCTTTCCAGATCTTCGTCAGCAACGAGCCCGACGCCATGGGAATCACGGCCTGATCGGGCGTGCGCCAGCCGAGCTGCTCCACCGTTTCAAAGGCCAGCGTCTTGGACCCTTCCGCGTAGTAGGGGCGGAT
>DIHJ01000058.1:21413-21613 GCA_002420105.1 Nitrospira sp. UBA5699
TTGATGTTGACGAAGGCCCAGCCGTGCTCGCCCGCAATTTCGCTGCAGAGGCGGTTGACGTCGTCGTAGTTGCCCTCCACCTCGACGACGTTGGGCTTGTAGATCAGGTTGCCGAGCACCTTGGCCGCTTCCAAATCGCCGGGGATGAACACGTAGCAGCGCATGCCGGCGGCGGCCGCGTGGGCGGCGACGGAGTTGGC
>DIHJ01000058.1:21836-37691 GCA_002420105.1 Nitrospira sp. UBA5699
ACCCAGGAAATTGGAGCCTTCGACCGGCAGCAGGTCGGCATAGCGCCACATGCTGATCGGGCCCTCCTGGATCTTTTTCCGGGAGATCGAACGTTTGACCTCGTCGTAATTGTATTTCACCTCGAGGGGGCCGAAGCACATCTCGCAGACGTGAATGGCCTTCGTCGGATACTCTTTCCCGCACTCGCGGCACACCAGCGCTTTCATCTTGGCCATGGTCACACCACCTTCGTCGCGTCAGAAGTTACGGTCGCACGGCACAGCCGGCATAGGGATCGCCGTCGTCGAACAGTTCGGTGATCGTCGGATGCGCGCCGCAGAGCGCGCAGTCGGGGTTCCGTTTGACTTTGATTTCCCTGAACTGCGTTTTCCGGGCATCAAAATCGAGCAGCCGATCGGTCAGGGGGCGGCCGATCCCCAGCACGAGCTTGAGGGCCTCCGTCGCCTGAATCGTCCCGATGATACCCGCAAGCACCCCGATGACTCCAGCCTCCTGGCATGAGGCGACCAGCCCGGGCGGAGGAGGCGTCTTGAAGACGCAGCGATAGCAGGCCGACTTCCGGGGGATGATCGTCGTGACGCGTCCGTCGAACCGGAGGATGCCTCCGTGGACCAAGGGCTTGTCGGCGAAGAAACAGGCGTCGTTGATCAGGAACTTGGCGGTGAAGTTATCCACGCCGTCGATCACCACGTCGTAGTCGTTGAAAATCTTGATCGCATTGCCGGCCGTCAGCCGCTCTTCGTACATGGACACGGCCACGTCGGGATTGAGGGCTTGAATCTTTTCCTTCCCCGACAGCACCTTGGGGCGCCCCACATCCGGCGTGTGGTGCAGAATCTGGCGCTGGAGGTTCGTCAGGTCGACCACGTCGCTGTCGATCAAGCCGATGCGCCCGACCCCGGCCGCCGCGAGATACAGCGCGGCCGGCGAGCCCAGCCCTCCGGCCCCGACCAGAAGAATCCTCGCCTTGGCGATCTTTTTCTGTCCCTTGCCGCCGACTTCGGGCAGGAGAATGTGGCGACTGTATCGGGATATTTGTTCTTCGGTGAATTCCATGACTACGTCCAGGCCAGAGGCAATGGGTGTGAGGCTAGAGGGTTATTACCCTCCGTCTTTCCTTATTGCCCCTTGCCTCGTACCTCTCGCCTAAATATTAAAATACTTCTCGATGCTGATATACCGTTCGCCCGTATCGCAGAGAATCGTCACGACGTTTCTGCCGGGTCCCAGTTCCTCGGCGACCTTCTGTGCGGCGAACACATTGGCTCCCGCCGAAATGCCGACCAGCAGCCCCTCCTGCTTCGACAGCTGCTTCGCGGTCTGATACGCTTCGTCGTCCGTCACGGTGATGACGCGGTCCAGAATCTTCCGGTTCAGGACCTTGGGAACAAACCCCGCGCCGATGCCTTGGATCTTGTGCGGACCCGGGTCGCCGCCGGACAGGACGGGCGAGCCGGCCGGTTCCACGGCCACGACCTTCACGTTCGGATTCCGTTCTTTGAACACTTCGCCGCACCCGGTGACCGTACCGCCCGTGCCGACCGCCGCGACGAAGGCGTCGATTTTTCCGTCGAGCGCGTCCCAGATTTCAGGAGCCGTCGTCATTTTGTGCATCGCCGGGTTGGCCGGGTTCGAAAACTGATCCGGCATGAAATAGGACGGATTCTGCGCCAGGAGACTCTCGGCTTCCCGGATCGATCCTTTCATCCCTTCCCAGGCCGGTGTCAGCACGAGCTGCGCCCCGTACGAAGAGAGCAGGCTCGCCCGTTCCATGCTCATGCTTTCCGGCATGACGAGAATCAGCTTGTAACCTCTGACGGCGGCGATCAGCGCGAGCCCGATGCCGGTGTTGCCGCTGGTCGGCTCGACGATGGTTCCCCCCGGCTTCAGCTTGCCCTGCCGCTCGGCCTCATTGATCATGTTGAGGCAGATCCGGTCCTTAACGCTCCCGCCGGGGTTGAAAAACTCGACTTTCCCGTAGATCGTCGCGCTTCCCGGTTTGGATAGCCGGTTCAAACGGACGAGCGGCGTTCTGCCGATCAGTTCGGTGATTTCTTTGTGCAAAATCATGCTCATCGGCCGCCGCCCATGTAAAAGAGAAATTCGAGTCGGTCGCCGTCCTTGAGTTGGGTCGTTCCGAGGTGTTCGCGGTCCACCATGGCGTCGTTGATTTCGATCGCCACCATCTGGGGTTCAATCTTCTTGGCCTTGAGGAGATCGAGGACGGTCCCCCCGGGAAATTCCTCCGCCTTGCCGTTGATCTTGACCTGCATGGATACTCCTAACTTGGCCCAGGGATTAGAGAATTTGGACACAGTAACAAACTGTCTTCCGAATTGTCAAGACAACGGCATGCGCGGTCGCTTGCTTGACTTTGCCCTCCGCCGCCGCCACTATGCCTCCCTTTGGAGGGCTGGTTCATGTGGAAACGCAATTTCATGTTTCGGGCTGCCGAGGCGACTCCGCTCAAGGAATCGGAAAACGAGCTGTTCCATGAAACCGATCCGGCCATGGACAGCGCCGGATTGAACCTGGAGAAGTTTCTGTCGGTGTGGATCCAAGGCGATGGAGAGGACGACAAACCGGCGGCGTTTACGAACATGTACGTGCGCACGGCGACGCTGGATTTCCGGAAACGTGTCGGGTTTCTCCAGCCCTTGCAGGGGCGCACTCATCAGATCAAGCAATTGCTGACTCCGGGCCAGAAAGAGTTTCTGCGTCATTGGCTGTCGACCTCGGCGCCGCAGGCCTGGGAGGCGACAGACGATCACTTCAAGATGCTGTTTGAATTGGAATGACCCTGCCGGCGCGGCTCCCTTCCAGTCAAGGCCGTCATGTAGTGTGCGTTGCCGCGCTGGTGTTGTGTCTGTCTGGTGCGGCGCAGATCGGGCCGGTTTGGAGCGCCGACATCGAAGTGTATTATGCCCCGGAGGACCTGCCGCTGGACCGCGTGATCATGCTCTATCGGCAGGCGAAGCGCTATATCTACGTGTCGGTCTACGGATTGACGTACCCGCGCGCCGTGGAGGCGCTGATCGCCGCCAAGAAGCGGGGCGTGGACGTCAGAATGCTGACGGATCAGGAGCGGACGCAGGACGTCAATCAGCAGCGCGCCCTGCACACGCTCCGGTTGGCCGGTATTCCGATCCGCATCAATCAACACGACGGCCTCATGCATCTCAAACAGGTGGTCGTCGACGACGAAGTCAACACGTCCGGGTCCATGAACCATACGACGAGCGGCAACCGCTACAACGATGAACGGGTGGACATCATTACGGATCATGCGATTTCCGTGAAGGCGCGCGAGAAGTTCCTCGCCATGTGGAATGATCAGGCTCGGTATCGTCCCTGGATGGAGGAATGAGCAGTATGGCCGGCGTGACCGAACAGACCGATGTGGCGGTGGTGGGGGCCGGCGGCGGCGGCGCGGTGCTCGCGCTGGCGCTGGCCCGAAAGGGAATCCGGACCATCGTCCTGGATCAGGCTCAAGGGCCGCCGAAAGGGCTGCGGGGAGAAATTCTGCAGCCGAACGGACAATCCGTACTCGACCGCCTGGGCGTCCTGCAGTCGTTACCGGCAGAGGCGACGAGGTCCGTGCGCCGCTTCCACTTCTGCCGGGCAGGCGGGAAGCGGCTCTGTTCGATCGACTACGGGGATCTGCCGGCGCCGTATAACCGGGCGATCGTGACGCTGCCGAATGTGGCGCATCACGCCATCGTCGAGGCCGTCCGGAAGGAATCCTGCGTCAGCCTGCGGTATGGCACCTCCTTTACCGGGCTGATCACGGAGGGCACGAAGGTGACGGGGCTGACGACGCAGGGGCCGGAGGGGGTTGGAGCGATCGGGGCCCGGCTCGTCGTGGGCGCCGACGGGGCCTTTTCCAAAGTGCGCGAAGCCCTCAAGATTCCGGCCGAGGTGCATCTGTATCCGGAAGGCTATCTGATCGCCATCGTGGAGTCGCAGGAACCGGTGACCGAATCGTTCTACTACGTCGGCCACAAGCAGATTCTCGGCCTGTTTCCCGCCACCGGCAACAAGGTCTATCTTTTTTATATGATTCCGAGCGGATCGTTGGACGCGATCAAACAGCGGGGGATCGCGGCGTTGCAGCAGGTCTGGGCGGCGATCGCGCCGCAGTTTGCGGATCTTTTCCGTAATCTGACCGATTGGAATCAAACCGCGTATATGCCGACCGGGCGGGTCAAGACCCCGACCTGGGTGTCCGACGGCGCCGCGTTGATCGGCGATGCGGCCCATGCGATGAATCCCCATGCCTCGCAAGGGCGCATGCAGGCGATGGTCGATGCCATGACCCTGGCGGATCTGCTGCCGCGCGCGCTGTCGGAGGGCGACTGTTCGGCCGAATGCCTGAAGGCCTACGAGGTTGCGCGGCGCCCGCACGTGACGATGCTGCAGCGGTTGGCCGATCAGCAGGTGTTCTACTGGAACACGGGCAATCCGCTCGTGGCGTTCCTGCGGGATCGCGTCTTTCAGACCCTGGATCGTAACGCCCGGCTGCGCTACCAAGTGTTGTCGACGACGGCCGGGCTGCGCCAGACCGCGCCGTTTTCCCTGATCGATCGTGTAATCGCGGCAGGTTTCCTGCCCGATGTGTGTGCGGACCGGATGACGCAGCGGACGTCGTAGCGAGGAGTCATGGCTGCCGGCGAACGGATCATCGAAGGACTGCCGGAGGAGACGCAACGTCTGTTGCAGGCCTATGCGAAGGATGTGAAGGCCGTGTTCGGCGACCGGCTCGAAGGGCTGTTGATCTACGGCAGCGCCGTGCGCGGCGAGTTTCTGCCCGGGCGCTCGAACCTCAACATGCTGTTCGTCGTTCCGGGCTACGACGCCGCGACGCTGAAACTCTATGCGCCGGTCCACAAGCGCTGGAGTAAGGAGCAGGTGGTCGTTCCCCTCTTCTTGACGGATCAGGAGATCAAGTCCACCTCTGCGCTCTTTCCGCTGGAATTCCTGGAGATCCAGGAGCATCATCGCGTGCTGGGCGGACGCGATCCCTTCGTCGGGTTTCATGTCGACACGTCGCGGCTCAAGGACGCCGTGGTGCAGGGATTGGCCGGCAACGTCCTCCGTCTCCGGCAGCGCTATGCGGAAGGCGGCGGGACGGATGATGCCGTCACGATTCTGCTGCCCCTGTCCGTGACCGCGACTCTCCCATTGCTGCGCGGGCTGCAGCGCGTGCAAGGGAGACCCGTGCTCTGGCAATCCGATGCCCTGATCAACGATGTCGCCGGGATGCTGAATGTGGACCTGCGGGGATTGACGGACGCACTGCTTCTCAAGCGCGGGCAGATCACGCCAGGGCCCGGTGAAATTCCACGACTCTTTGACCGGTACTTGCAGGCGGCGACGGCGCTCGCCCGGACGGCGGCGCAGGCGGTGTCGCGATGAGGCCGTTTGCAGCGGTCGCGCTTCTCCTGGCCGTGGTTCTCTCACCGTCGCTCGGACCGGCGGCTCCCTACGACCGGCCGAAGATCAAGTTGCCGGATCCGATGGGCTATGTCAGCGATCATGCGCGAGTGCTCGAGGATGACTGGCGGGCGCGCATCCGGTCGGTCGCCCAGGATCTCGAACGGAAAACCGGGGTCGAAATGATCGTGGTGACCGTTCCGACGGTCAAGCCGTTCGGATCGGCCAACGACTACGCGATGGCGATTTATGAGAAATGGGGCATCGGGTCGACGCAGCAGGAGCATGGGATCCTGATTCTGGTGGCCGTCGAGGAGCGCCAGGCGGCCATGACCCTGGGGCGCCAGATGCTGCCGGTCATTACGCCGGCCGTCATGAATCAGGTCGGCGGGGAATATCTGCATCCCTCGATCTCGCGCGGCCATTTCGGCGAAGGGCTGTATCGCACCGTCGTGGCGCTGGCTTCCCGCTGTCAGGACATCCGCGTCGGGGCGCTGTCCAAGACCCACTTCAAGGGCGTGGGCTTCTGGATCACCCTCTTCACCAGCATCGGCGCGCTGTCGTTCCTGTGGTGGATCAGCCGGCCGGACCTGCGCCATCCCTACGGGCGGATCAGAAAAGGGGAGTATTGGGGGACGGGGCAGGGAGGGTTCGGCGGCAACTGGGGAGGATTCGGCGGGGGCACGAGCGGAGAGGGGTTTCGCTAGCGGGATCCCGCATGAAATTCGTTCAGCCTCGTCGGCAAATCCGCGCGGGCTCGGAGCGCTCAGGAGCTCCGGAACGGCTCTTCACAACGGCTCCCGTTCGGCGTAAGTTTATCGAGGGTCGACCCTGCGCCCGTACGAGAAGAGCTCTGCATTCACCTGGTTTCGTTTCAACGACGTCACCGATCGACGACTGAACGGAACACACGATGTATGCGCTGGTTTTCTGTGCGCTCCTCGCTTTTCTGCCGATCGGGGGCGGTCCCGCTCCGGCCCCGGGCGGTCTTGCGATGATGGAGCCGGTTGCGACCGCACGAGCGCTGGACGGCACCGAGTTGCTGAAAATCGGCGACATTCACGATGCTCAGAATCATTACGGGGAAGCCCTGACCTATTACCGTCAAGCCTTGACGGCATTCCAATCGCGGAAACAACGGCGGGGCGAGGCCATGGTCCTCGAGAAGATCGGACAGATCCATGTCCGTCAGGGGAACATGCAGGAGGCCTACGAGATCCTGACCCGGGCCGTCGCCGCCTCGCGCCGGTTGTCGGACCCCCTGTTATACGCCCGTCCGCTTCTTGCGCTCGGCGACGTCTCGTTTTCGCTGGGCAGGGCGGAGGAGGCGCATGAGTCGTATCGGCAGGCCGGGATGGTCTTTGAGCGAACGGGCGACCGGCATGGATACAATGAAGCCATGCTCCAGCGCGGGCGGCTCCAACTCGCGGTCGGCCGTCAAGAGGAAGGACTGGCGTTGCTGAACCGGGCTCTGGAGGACGCGCGGAAGCGGAACGACCGGCGTCAGGTCGTGACGGCTGCAAGGGTGATCGGCGATGTGCGACTGGAAGGGGGAGACGGCGCGGCTGCGCGGCTGCTGTACCAAGAAGCCCTCATCCAGGCCGAATCTGAGCGGGATCTTCGCGCCGAGGCGGATCTCCGGCTGCGGCTGGCCCGCTTGTCGCATCAAGCCGGCCGGCAAGCCGAGGGGTTGAACCTGGCCCATCGGGCGCTGACGCTCTATCGAACGCTACGTGACCGGCATCATGAGGCAGAGGTGCACCGCCTGCTTGCCGAGGCCTACCAGGCGGTCGGAGATGCTGCCGTGGCGGAAGATCACCGTCGCGAGGCGGCGATGGTCGAGCTGTCACTTCGTATCCAGGAGGGCCGGTAACCTGTCGCTGGTAAGTAGAAGATCGTAGGCCCGGTTGAGTGGAGAGCGGCCCGGGCCAGTGACCGTCGGACTCATGAGGTCTTCCGCCGTTTCGTTTCCAGGAGTCGGGCAAAGATCATACCTGTGAACCCCCTCCCCCGGGGTACTCCCTTCTGGTCTGTCGCGCGGCGGTCTCCGCCTGTATCTTTTGTACAGAGCGCAGATTCACGGATCGGATGCAAAGGAGGCCATATCATGTACTGCACACGATGCCGGGGGGTGATGGCGGAAGATCAGTTTTTCGATTTGGAGGGAGCCGGTGAATTGAACTGGATGAGGGGGTGGCGTTGCATGAACTGCGGCCATGCGGAGAATCCGCTGACGGAGGCCAATCGGCGCCTGCGCGAATCGGCTCTTTTGTTGGTGTCCTCCGAGGAATCAGGGGGTATCAACAGGAATCTCTGCGGAAAGGGCGCGCGGCGGAGAACGGTGCAGTGCGGCGAAGCGATGGAGGGGCGTGGAAGGGGTTGCTCGGGTCGCCTTTATTAGGGGAACAATTGCATGGCCACGATTCTGGTTATCGACGACGAAGAATTGATTCGTACACTCCTGCGCAGTGCGCTCGAAGGGGCGGGCCATGAGGTCATCGAGGCTCGCAACGGCCGTGTCGGACTTGAGTTGTACCGACAGCGGCCGGCCGATCTCGTCATTACCGACATTCTGATGCCGGAACTCAACGGGTTGGACATGATCCTCGAGTTGACCAGGGGATTTCTGAACGTGAAGGTCATCGCCATGTCAGGCGTGCAAAGCGAAGAGAATGTCCTGGATGTCGCCAAACTGCTCGGCGCCCGCCAGACTTTTCACAAACCGCTGAACCTTCAGCAGTTGCTGACGGCGGTTCGATATGAGCTTGCCCACTAGCGCCACCCGGTCCGGACGCTGTCGGATCGGGTGACGCTCATTCCGCGATTTCGTCCGGAGGTCGAAGACCGACAGGCACTGAAGGTCCCGGCTAAGCCGGTCGGACACTTATGGCTGCGCGCTGAGCGGCGCGGCCGTTTCCCGCCGGGGCACGATGCGGCCTTCCTCCAGGTCCTGGAGGTCGGCCCAGCTGCTGAGGTCGGTTCTGGAGGGATCGACGGCATCGCGGCACTTGTCGAAGTAGGCCTGCTTTTCCGGCGTGCTGGGCCCGCGCCGTAACATCATTTCATTCCATGCGTCCAGTTCGACTGCCGGAACGCGGCGGGCCTGTGCGCGGAACCACCGGATGACGCCCTCGTCGTCCGGATTCGCGTTGACCGCCTCCGTGAATTCATCGGCAGTGATCCCGGCGAAGTCCAGAAGCCGCACGTCCATCGGACAGGGGTAGATGTATTCCCCTTCGGTGCCGGCGAGGACGGCGCGACACTTGTCGATCATACGCGCCAGGTGGACATATCCTTCCAGCCTGACCCGCATACTTCGGGGGAACCCTGTTCGCAGGTCCATGCTTCCGTCAGAGGAGGCGGTGATTGGCGAAGATCAGGCTCTTCACTTGCACGGCACCGTTTTCGAACGAGATGATGCGCCGGCTGGCCGGAAGATCCGACGATCCCACGCGTACATGGGTATCGGTAAAACTCTCCACGTTCTTGAGGGTGCCGTCGGTCGGGGAATAGTAGTACACGGTGTATCGCGTCGTCAGATTCTTCCGGTCCTGCGTCACGGCGCTTTCTTCGACGTTGATCGTGAAGGCGAACGGAGCGCTTCCGGGATGCGCCATCTTCCGGTTGATCTGGGTGATCCGGCCGTCCTTCAGCCGGTAGAACGAATTCGACCCGTGAATGGTCAGCTTCGATCCGAACGGGTGTCCGTCCTCTTCGATCGTCAGCGTATACTTGCCGTCCGACTCTTCGAAGCTTCTGGGGCCGCGGTGCACGGCGATCATGCCGAGCTGTTCCTGCGCCCATTTCTGGACGTCGGCGTCGGTCAGTTGGACGGTGACTTCACGCGGGCCCTTGACCATCACGGGCCCGCTGGTTTCCTTCCCGTTGACGTTCACGGTGAGATCGGCGGTGAATCCCTTGAAGTCCTTCTGCCAGCGCGCCGTGTTCTCGAATGCCTGCCGCAATGCCTCGCGGGCCTTCGGGTCGTCGGCGACGGTCGGCTGATCCGGGTTCTGCATAGTCATGGCGATTTCTCCTACGGGTCGGTAAGGGTGATGTCGGATTATACCTGCCCGGACGATCGACTCACAACGGCGAGAAACGTCGGATGGCGATCAGGGGCGGGATTTTCAAATTGCCGTAATTTCTGATATAGTTCGCCAATTTTTCCTCGAGCGGCCCCGGGGCGACCGGGGAACGACATTGCGGCGGGACAATCGAGAGAGGATTGCATGGAACGACGGGCGGCTTCCCATACCGAAGAAGAAGAAATGAATCAGCGCAGACGGCTTCTGAGCGCCGCGAAAAAAGGCGATCAGAAGGCGGTGGCGAAACTGTTCGAACTCTATCAGGTGCGGGTCTACAACAGTGAAATGGTCAACAAGCTGAATCGCACCGCCGGCACCCACAAACTCCAGGCCAAAGTGGCTCAGGGGAAGCCGGTCAGGGGAGGGGGTTCGTCCAAACAGCCGTCTCCCAAGAAGGCCGGCGCGTCGGCCGCCAAGGGCGCGACCAAGTCGAAACCTTCGAAGAAAGCGTCCAAACCGAAGTCGCACCGGAAAAAGTAGGGGCCGTCCTTATTGCACCGCGACCCGTAGCCCGCCGCCGGCAAGTTTCCCGGCGATTTCCTCCGCCTGTTTCAGTGCCCCCATAAAGACCACCGCTTCACCCTGATGGTCGATTTTCCACGCAAGCTCGAAGGCCTTCGACGGATTCATGCCGGGAATGCACTGGCAGAACAGGGCGATGACCTGCTGATAGGTGTGACAGTCGCAGTTATAGACGATGATGCGCGCCTCTAGACTGTCGCCGGTTCCGGTGGACGGAGTTTCGATCACCAGAGGGGTCGCCACTGGGGTGGGGGATTCGGCCATGGGGGGCGATTTTAGCAGAGTTCACCCGCTCGATTAATATCCTTTTCTGACGATCAGGTGATTGCCCAGTTCGATGCGGGATCTGAGGCGCGTCCGTTCGAACAGTTCCCAATGGACGGGGGAATCCGTGGCGGCCTGAAGGCCGTGGAGCAGAGCAAGCCGGTAGGTGTGGACAAGCGCCGCGGCGGTCTTGATCAGCGCCAGGATATACTCGGCTTCCTGCGGATCGGTCTCGACGTCCGTGCAGAGCAGCGGGAGCCTGTCGACGTCGAAGGGGATGGTTCGCAGACGATCGTCGGGATCACGAAACGGCTGACGGATGCCGAAGAGGCCGCGCTGAAAGCGGCGATCGGTCCGGAGCGCGTTGTGGAATATTGAGCGCCACCGGGGGTCGGCCAGGTCCGGATCAATCGCGGCGACCAGGTCGGGCGAAAGAGAGCCGCTGACGTCGTACCCTTGGATCAACCGGCCTGCGGCGAGCAGTTCGGGGAAACCGTCGCCCATGCGATCGGCATGGGCCGTCATGCCCGTCAAGGGCGTGAGCCGCAGGGCCATGAAATCACGAAAATGTACGACGGCAAACCGCCGCAAGAGCTTGGCGAGCGTCTCGTCATGGCACAGATGAAACGGATAGTAGAGCGCTTCCGGCGGGGCGGATCGTTGACCCCGGGCGTCGCGGCGATGAACGCGGAATCGCATTGGCTGGAGAGCGCGGGGTCTCGGGCTAGACGATGGCGGCGTCCTTCGTCAAAACTTGTCCATGTCGATCACTTCGGTCGCGTCCCACAGATTCTTGTTTTCCGCGTCCGCGAGCGCCTTGATCCTGTCCTCTTCCGTTTCCTCGCCGTACTGATTCTTCGCGGCCGTGTCAGCTGCCGTATCGCTTTGCGACGGATCGGCGGTTTGCCGCCGCCGGCGCTTCTTGGCTGGATCCATGTTTACCGGCATAGGGCCTCCGTGCATTCGCGATCAGTCTCCCCTCCGACCGGGGAAAAAGTCAATGGATGGGGAGTGGATCGTTGACCTCCGGTGGAATGCTTGTTAGAGTTCGCGCCCATGCTGGATGCCAAAGTCTGGTGGCCCCTCTTTCCCCTGCTGCTCCTGATCGTCATCGTCTGCCTGACCTGGGCGTTGGTCCTGGCGGTGCGGGGGGAAAAAGACGCGCGCGCCAGATGGCTGCAGGTCGGGGCCTTCGCCTGCTATTTTCTCGCCGCGGCCTTCGCGATCGCGAGCGAACGAGGGGTCGTCTCCGCCAACCTGCATCGGCCCTTCTCGATCCTCACCCAGCTCTGTCTGTTCGGCGCGCTGCTGCATCATTGGAACGGCAAGAGCGCGTCCTTTCGCTGGTTGAACGGCGTGGCCTGGGCCGCCATTCTCGCGGATGCGGCGCTGCACTACCTGATGGTCCGCCATTAGCCGGGCGGTAGCTCGGCGGGGGACCCCACTCTCCTCGACATGACGGTGGGTTCTTCTAGTAGAGCTCCTCTGCGACGCTGTCGGCGTGGAGGCGACCCCGCGCTGATAATCGACTGTGATCGCCGTCCTCCTCGATCAGTTGTCGGGCGCGGAGGTCGGCCAGCTTCGTCGTGCAGCCGTAATTGATTGCGTGCTCCCGCAACAGCCGCGTCGGAATTCCCCGGCCCAGCCGGAGGCCGAAGATCACCGCATCACGGACTTGCTCTTTCTCGGTCAACACCGTGCGCTCCTGGATTGGGGGGCGGTTTCCGGCCAAGGCCGCCTGATAGGCGCTCAGATTGGCGATGTTCCCGAATCGCGCGCCGCGCACAAAGGATTGGGCGCTGGGTCCGAGCCCCAAGTAGTCTCCGTTCGTCCAATACAGAAGATTGTGGCGGCAGGCGAATCCCGTTCTGGCGTAGTTGGAGATTTCGTACCGGTGATAGCCTGCACCGGAGAGAAGGGCTTGCGCGGTCTGGTCCATTTCGATCTGGAGCGATTCGTCGGGCGCCTGGCGCCGCCCGTGGCGGATGTCATGGGCGAGTCTGGTGCCGGCTTCGACGGTCAGCGCATAGCAGGACAGATGGTCCGGGGCGAGTGCGAGGCATTCCGAGAGGGTGCGGTTCCAGCTTTCGACGGATTGCCCGGGCAGGCCGTACATCAGATCGAGATTGACGCTGGTGAACCCCGCCTCGCGGGCCGATCGAACGGCAGCCACCGTCTCCTGCGCAAGCGCCGGCCGTCCGATGCGCAGCAGTTCGTCGTCCTGCATGGACTCCGCGCCGAAACTGATCCGGTTGACGCCGGCTTCGGCCAGCGCCGCGAGGTCGGACCGCGTCACGGTGCCGGGGTGGGCTTCGACGGTGATCTCGCAGGCGGGCGTCAGACGCATGGCGCGACGCACGGCGGCGAGGATGTCGGTGAGTTGGCTGGCCCGGAGTGCGGTCGGCGTGCCGCCCCCGAAGTACACGGATTGAAACGCGCGTCCCGTGATGCCCTCCTGTTCCGCTTGCAGGCGGATTTCCGTCTTGAGGGCGCGGAGAAACGGTTCGACCGCGGCGTCCCGATGCAGCTCCAGATAAAACGCGCAAAAATCGCAGCGTTGACGGCAGAAGGGGATGTGAAGATACAGGCCGATGGGACCGGTCATGGCGTCAGCGTAAAAGGAATGGGCTTGGAATAATCCCGTTCGAGCACGATTTCGATTTCGTCCGCCGGAGAGACCCCCCGGTTGCGGACGTGGGACGACCATGCGGGGTGTTGCCGGAGCGATTCGAACACCTGTTTGAGCACCTGCGGCTTGATGCGGGACTCCCATTCCCGCACCCAGGCGAACTGGTCCTCCTCGCCCTCGTAGTCGTCCGGGAAGGAGGTTTCCAGACTGAAGCGCAAGGTGAAGGTTTTTTCTTCCCGGTACATGAGGATCCTCATACGTTGCGAAGCGGCGTCGAGCGCTTCTATAATATAGCGTCCAACAAGGAGCGACACCCATGCCTATCTTCGAATATGTGTGCCATGAATGCAATCATCGATTCGAGCAGTTGATTCAAGGCTCGGCTCAGGCCGCCTGCCCCCGGTGTCACACCACCAAGCTGGAGAAGCAGTTCTCCGCGTTCGGTGTCGGAGCGACCGAGGCTTGGGCGCCGTCCGGCGGGGGAGGCGCCTGCGGGAGCTGCGGGGATCCCCGCGGTCCCGGAGCCTGCTCGAAGAATTGAGTCATGGCCGACGTCGAGTTCGCGCTCCAACGGGCGATTGCGACGATTTCGCAATCAGATCCCGTGGTCAAACTCCTCGAGCAGGTCAGGTTGGGCCGCATGAAGCCCACTGACGCCGGGTTGCGGGCGATCACGGAATCCTGGCTGGCGACCTACCGGAAGGTGGTCGAGACGGCCGGATTGTCACGGCAGGCGCTCCGGCGTATCGATCCCGTCCCCCGGGTGGACATTCTCATGCAGAGCGGCGTTCTGACTCCCGATCATCCTGCGGTCAAAGCATTGCACGCCAGCTTCGAGCAGGCGGTCGCCGCAGCGACAGAATAGCGGTGTCCCATGCCGGCTCTCCTCCGGACTGCGGCGATGATGCTCGTTCTGCTGGCCGGACCCGACGGGCGGGCTGACGATATCGGCGGACGGGGCCCCCTGCGGCTGCTCGCTCCCGATATGCTTCAGACCATCCTCCCTCCCGGCACTCGCCTCATGGCGGGGCCTCCCGCGATCGAGCAGTTTCTCCGCGAGTTGGACGGCCATCCGCCGGACTGGGCGTCCGTCTATGGTCACGGGCACCACGATCCCGGGCATGACGACCGGCTGTTTGCACTCAACAGAGAGCGTGATGCGAAGCGTGAAGGCCGCCCGGCTCTGTCGTGGCCCGTCGCCTTCGCATGGGGCGGGGAACTGTCCCGGTATGATGCCGCGATCGGCGGCTACCCGGTGGCGCTCGGACCGAGGTTCATCAGGACCGACTGGGGGATGGTGCGGTTCAAGCCTGAGGAGGCGCCCGGCAATCTCTGCGTCACCGTCGATCCCGCCCAGCGGGAGCGCATCGACTCCCGGTTGGCCGCCGGCAAACCGGTGGAGATCGACGTCGTTATGACGGGAACGCTGGTTCCCGACGAATCGATCGTCTACGACTTTTCGCATGACGAAGAGGGGCTCGGGCTCATCATGCCCTTCGTGCGCATCGAACGGGTCTATTTCGTCACGGCTCGTTGATCCCGTGAGGAAACAGCCTTCCGTCGTCCGCTCGATAACGGCTCCGCCGGTGCCTGGAGGAGTACGGACGAGGATGTAAAACGCGGCTAGCGGTCGTCCCTGGCGCAGCGAAATCCCGTGCCGCTTGGACGGCTGTCCATGGTGCCCCAGTCACGATCCGTCGTTCGGAGGCTGACCGCCGGTTTCAGCCAGGATCCGCCCCGCATAGCCTTGATGGCGCCTCGCGCGGGGCCGTGCGGGTCCGTGAGCGGTCCCGTGCGGTAGAAATTGGGATCGTACCAATCCTCCACCCATTCGGCCGCATTGCCGGCCATGTCGTAGAGACCGTACGGGCTGGTCGCCGTCGGGAAACTTCCCGCCGGCATCGTCAGGATTTCGCCGTTCAGCCCTTTGTCCCTGGCGATGCGGGCGCCCTCGCCGCGAATCCAAAACGCGTCCCAATCGTTGCCGCTGGCGAATTCCACCGTCCGTTGCGCCCAGAAACTCGCGCTGTTGGCGAGTCGGATGTCCCAGTCGTTTCCCCAAGGGTAGCGGCGTCCGTCGGTGCCCCTGGCGGCTTTTTCCCATTCGGCTTCGGTCGGGAGCCGTTTGCCCGCCCAGCGGCAATAGGCGTCCGCATCCGTCCAGCTGACGTTGACGACGGGATGCCGCTCCGTCCCCGGCATCGGACCGTGGTCGCTCCAGAGCGTCGCACGGGGGTTGTTGTTTTCGGGCATACGGTGCTTGGTCGCCGTGACAAACTCCATGTAGTCGGCGTTCGTGACTTCGTAGCGATCGATCGAGAAACTGCCGAGGTAGATTGCCCGTTGCGGTTGTTCGTCCGGCAGGCCGTCCGTGCCGGCCGGCGACCCCATGAGAAACTCGCCGGCCGGGATGACGACCATGTCATCGGGGAACGGGGCCCCCGCTGCAATCGGGTCCCGGGCTGAAAGACACAGCAGCAACGACGACACGATACGTGCGAACGAGGTCACGGGCGGGTGTTCTTCAATCCGCAGATTTTCGCCACGCCATCACGATAGGCCGTCCAGAGGCGGAGGCACGTCCGCAGGCAACTCAACACGGCCCGTTGCTGGGCGCGCGTCACGGCGTAGTTCACGACCATGTTGTAGGCGTCGTGGCGGTGTCCGGCTTCGACCATCTGATGCGAGCGGATGAGATCCATCGCGTCGGGAGAGAGGCGATAGTGCTTCACCAGGGGATGCTGCTGAACGAGCGATTCGATTTCTTCGGCGGTCTTGGGTTTTGACGGTTCGGCGAGTTCCTTGCGATCCTTGATGCTGCCTTCGACGAACACGGTCAGGGCTGCGGCGCCGATCACCCAGTCGCGGTGGTGAGAGGCACGGTCGAGCCAGGCCCGGTAACGGCGGGGGGGGGGGGC
>DIHJ01000058.1:37726-48292 GCA_002420105.1 Nitrospira sp. UBA5699
CGGTAACGGCGGGCGGCCGGCAGAAGTCGGACCGATTCGAAGTCGCGGGCCGTGAACCCGAGTCCGCCCATCATCGTCAGAAACAATTCTGGGTGGGACTTGCCGAGGGAAAGCCCGCCCGTGTCCTCTTCGTAAATGTTTTCGGCCAGCATGCGGCGGACCGGCGCGGGCGGATTGTGCCCATGGATTCGCGCCAGCAGCACCGGAAAATCCCGCACATAGACGCCGTATTCCTGCTGAAAATGCCGTTTCAACTGTTCGAGCCCGACGGTGCCGTCGGCGAAGGCCGGCCAGGCCCAATGATGCTTGCGGTCCATGATCCGCAACAGTTCTTCCTGAAACCGGCTCTTGGTGAGGGGGCGCGTCATGCTGGTTGCCTTCCTGGTTGAGGCCTCGTTACAATTCGCGTGCGGAGGCATTGAATGAAACAAGTGACGGTGCAGAATCCCGAGGACATTCTTTCGTTGCTGGCCGACGTCGCCCTTCGCGGCTCCGGCTTCGTCACGGAGTGCCTGCTCGACTACGTGCTGGACGAAGGATTTACCGAACCGATCTATCTCAGTGCCAGCGGGGAAGACCCCGATGCCTACTTCAAGGGACAATCGCCGGCGTGGGCGGTCTATCAGGTCCGGGAATGGAAGCGCGTCCTGACCGTTTCCGGAGGGCCGGGGAAGCCGCGGCGCGTCCAAATCACCGAGACGCCGTGATGTTTCCCCGAGTGTATGGAGGTTCGGGTGAAAAAGCAACGAAACGGAGGAGTTTCATTTCCGAGGCGGCCGTCATGATGCAGGAGTCCGCGACATGAGTCTCGTCCGCCTGACCGAGCCCTACAATCTCAGCGAGCTGGTGATGCTGCAAAGTCTGCTTGAGGGAAGCGGCATCCAATACGTGATTCGACATGCGCACGTCGGGAGTCTGTATCCCGGAGTGCCCGCGCTCAATTCGCATGTGATGGTGGAGGAGCAGGATTATCCGCGCGCCGAATTGCTTCTGCGGCGGCTGCGGGTCGATATGCGTGAGGTGTCGGGAGAAGCCTAGGGGCGATTTACCCCTGCGATTTGGGGGTATGCGGATTCGACGGCGTTTTCGTCGGGAGACGCTCGCCCGAGCCTTGGAACCACCCCCCGATGAGGGAGCCTTCCTCGAAGTACAGATAGCGGTGTTTCACCACCGACGTGCTTTCCCAGTCTTCATAAATCCACTCTTCCTGGCGGATCCCGTCTTTCGTGAACGTCGTATTGATCGTCTGCGGCCCTCCCCATGACTGGAGCACCTGCTCTTTGGACATGCCGACCATGACCCGGTGTTCGGCAATGTGCTTCTCGAAATTCGGGTCCCGCAATTGGGCGATCAGCGGCCAGACGACCATCAGCACGACAAAGAGAACCAGACCCGCATAGATGGTGAGGCGAACCGGCCGCTGGCGAATGAACGGGGTCGGTTCGTCCGATGAAACCGCGGGGGTCGTGGTGGCGAAGCTGTTCTGTTCCATGGACTTGTGGACGCATCGTAGCAATCCCTCTTAGAGGGCGTCAAGCACGGGGGACCGATTTGTCCCGATGAATCAACAAGATCCGAAACGCAGGCTATACTTACTCTTATGGTGTCTCAGCTCCCCGGTGTGCAGGTCGGTCGATGGCGGCGGTTCCTTGCCGGGTTGCTGTTGTTTGGAGTCGGCGGTCTGTACCTGAACGAGAGCCTGTGGGCCAAGCCGCTCTACTCCTATCGCGACGATCAGGGGACGAACGTCATCACGGATAACTACGAACGGATTCCCGCACGTTACCGTGCCAAAGTCGTCACCGTCGAACAGGATGCCGAAGCGGTCGGTCCGCACAACACGCTCGCTCACGGGATCGGCGGCGTGCTCAAGGGTGTGGACGAATCAATCGGAGGAGTGATGGTCGCCGTGCCCGGACTTTCGCCCTATCAGTCGCATGCGTTGACGGTCGCCGGCGCCTTGGCGCTGCTCTTTCTCGCTCTCCGGAAATTCAGCCGGAGCCAGCCTCTCCGCTTTCTGGCCACGTGGAGCCTCGTCATGCTCGGTCTCGTCACTCCCGTGCTCGTCTACTTCTCCCAGGACGGCCCTCTCGACAGACTCAGAGGGCAGGCCTCCAGCATTCAGACCAAACAGTTGGACCACCTGAAGCAGGCCCAATAGGGCGCCTCAGGCCGGCCTCCGCCCGAACGTTCAATCCGCGTATTTGGGCAGGGGGATTTTCTTGGTTTGAGCCGGCCGCGGGGAGAGTTGCTGCTGCGAAAATTCGCGGGAGTAGGGGTTCATGATGGGGTCGTGCGTGTGTTTCTGTCGGCGCTTCACGAGGTCGATGCTCTGGGTGCTGATTTCCATCCGGTCGATCAGGGATTTCGTCGTCAGGGGATCCGGCAGGCCCTGCAGCGAGAACAATTGATATGCCAGGGTCCAGTCGAGGGTCTCCTTCTTGGCCTCTCTGACGATAAACCGGGCCTGCGAAGACGGCTCGCCTTTGAACAGCAACACCCAGATATTTGATCGGAACGAGGGAGCGGCCGGATCCTCGGACGGCCGAAATTCCGGGACCAACGAAGGAACCTGGCTGATCGGAACGGCGGGAGAGAATTCGATGTCGATGAGCCGTACGAAGAGGGTGCGGTTCTCATTCGTATCGTTGGGGTCTACGGTGTAGCTGAACGAGTACCGGACGTCGATGCCGTCGCGCTTGAAGGTGTAGACGTCCTCGCCGTTCTCCGGAGAGACCAGCTTCCGGAAATACTTATCCCAGTCCGTAATGGCGTAGTAGGTGAAGACCCGTAAGGCGGATTTCCGGTCCCGCACCGCCTGGGGCATTCCCATCTTGTCGTGGAGCTCCTGCTGAGTCAGGCCGAGAAAGCCGTCTTCAAAATAAGGGGCGGCCGTGAGCGAGGCGGGGAACAGAAACAGGACGATCACAAGGGTCGGCACGCAGATCGGAGGGATGCGCCGTGGATGATCGAGCAGGAGCAAGGTGTCCCTCCAGCTAGGGGGCATCGTATCGACGGGCTGTGCGTCTGTCAAGGCATGACCGGCGGGGTCGGTTGCCGGTCGGGCGGCAGAATCAGTATGATGGCGCACGGTTCGGACCGGACCGGGAACGGGAGGGCGGAAGCACGTGACAGCGTTGGAAAGATTGTTGAAAGATCGCATCGTCATCCTTGACGGAGCCATGGGGACCATGATCCAGCGGTGCAAGCTGGACGAAGCGGCGTTCCGGGGTGAGCGGTTCAGGGAGTGGACAAAGGATCTCAAGGGCCATAACGATCTGCTGAACCTCACGCAACCGGCCGTCATTGAAGACATCCATCGCCAGTACCTCGAAGCGGGCGCGGATATCGTCGAGACCAATACGTTCAACTCTCAAGCCATCTCCCTCGCCGATTACCACATGGAAAAGCTCGGCTACGAGTTGTCCAAGGCCGGAGCGGAATGCGCCAAACGGGCGGTCGACAAGGTTCAGAAGGCCCAGCCCGCGCGACGCTGTTTCGTGGCGGGGGCCATCGGGCCGACGACGAAAACGTCTTCGATCTCGACGGACGTGAATAATCCGGCGGCGCGCGGAACGACCTACGACGAACTGGTGGCGGCCTACAGCGAACAGGTCCGGGGTCTTCTCGACGGCGGTGCCGACGTGCTGCTGGTCGAGACGATTTTCGATACGTTGAATGCCAAGGCGGCGTTCTTCGCCATCCTTGAGGGATTCGACAGGGGCTGGCGGCGTGTGCCCGTCATGGCCTCCGTGACGTTCATTCAGGCGGGGAGCAACCGCGGCGTCACGGGCCAGACCGTGGAAGCGTTCTGGAATTCGATTTCCCACGTCCCGCTCCTCAGCGTGGGCATGAATTGCGCATTGGGTCCGAAGGAAATGCGTCCGCTCATCGAGGAACTCTCGCGGATCGCGCCGGTGTACGTGAGCGCGCATCCCAACGCGGGATTGCCGAATCCGTTGCTGCCGACGGGATTTCCGGAGACCCCCGACACGCTGGCGCCCCAGCTGCGGGAGTGGGCGCAGAACGGTTGGCTTAACATCGTCGGGGGCTGCTGCGGAACGACCCCGGAGCATATCAAGTTGATCGCCGAGGCCGTGCGCGGGGCGAAGCCGCGGCCGATTCCCGCGATCGAACCCTACACGCGGCTGAGCGGGTTGGAGGCGCTGACCGTGCGTCCCGATTCCAACTTCGTGAATATCGGCGAGCGGACCAACGTGACCGGCTCTCCGGCTTTCGCCAAACTCGTCCTGGCCGGGGACTACGAAGCGGCGTTGGCCGTGGCCCGGCAACAGGTCGAAGGCGGGGCGCAGATCATCGACGTCAACATGGACGAGGGCATGCTGGATTCCAAGGCGGCGATGGAGAAGTTTCTCCGTCTCGTCGCCTCGGAGCCGGACATCTGCAAAGTTCCCATCATGGTCGACAGCTCGAAGTGGGAGGTGCTGGAAACCGGCTTGAAGAATATCCAGGGCAAAGCCGTCGTCAACAGCATCAGCCTCAAGGAAGGGGAAGCCAAGTTCGTCGAGCAGGCGACGCTGATCCGGCGGTACGGGGCGGCCGTTGTCGTGATGGCCTTCGACGAGCAGGGCCAGGCGGACACCTTGGAACGAAAGCAGGAGATCTGCGCCAGATCGTACAAGCTTCTGACGGAGCGGGTCGGGTTCCCGCCGCAGGACATCATCTTCGATCCGAACGTGCTGACCGTCGCCACCGGGATCGAGGAACACAACGGCTATGCCGTGAATTTCATCGAGGCGACGCGCTGGATCAAACGGCATCTTCCCGGCGCGAAAGTGAGCGGGGGAATCAGCAACGTCTCCTTTTCGTTCCGCGGCAACAACGTCGTCCGTGAGGCCATGCACGCGGCCTTTCTCTATCACGCGGTCAAGGCCGGACTCGACATGGGCATCGTCAATGCCGGCCAATTGGCCGTCTACGAAGAAGTCCCCAACGATCTCCTGGAACTGGTGGAGGATGTCCTGCTGAATCGTCGCCCCGACGCCACCGAGCGGCTGGTGGCGTTTGCCGAAACGGTCAAGCAGAAGGGCAAAGCGGCGGTCAAGGACGATGAATGGCGCAGGGGGACGGTCGAAGAGCGCCTGTCCCATGCGCTGGTCAAGGGCATTACGGACTATATCGACCAGGATACGGAGGAGGCGCGGCAGAAGTATCCCAAGCCGCTCTCCGTCATCGAGGGGCCCTTGATGGCCGGCATGAACGTCGTCGGGGATCTGTTCGGGTCCGGCAAGATGTTCCTGCCCCAGGTGGTGAAGAGCGCTCGGGTTATGAAGAAGGCCGTGGCCTATCTCATGCCGTTCATGGAGGAAGAGAAGAAACGGCTGGGCGGCTACCAGTCGCAGGGGAAAGTCTTGCTTGCGACGGTCAAAGGCGACGTGCACGACATCGGGAAGAACATCGTCGGCGTCGTATTGGGCTGCAACAATTACGAGGTTCTCGACCTCGGTGTGATGGTCCCCTGCGAAAAGATTCTCGCGACCGCGAAGGATCAGCGGGTCGATATCATCGGCCTGAGCGGGTTGATCACGCCGTCGCTCGACGAAATGGTGCACGTGGCGAAAGAAATGACCCGGGAAGGGTTCGACGTCCCGCTGTTGATCGGGGGGGCCACGACGAGCAAGGCGCATACGGCGGTCAAGATTGCGCCGTCCTATGCACCGGGTGTCATCCATGTGCTGGATGCGTCACGGGCGGTGGGCGTGGTGGGGAATCTGGTGAGCCGGGGGCAGAAGGCCGGGTATGTGCAGCAGGTCAGGGAAGACTATGAACGGGTGCGGCAGGCCCATCGGGACCGCGGACCGAAGCCTGTGCTTCCGCTTGAGACGGCCCGCGCGCGCCGTCTGGCCGGCGATTGGGCCACGGTCGATATTCCGGAGCCGGCCTTTCTGGGCGTCCGCGTCATCGGCGACCAGCCGCTCTCCGAACTGGTTCCCTACATCGACTGGTCCCCGTTTTTTCATACGTGGGAATTGAACGGCCGCTATCCGTCGATTTTCGAGCATGCGACGATCGGCGCCAGGGCGAAGGAACTGTTCGAGGATGCGCAGCGATTGCTCGCACGGATCGTGACGGAGAGGCTGTTGCGGGCGAGAGGCGTCTACGGATTCTTCGCCGCCGCGTCGGTGGGGGACGACATCGAACTCTACACGGACGGCTCGCGCGCCGCCGTGCTGACGACGATCCACACGCTGCGGCAGCAGTCGGAAAAACCGGATGGCCAGCCGAACCTGGCGCTGGCCGACTATGTCGCGCCCAAAGGATCGGGCCGCCGGGATCATCTCGGGGCGTTTGCGGTGACGGCGGGAATCGGGCTCGACGAGCTGTGCCGGCAGTTCGACCGGGACCATGACGACTACAACTCGATCATGGCCAAAGCGTTGGCCGATCGTCTGGCCGAAGCCTTCGCCGAGTATCTCCACAAACGGGTGAGGGAGGACTGGGGCTACGGTAGGCAGGAGCAGTTGACCAACGACGATCTGATCCGGGAGAAATACCGGGGGATCCGTCCCGCGCCGGGATATCCGGCCTGTCCGGATCACACCGAGAAACGGATCCTCTTCGACCTCTTGGACGCGGAACGGACCGCTTCGATCGCGCTCACGGAAAGCTTCGCGATGCTGCCGGCCGCGGCCGTCAGCGGATTCTATTTCGCGCATCCGGAGGCGAAGTATTTCGCCGTGGGAAAGATCGGGAAGGATCAGGCCGAGGACTATGCCCGCCGAAAAGGTTTGCCGCTCGCGGTGATCGAGCGCTGGCTGGCTCCGAATCTGAACTACGAGCCTGGCTGATCCGTCACAGCGCGCGGATTCAGGACACTTCGGCCAGCAGCGGCTGGCGGATCGGTTTGCCGGCCGCGGCCGTCAGCGCCGATTTGACCAGCCGATAGCGCTCTTCCGCCCACCGATTGAACGCCTCGGAATCCTGGAAGACCAAGTCCCATGCCTTGGCGGCGTCGAGCATCAACAATTGGTGCGGGAGACCGTGTCCGGGAAAATACACGACCAGCACGGCCGACTTTCCGGTGAGGCTGATGTCGGTGAAGACGTGCAGCATGGCGCCGGCCGGCAGCGTGACCTCGCGCGAGGCGGCTTCCACCAGCGGCTGGTACATGCGATGGAGGAACTGCGCGGTGACTTCATGCGCATTGCTCGTCCCGAGGAGTCTCGGGTTGGGCGCTTCGCCGAAGAGATTCTCGGTCAGATAGGTCGCGGCTTCCCAGGTCGGCATCACGCCGGACGTGACAAGGGCTTCGCACAGGTATGCGATCCAGTTTCTCGTGACTCCGGGCTTTCTCGCGGACGCAGTCTTCTTCGCCATGATCGGCTGTCCTTTCGATGCCACCGCCGGGTGTTGGTGCAAAGCCTGCAGGCGGGTCACACGACCGTACCGAATAATTGCAGTATAGCGGTGAGCGGAGAACTGTCAACGAAATGAACTAATCGAGCGCGATCGGGCTGCGGAAGATTCAGCGGCGGAGGTCGCGAGCCGGCGTCCGGGTTCTCTGGCGGGATGAGGCCGGTCCGCGTGACGTCGCCGGGCGATGCGTCACGGCCCGCTAGGATTCGCGCGAGAGCCCGTTGGACGGGCGGTCGGCATAGGCTTCATGAATGCGTTTGATGTCCCCGAGCGAGGCCAGAAACACGTCGAGCAGTTCGGGGTCGAAGTGTTCGCCGCGATGCTTGCTCATCAGATCGACGGCATGGTCGAACGCGAACGCGGGCTTATAGACACGCGCCGTCGTCAGGGCGTCGAAGGCGTCCGCAATCGAGGCGATGCGTCCCTCGATGGGGATGGCTTCGCCTTTCAGCTTCCGAGGATACCCGCTGCCGTCCCATCGTTCGTGATGCGTCAGCGCGATCGTGGCGGCCACGTTCAGAATCTCGGCGTCGGATCCGGCCAGAATGCGATAGCCGATCTCCGCGTGTTGCGCAATGACGTTGAACTCATCCTGCGTGAATTTGCCCGGCTTGAGCAGGACGTGATCGGGCGTGCCGATTTTGCCGATGTCGTGCATGGGACTGGCGGTCCGGATCAGATCACAGCGTTCGTTGGAGAGGCCGTAGCGGCGGGCCAGCAGTTCGCAATAGTGGCTCATGCGCTGGATGTGCTGGGCCGTCGCGCTGTCCCGGAACTCCGCGGCGATGGCCAGGCGTTGGATGGTTTCTTCCCGGGAGAGGCGCAATTCCTTCTCGCTGCGCTCGAGCCACTCCAGGGCCTGCTGTAACGCCATGGTCCTGGTCCTTACGACATCCTCCAGATTCTCACGGTGGAGGCGGCTCTCCATTTCCAGGCGGCGGCGACGCAGCGCGTTGGCGACGTTGATGAGGACCTCGTTGGATTCGAACGGCTTGATGACGTACCCGAACGCCCCCATGTCCAGCGCCGCGTTGGCCAGGACGGAGCTGTCGAGCCCGGTGACCATGATCGCGGCCGTATGGGGATGCTGGTTGAGAATGGCGCGCACGAGGTCCATGCCGGATTCGCCGGGCATGTTCACATCGCACAGGACCAGCGCAAAGGAGGTTTCTTCGAGCCGGGTACGGGCTTCCTTGGCATCCGCGGCCAGCACGGTTTCGTAGCCGTGGGATTGCAGCATGTACCCGAGCAGGCGACGAATCGGTTCCTCGTCGTCGATGACCAAAACCCGCTTGAGATCGAGAAGGGCCTGTTGATTGGTCCGGTCGAGAAGCAGCGTCATGTTGGAGTGACTCTTTCGGCTCGAAGGTGTTAGGCGCGATCCGCTGACTGTGTCTGATGAACTGTAGAATGGGGTGCACCTTTTGTGCCACTAATTTATGAATTCATGCCGGTTTGGAGTCGCCACGCAGATGGAAGGATGCCCGGTCCTGGTATGGCGAAATCATTCACTCGGAGAAAGGGTTGGCGGAGTCGCTCGACCGGGCTGGTTTCGCCGGGCATCCGTTCATGATTTCCCGAGTGATGGCCTGGGCGTACAGAAATCGTCCGGGCGACACGCCTTTGTACAGCGAACGCCGTAGCGGCCTCGCGCCGGCCCGTTTCATTGCGCTTTGGGGAGGCCTTCACTATAATGCGCCGATTAACCGATAGGAGAATTTCATGAGTGCTGGAGCCGGCTTGCTGCGAATGGACGGACGGCGGAAGGATCAACTCCGCCCCGTCAAAGTCACCAGGAATTTCATTAAACACGCGGAAGGGTCCGTGCTTATCGAAATGGGCGACACCAAGGTGATATGCACCGCGTCGGTGGAGGAAAAAGTCCCTCCGTTTTTGAAGGGGAAAGGGAGCGGATGGGTCACGGCGGAGTATTCGATGCTTCCCCGTTCCACTCACGAGCGATCGCCCCGGGAAGCGGTCAAAGGCAAGCAGGGCGGACGGACATTGGAGATACAGCGTCTGGTCGGCCGGGCACTGCGGGCTGTGACGGACCTGTCTCAACTGGGCGAGCGGTCGATCTGGATCGATTGCGACGTGATTCAGGCCGACGGCGGCACGCGCACGGCCTCGATCACCGGATCGTTCATCGCGTTGGCGGATGCCATGACCGTGTTAAAAACCCGCGGGTTGCTCAAGAAGCGGCCCCTGACCGATTATCTGGCCGCGATCAGTGTCGGAAAGGTCGGCGGCGAGATTCTCGTCGATCTGGCGTACAACGAAGATTCGATGGCCGATGTGGACATGAATCTCGTGATGACCGGGAAAGGGCAGTTCGTGGAAGTCCAGGGAACGGCCGAGCGGACGCCCTTCGCGAAGCAGGACATGGACGGCTTTCTTGCGCAGGGATGGAGCGCCATTCAGACATTGACGGCCCTGCAAAAGGATCTGATCGGGGCTCTGGATTAGCGCATCCCCCCCATGCGTTACGAATTGGTGTTGGCCACCCGCAATAGGCACAAAGGCGAAGAACTCTCTGCGCTGCTCGGAGACCTGGATGTTCGGATCCGAACCCTCGCGGAATTTCCGGATGCGCCTGAGGTGGTGGAGGACGGCGCGACCTGCGAAGCGAATGCGGTGAAGAAGGCCGTCACGATCGCGAGGGCGACCGGGTTGCCCGCCGTGGCCGATGATACGGGGCTGGAAGTGGATGCATTGGGCGGGCGGCCTGGCGTATTCGCGGCGCGCTATGCGGGCGAAGGCGCCACCTACGAGGACAACTGTCGGAAATTGCTCCAGGAGATGAAAGGCGTTCCCTGCGAACGGCGAACCGCCCGCTTTATTACGGTCGCCGCGCTCGCCCATCCCAACGGCAGGGTGGACGTGGCTCAGGGAACCTTGGAAGGCGTCATCGCCGAGGAGTCATCCGGGACCTCGGGGTTCGGATATGATCCCGTGTTTTTCGTGCCGGCGATCGGCAAAACCCTCGCGCAGCTGTCGGCGGAGGAGAAGAACCGGATCAGCCACCGGGCCAAGGCCTTTGCCCGGATGCGGGAAATTCTCTCCGCCTCAATGGAAAAGGTTAAACAGGGATTGTGAAAATCCGGAGCAGGAACGCGAGCCGTCATTTATAATGAAATGGTAACCGGCCCACCCTCCGGTAGGAACCGGTCGGGGCGTAGCGCAGCCCGG
>DIHJ01000054.1 GCA_002420105.1 Nitrospira sp. UBA5699
CCACAACTTCTGACGATATCTCCTGAAGGTTAGAAGCGAAGGTGTAACCAATACGGAACTGAAGATCGAGGCATGACAGAGCCGTCGACAATAGGTTCGCATCTCTTGTGGCGCCCGAACGAAACTCGATTTCGGCCCTGTCATTGGCTGAAAGGAAAGGCGATCGACCATGTCTCAACCGATTTCTCTCCGACTTGATGACAAATTGCATGCGGTTCTCCGCTCGGAAGCAAGACGGCGACGCATCCCGTTTGCTGATTTCGTCCGAGCCTGCATCGAACGCGGGCTGTGGATCGACGGCGTGCATGAATCCGGACTCCGGCAGTCACATGTTGCAGCCCTTTACGAATCACGGAATTTGCTTCGCCGGCTGGTCAGTGCACGCTCACCCAAAGATGCGGCGGAAGCTCAAGCCGAAGCACTGGCCCAGGCCAAGGAGGAGCTGCCATGAGCCTCATTCGCGGCTCCGAGTTGCTTCGTCATCGGTGGCGTATGTTCCTTGCGACCATTGCGTTTGCCTTCCTGCTTGGCCTTGTGTGTGGAGGGCTTTGGCTGTGGATGAATCCCCCTTCTATTGAATCTGGTGCGTGGCAGGTCTACCGGGCGTACTGGCTGGCTCGCCTCGCCGTGTCCATTGGGCTCACACATATCGCCCTCCCTGTTCCAACAGTTGAAGGGGAACAGCGTTGGTCAGTCGTGCAGATCCTGGGCAGCGAAGAGGTGCAGCGGATTGCTCGCGATGTCCATCAGATCCTTCTGGATTCAGCTCAGCAAAGTGTGACTGCGGCTGCGCTGGCGGCGGGATTGTGGTTCGTCATCGCCTGGATCTATGGCCATCTGTCCTGGAGGGATCAATCCGTAGCCGGATCGATCACCGCACCACGCATGTTGTTCCGTGCCCGCCAATGGCTCACAGCCTGGCTCTGGAGTCCGTACCGCTTGGAAGGGGTTCGTCTGACCAAGGATGGCGAGCGACTGCACGTTGTGATCGTTGGGTCCACGGGAACCGGGAAGACAACGGCGATCCTGAACTTGCTCGACCAGATCAGGGCGCGAGGTGATGCAGCCATCGTGTACGATCCAGACGGCTCCTTCCTCTCTTGCTTCTACCGAGCCAATCACGACGCGGTGCTCAATGTCTGTGATACCCGTATGCCGCCATGGAATCCGTGGGCTGGCTGTCCTGAGCCGCAGCATTTCCTGGACCTTGCGGAAGCGATGATGGCGAGAGATCCGAGAGAAAGCAGTGACTCCATCTGGGATGTCGGGGCCACGCACTTCATTGCATCCGGATTGGAGCAACTGCTCCGTGAGGGCAGATGCACAAACCGAGACCTCTATGAGCTTCTGGTCACCATGCCACTGGATGAGATTGAGGAACGTCTGAAAGGCACACCGGCAGGGGTTGTGATGAGCAAGAGCATCGAACGCACTGCCCTCTCAGTCCGGTTCACGGCGATGAAACGAGCTGGAGTGTTTCGCTATCTCCAGGATGCCTCGGAGGGCGAAGCCTTCAGTATCCGCCGATTCGTGAGTCAGCCTTGTGGCCGATGGTTGTTCCTGTCCGCTCGAGCCGATATGCGGGCGCTGCTCCGTCCCATGCTGACCGTCTGGTTCCACATCGCCACGACCGCGCTATTGTCGTTGCCGCCCTCATCAACGCGGCGGCTCTGGTTCATCCTGGATGAAGCCGCATCCCTGAATCGTCTCCCCGCGTTGAGCACACTGCTTCAGGAAGGCCGGCGCTTTGGGGCCTGTGTGGTGCTCGGTCTTCAGTCACCGTCCCAACTTGCCTCGCTGTATGGCGAACAAGAGGCCATCACGCTGCTCTCCATGCCGCAAACCACCCTGGCCCTTCGCAGTCCGGAACCACGGACCGCGGAGCTGCTTGCGAAGCGCCTTGGACAACAGGTCTTCATCGAATCCCAGGAGAGTGTGCAATACGGGGGCCACGCCGCGCGAGACGGAGTATCCCTGTCCGAGCATTACACGACCCGTTACCTCATCGAACCAGCGGCATTGCAGTGTCTGCCGGATCGAGTGGGATACCTTAAGCTCCCAGGTCCTCAGCCTCTTGTGCGTGTCTCGCTCCGGGTGAAGGAACGATCTCCCCTTGCCTCGCCACTTATCCCGCGCACCATGCTGGTTGGCAGGTCCGATGCCGAACCTGCTGCGAACAGCCCTAGACCCCTTGGCCCCTCATCGAACGATCGCACGCCGAGTCTCGCTGAGTTAGCAGATGAATTGACCACGTGAAGGCGGGACCGATGCTGAGTATCAAGAACATCACGAATAGTGCCGCCGCCGGCCATTATTACGAAAAAGACAACTATTACACGGACCGTGAGGAAGCACGGGAGCGCTCCGTCTGGTGGGGGCAAGGCGCTGAGCGATTGAGCCTTTCCGGGCCGGTCGACCAGGAGATCTTTCAGCGATTGCTCGATGGACAATTGCCGAACGGAGCAGAAATTCGGTCAGGCACGACCGGACGAGACCGAGCCGGCGTTGATGTCACCCTGAGCGCTCCCAAAAGTCTGTCTCTGCTTGCCGAAGTGGGAGGGGACCATCGACTTCGCGACGCGCACGAGGTCGCTGTGACCAGGGCGCTCGAATATCTCGAACGGGAAGCTGCTCAGGCGCGTCTCAGGGCCGATGGTGAGACCAGCACGCAACAGACCGGGAATTTGATCGTCGCACGGTTCCAACATGACACCTCGCGTACGCTTGATCCGCAGTTGCATACGCACGCGGTGATCGCCAATGCAACGGAGCGGCAGGATGGCGCATGGCGGGCCCTGTCGAACGAAAAGCTGTATGAACACAAAATGGCGGCCGGCGCCGTCTATCGCGCCCAGCTCGCCGCCGAAGTACAGCGGCTCGGATACGACATTGAAAAGACCCATGCCGATGGCCGGTTTGAAATCCGTGGCTTTACGAAGAACCAGCTCGAGCACTTCAGTCAGCGTTCCCTGACCATCCGGGAGGCGATGCAAGAGCGTGGGCTGTCTGGAGCCAAAGCGGCGGAGCAGGCGACGCTCATGACCCGCAGCGCGAAGTCTGATGTCGATCGGGGAGAACTTCGCGAAGAATGGCGTACACGGGCCAAGTCTCAGGGGATCGACCTCGTTCACATGATGGAAGAGGCAAGGGAGCGAGCCGGGCGTGAGACAACGCGCAACGAAATTCAGCAAGCTGCCAGGGCAGGATTGCAATGGGCTATCGAGCACACGACGGAACGACAGACCGTCGTGGCCCGGCGAGATCTGGAGCGTTACGCGACGGAACAGGTTGTCGGTACAGCAACCTACCAGGATGTCCAACGCGCAATCCGCCAGGCGGTGCGATCGGGGGAGCTGATCCCGCTCGGCGACCGGTACACGACGTTCGGAGCATTACAGACCGAGCAGGACACAATCCGCATGATGGCAGAGGGCCAGGGGCGGGTGGCGTCCATTCTGTCTCATGAGCAGGCGCGAGAGGCTACAGACGGAAGAAGCCTCACGACAGGACAGCAACGAGCCGCGATTCATATCTTGGTCAGCGAGGACCGCTTTCTCGGGGTGGAGGGTCGCGCAGGGACAGGCAAGACTACCATGCTCAACGTGGTGAGGGACCACGCCGAACAGCGCGGGTACGAAGTGAGAGGGCTCGCCATCTCAGCGAGTGCTGCAAGGACGCTGGAGAACGAGGCGGGGATTCCGTCACAAACCGTTGCGCAGTTCTTGGCGGAACGGGCTGGGCAACAGCGGGAGGGGATTCAGAGCGGCAAGCGAACGCTCTACATCGTTGACGAATCGTCATTACTCGGGTCTCGGGACGCGCATGCCTTCATGAAGGCCGTTGAGCAGGAGAATGCGCGCGCGGTGTTCTTAGGCGACAGGGCCCAACTTGCCGCCATCCAGTCTGGGAAGCCTTTCGCGCTCCTCGTCGATAAAGGCATGAAGACCGAGCAGATGACGGAGATTGTTCGGCAACGAACTCCGGAACTCAAGCAGGTTGTGGAGCAAGCCGCAGAAGGCAAGGCCGCCGAGACGATCACTCAGTTGGAGAACGCCGGGAAGTTGATTGCCATTGCTGACCGTGCAACGCGCCTCGATGCGGTGGCCGGTGAGTACCTGAATCGAGATCGGGCAGTCCAAGAAGGCACACTTGTGCTCACTGGCTCACGGGCTGATCGGGCCGAGTTGAATGAGCGCATTCGTGAAGGGCTAAAACAGCAGGGTGTTCTGTCTGGCCCTGAGATCCGGGCCGAGGTGCTGGTTCAGAAGGATTTGACCAGGGCGCAGGTGAGGGAATCGACGTCTTACGAGATGGGCGATGTGATTCGATTTGGGAAGGACTATCGCTCGCTAGGCGTGGACAAGGCGGAATACGCGCGTGTCGTAACCGTCAAGCCAGATAGCAACACCATCATCTTGCAGATGGAACGGGGTGCGCGAACGGTTGAATGGCAGCCCCATCGGAACAGCGCCGTTGAGGTCTATCGCCGAAAAGAACGAACTCTTCTGGACGGGGATTTGATTCGATGGACGAGAAATAGCTACGAGCAGGACCGTCGTAATGGTGAGCTTGTCAGGGCGAAAGTGGATTCAGAAAGCAGAACGGTGATTGTTCGCGACCGAGATGGGAAAGAAACTCCCTTCGACCCTCAACGTGATCGACATTGGGATCATGGCTATGCCTCAACGGTTCATGCCAGCCAGGGGCGCACGGTAGAGCGGGGAATTTACCATGCCGATAGCGAGCAGATAGCGACGAACCGAGAAGCCTGGTACGTGGCCCTGTCGCGGGCCCGTGAAGAGGTGAGGATTTACACCGACGATGCTGTGACCTTGCGGGAGGCCGTGAAGGAAAGTCGAGGCCAGCACAGTGCGATTGAAGCGGTTGAGCGTCATGGTGCCGGAGACCGCGAACACGGTCACCGGGACGATTTAGCGGCCGACTGGCACGTCGCCAGTCCGCCGCGAGCAGTAGAACTCGAGCGATGAGTGAAAAGAGGGGGGAAGTCTTTGCGCGGCGTGGAACCTTGCCACGTCCAAAAAACCCCCCCCCCCCGGCCCCCCTTCATGAGCGCCGGCTGCCGCCCGCGCTAATCGCTACTGAGGAGATGCGCTTCAAAAGGAATCGTGAAAAGGAGTGGCTTTATGCAGACTTAGAAGGTTGACAAATAGAGATTAAATTGTATAATTTGTCAACCACACTCACTGCTTATCTATGTCTAGCTCAGCTAACATCGCTCAGCGGCTGAAGCGGCTACGAATGTCGCGAGGGCTTTCGCTGGATGCGCTTGTTGCGTCCATGGGCCATGTTGTAACAAAGCAGGCGCTTTCGAAATATGAATGTGCGAAGGCTAGCCCGTCACCAATTGTTCTGAACAAGCTTGCCGACACCTTTAAGGTCAAGGCGTCTTACTTTTTGAGAGAGCCTCAAGTCAAGGTCAAGTTCATCGGTTATAGAAAGGCTTCAACTTTACCCAAGAAAGATCAGGGAAGAATTGAGAGCCTTGTGACGGAAGTCTTGGAGGATAGAGTGAATCTTCAGGCCATGACAGGATGGCCGAACGGGAATCATCTGCCGATCCGCGCGCATCGTATTTCAAAGATAGAAGATACTGAGCGGGCTGCTGAAGAATTGCGTACGAATTGGAAGCTTGGGCAGGATCCAATTTCAAGCATGGTTGGGGTGCTCGAAGATCATCACATTCATGTCATCGAGATTGATGCTATCGACAAATTCGATGGCATTTGCGCGGTGGCTGTTGATGAAGCCACCCAGACTCAAGCAGCGGGCCTCGTCACTTCCAAAGGCGTGTCTGGAGAGCGCCAGCGACTGAGCCTTGCGCATGAATTAGGCCATCTTGTCTTGACGGTAGGGCATAATCTTGATGAGGAAAAAGCGGCATTTCGGTTCGGGGCAGCCTTCCTTGCTCCCGCACAAGTGGTCTATCGCGAGATTGGTACTAAGCGGGACACCATTCTTAGTGAAGAACTGCTGCTTTTTAAGAAACGATTTGGAATGAGCGTGCAAGCTCTTGTTCGTCGACTGTTCGATTTGGACATCATCTCAGAGGGTTACTACAGGCATTGGATGATGCTCATAAACCGCTTGAAATGGAAACGGAAAGAGCCGGGTGAATTGGAACCCGAGCAATCACAATGGCTTCAGCAAACAGCGCTTCGAGCCTATGCAGAAGGACTGATTAGCCGTGAGGAAGTCGAAAGGTTGCTTGGTGAATCTCTTGATGTCGAGGAGCCGCTCACCCTTATTGAACGACGAGCCTTCATGAAGTTGCCGCTTGAAGAGCGCAGACGGATTCTGTCTGAGCAAGCAGAAAAACTGAAGTCACACTATTCGGAGGGCGCAGATAGAAGCGATCTCCAGAGTGGAGACTTCGTTGAGTACTAACCCGCCATCGCTTAAGCGCGGCGAAATCTGGCTCGTCAACTTAGACCCGACCGTGGGTTCTGAGATAAAGAAAACACGGCCGGCCGTCATAGTCAGTTCTGATGCGCTTGGTCGGCTCCCTCTCAGGCTGATTGCCCCCATTACTGAATGGAAAGATCATTTCAAGGGAAGTATCTGGCATGTCCGGATCGATCCTGACGGTAGGAACGGCCTCTCAAAGACTTCTTCTATCGATGCCCTTCAACTCAGGGGAGTGGATACTTCCCGGTTTATAAAGAAGTTTGGAAATCTGCCATCGACGGTGATGGAAGAACTTGTGGCCGCAATTGCGGCAGTCGTCGAATATCAATAATCTCCTAATATCTCTCCAATATATCTCTCCAATAGATTCGATTCCGCGGTAGACCAAGCGACTCATGAGAAATCGGTCGGCAAATATCCGCCGCCCCGCAAATGATGGCTTTGGGATTTCTCGTCTGCTTACGTCCTCAAGGGCCTCACAGAATTCTTTTCGATCCATCCATCGATCGCCTTGAGATCAAATTTGGTTAGCCGACCTGCCTTGACGTATGGCATTCGGCGTTGGCTGACCATGGTGTAGAGGGTGTGGACTGAGAGCCCGGTGTATTCGGCTACTTCCTGAATGTTCAATAGACGCCGTTTTATCGGTTCGGATTCTTTCATGTCTGACTCTCCTCTCCTTGTAGAAGTTGATCTGCCGCTAGCGGGCAAGCCATTCCGCCGGTTCGGTTACGTTGATCTAAACGGTTCTGCATTCCAGAACCATTGTGCCTTTGAAAAAATGATGGTCAGATCTTTCAAAGCCGGACAGGCTTTGCAAGCACTCTTTTAGACCGGGAAATCTCGAAGGGAAGGAGAAGGTCAGAATGTCAGTGGCAGAAAAATATTTCTCTTCTCCTGTCTACACGGCGTCTACACCGGTTCGCTGGGTTTGGGGCGA
Source organism: Nitrospira sp. UBA5699 (assembly GCA_002420105.1). Lineage (GTDB taxonomy): Bacteria > Nitrospirota > Nitrospiria > Nitrospirales > Nitrospiraceae > Nitrospira_C. Next base: position 7,367 of record DIHJ01000054.1, read on the forward strand.
GGTTTCTAACTTGTTGATTTTTGGTGGGCCGTGTAGGGGTCGAACCTACGGCCCGCTGATTAAGAGTCAGCTGCTCTACCAACTGAGCTAACGGCCCACCGGGTGTGTGCGTCTGCGGAGATATGTGCGGCGTCGATCTCTGGCCTGGTGCTGGTGGTGCGCCTGACAGGATTTGAACCTGTGGCCCTCAGCTCCGGAGGCTGATGCTCTATCCAGCTGAGCTACAGGCGCATCCGCAACCAAGGATCGTCACCTTAGCACAGCGTTTTGTCCCCTGTCCAGCAGGCTCACCCCTGGCGGCCCGCCTCCTCGGGCCGGGGTCCCGGTCGCGGGCAGGAATCCGTAGGGCAGCAGCACTTCTTCACCGTCAGTGCCCGTGGTCGACCGGCAAAGCGCCAGCGCGCCGGCTTCCCGCCGCGCGAGTTCATCCTCCTCTGCGCGAAGGGTGGCGGAGAGCCGGATGATGGGGACAAAGGTCTGGACTTCGCAGGCCCCGCTCACCAGACCGTCCCGCTCCGTGGGGATGCCCATTGAGCGGCAGGTGAGGGGACGGTGCTCGTAGACCATGCAGAGGCCGTCTGCTCCGAGCGCCGGGCAGGCCTGTTGGTGAAAGTCGCCGACGATCCGGTCGATGTCGGCATCCGACCAGCGGTCGAGGCAGGGTGATTCTGCCAGCCGGGGATAGGCGGCTTCCATGGCCGAGACTTGTTCGCGGGCTCGTCGTTCGATGCGTGCCCGCTGATCCGGCGGCAGGCGCATGACCCCTTCTCGCAGGAGGCTCACATCGAGGAGCGTGATGGGGAAGGGCCCGATGCAGCAATGGGAGCATCCGGCACGGCAGGGGATTTGGCTCAGGAGCGCGGCATCGGCCCGCGCAAACCACTCGTCGGTTTTTCGAGCCAGGGACGAGAGTCTCCCCTGCCAGGAGGCGGGCATGGTCCCCTTACTCTTCTTCGGTGGGAGACAGGTCGACGATCAGATCGCCCTTGGGAGAAAAGAAACCCTTGCCGTCCACTTGGACGATACCGTTGCAGTGTTCCTGATAAAACTCGAGGATCCATCCGTTGAAGTCGTAACCCTCATCCGTGATGTCGGCGGGATCGAGTCGCGTGGTCAGGATAAAGCGCGCCCGATTCACAAATTCGGTCGCAAGAGAGGCTTCGATGTCGTCGTAGGCCGTCAGGATATCCAGGAACTGCTTCTTCTCCTGTTCGAACACGTCCTGATACGTCCCGCGATCCCTGACGCAAAAAACCTGGATCGGCTTTCTCGCCTTGTCGTAACCCAGGGCCACTTGGACCCAGGCCCATTCATCGAGGGCCGCTTCGTCAAGCTGAGGGGGAGTGATGGGCGTTTGTCCACGGGATTTCAGGAATTCGAGCAGGAGCCGCAGGGGCGGCGAATTATCCTTCTGGCAAAACACGCGGGAATACAGAAAATTTTCGGCGGCGGCTTCGGCCGGCTGCGCGGTGGACGGGAGAATCGGGAGCTGTTTGCCCATGGGAAATTCCTCAATAAAACCGCTGCGGGCTCCGCAGCCGCGCCGCAGCGCTTCCGTACTCTACGATGCTTGGTCTCGAAACTGCAAGGCCCCTCTGAAGGCGTTTCCCTACGCCTGGAGCGTGTTTTTCCGGTTGACAGTGCGGAAGCGCTTGGATAGACTCCCGCAGGTTTTTGCCTCGGACATAATCGTCGCGGTCTCTTTGACGAGCCACTTCATAGAACGAAGTCTCCACTGAGAGGCGGGCAGTCGCAATTCACCTTATTCTGTTTCAAGGGAGGTTTCTCGCATGGCTAAATCAATGACCAAGTCGCAGATTGCCGATCACATGGCCCAGAAGTCCGGGCTGACCAAGAAGGCCGCCGTCCAGTTGTTGGACGACTTTGCCGCCTTGGCATACCGGGAAGCGAAGAATGTCTTCGTCGTCCCCGGCATCGGAAAGCTCGTGTTGGCCAATCGGAAAGCCCGCATGGGCCGGAATCCCCAGACCGGCGAAGCGATCAAGATCCCGGCCAAGCGCGTGGTCAAGTTCCGCGTGTCCAAGGCCGCCAAGGACGCCATCCTCGGCAAGAAGTAATCCGGTCGAACAGGTGCCAGCTGCGCAAGAGCCGAGCCGTTGAGGCTTTCCGCAGCGGGTCCCGACGGTCGAAGGGCCGGCTCCCCGGATGGGGCGCCGGCCCTTCTCTTGTGTCGTCACCGATGCGGGCAACAAACGAACAGGGGCCGAGGCGACGGTCGGGGCCGCGCCTCAACCGGTCTTAGACGTGCGAAGGCCCCAGCCCGCTTCCGCCGAAGCCGTCGTGACCGACGAGGCGGATGGCATCGCCGTCATGCACCAGCGAATCGTCGCTGGCGATTTTCTTATTGATCGTGACGAGCACCTTCTTTTCGCGGATCAATTGCAGCAGGTGGCGGAGCTGCACGCCTTGCCGCTGGATTACCTGCCGGACGGTCATCGGGGCGGGGACCTCGCAGGCGAGATCGCGCTCGCCGTCAGCCGTTTGCAGTTGCCCCATCAGTGAAATCGTCACCATATCGTCACGTGCTCCCCGTCTTGAATCCGTTGACTCCGGCGGGCCTGCCATCGATAATGCCCCCCATGCCGTCGCTGGACGCCCATAACCCGGGAATGCCGGATTTGCAGTTCGTGCTGTTCGTGTCGGCGCTCTGCACCGCCAATCTTGAAACGATCAACGTACCGGCGGAACTCCGCCGCACGATCTTCGATCGCTGCTGGGCCCTGATCCGTACGGAGCCTCCGCCGACCGATCCGAAGGAACGGGTGCTGGATCTCCGCGACGGAACCGAGCTGACGCTCGAAGCCTGCGTGTCGACCATCCGGTCGCTGCTGTCGGAGGCCGGTGTGACCACGCTCATGTGGGATCATCCGGTCAGCGAGCCCACCCATGACAGCACGCCGGCGGCCCAACCCCTGATCGAACGCCTGGGCCGATTGTACCCCGAGGATCCGGACATCGTCGACCCCCCTCCGCCGTCGCCGAAGGATCGTGCAGAGACCTGAGGCACCCCGTGCCGGAAAAAGAGGACACGCGTGAACGTCACCCCGCTCGAGATCCCCGGCCTCCTGCTGATCGAACCGGTGTTTTTCCGCGACCAGCGCGGAGTCTTTTGCGAAACCTTCCATGAGCGGCGCTATGCGGAAGCCGGCATCGCGGAGCGGTTCGTGCAGGACAACTATTCGCGATCGGTTCGCGGCACGCTGCGCGGCCTGCATTTTCAGGAACCGCATGCCCAGGGAAAGCTCGTCATGGTGCTCGAGGGGGCGGTGTTCGACGTGGTCGTCGACATCCGTAAGGGCTCGCCGGCCTTCGGCACGTGGTACGGCGTGGAACTGTCCTCGGACAACTATCGGCAACTCTACATTCCGCCGGGCTGTGCCCACGGGTTTTGCGTGATCAGCGAGCATGCGGCATTCCTGTACAAGGTCACCGACTTCTATTCGCCGAAGGACGAACGGGGCATCATCTGGAACGATCCGGCCCTGGGAATTGCCTGGCCGGTCTCCGCGCCGATCCTTTCGGCGAAGGATCAGGCGTACGGCACGATGGCTCAGATCGACGACCGTCTGCCGCGGTACCAACCGGCCAGCGGACAAGGAAGCCGTTGATCCTGCGATAATCCCTGCGCTATGTTATAGCCGGGTGGTGCGGGACAAAGGTGCGGTGCGCCCGCAGGCCGGACCTAATGCAAAACCAGGAGGATTCGATGAGCAAGAGCCTAAAAGGAACTAAGAGCCACGACAATCTGAAGCACGCATTCGCGGGGGAATCGCAGGCCAATCGCCGATATCTCTATTTTGCCCGGCGCGCGGATATCGAAGGGTATCCCGACGTGGGCGGCTTGTTCCGCGATACGTCCGAAGCCGAGACCGGCCACGCCTTCGGACACCTGGATTTCCTCAAGGAAGTAGGCGATCCCGCCACCGGCGTTCCCATCGGCAACACGGAAGCCAACCTGAAATCCGCGATCGAAGGGGAAACCTACGAGTACACGCAGATGTATCCGGGAATGGCCAAGACGGCGCGCGACGAAGGGTTCGCCGAGTTGGCCGAATGGTTCGAGACCTTGGCGAAAGCGGAGCGGTCCCATGCGAACCGCTTTCAGAAGGGGCTGGACAGCCTGAAGGGCTAGCCAAGCAGCAGCGATCGGCTTTCAGCGGTCAGTGTTCAGTCAGACGGGAGAAACCCGTCGCTGATAGCTGACCGCTGATTGCTTTCGGCGGATCACCTATGAAGGGTCTTACTCTCGTCAATCCCGTCGATCCGAAGCAGTTGGACCAGGAGACGTTGCGGATCTATGAAATCTGCGACGGCTGCCGCCGCTGTTTCAACCTCTGTCCCTCGTTCAACACGCTGCTCGACCGGATCGACGCCTGCGAGGGGGACGTCGCCAAACTGACGCCCGCCGATCATCATCGGGTCGTCGACGAGTGCTATTACTGCAAGCTCTGTTTCAACCATTGCCCGTATACGCCCCCGCATCAATACCAACTCGACTTTCCGCACCTGATGATCCTGTGGAAGAAGCGATTGGCGAAGGAGCGGGGTGTCGGCTGGCGGGACCGGCTGCTGATCAAGACGGATCTGATCGGGACGTTCGCGAGTGTCACCGCGCCGCTGACCAACCGGCTGTTGGAAACCGGTTGGGTTCGTCGGCTGATCGAAGCGGTCGGGGGCATCCATCGCGACCGCCGGGTGCTGCATTTTTCCGGCGACACGTTCCCGCGCTGGTTCGGACGTCGCCCCAAACCGGCGCGCACCGCCGCCCCCGTGAGAAAAGTGGCGTTGTTTTCGAGCTGCCTGGTGAACTATCAGGCCACGGACGTCGGCAGGGCCACCGTTCAGGTGCTGGAGAAGAACGGGGTGGAGGTCGTGCTGCCGGAACAGCGCTGTTGCGGGATGCCGGGTTTCGACATCGGGGATACGGAGACGATTCAACAGGCGCTGCGGGCGAACGTGGCCTCGTTGCATCCGTGGGTCGCGCAGGGCTACGACATCGTCGTGCCGACGGCGAGTTGCAGCCTGATGCTCAAGCGGGAGTATCCGGAACTGAGCGACGACGAACGGACCCGGCGCGTGGCCGAGCGCACGTTCGACGTCTGCGAATACCTGATGCTCATGAAGAAAGACGGGCTGCTGGCCGCCGATTTCACGCAGAAGCCGGGCCGCGTGGCCTACCAGATCCCCTGTCACCTCCGCGATCAGAACATCGGGTTCAAGTCGAAGGAACTCATGGAATGCGCCGGCGCCCGGGTCGAGCTGATCGAAAAATGCTCCGGCCATGACGGGGCCTGGTCGGCCAAGACCGAGTTCTTCGCGCTGTCGATGAAGATCGCCGGGAAGGCCGTACGGGCCATCGAACAGCAGCCGGCCGATCTGGTTGCTTCGGATTGCCCCTTGGCCGGTCTGCAGCTGGACCAAGCCGGGGCCGCCGCCCATGCGGGAGGCAGGGCGACGCTGCACCCGATCCAGGTCGTGCGCGATGCCTATGGGCTGCCGTCGGAAACGGCGAGGAGCGAGGGGTGATGAGAGGAAGTTCAGAGCTCAGAATGTTCAATGAGAAATGTGGAATGTCGAATGAGCCGACAGAGGAATCGGTCTTCACATGAAGCCGATCGCGCTAGAGGACGTCATCCCCTATGAGGAATACGAACGGCAGCGGGAATCGTTCCGCTCCCGCGTCATCGCGCTCAAACAGCGCCGGCGGATTTCCGTCGGCCCGGTGATCACGCTGGTCTTTGAGAACCGCGACACCCTGAAGTTTCAGGTACAGGAGATGGCCCGGGTCGAGCGCATTGTCGATCCGGCCAAGGTGCAGGAGGAGCTGGACGTGTACAACGCGCTGCTCCCGTCGGCGGATGAACTCAGCGCCACCCTCTTGATCGAGATCACGGAAGAGCCCAGAATGAAAGAATGGCTCGACCGGTTCATGGGGCTCGATCACGGGCGTACGGTGGCCATCATAGCCGGAGGCGAGCGGGCCTTCGGAGTCTTCGAAGGCGGCCACAGTCATGAGACCAAGATCAGCGCCGTGCATTTTGTCCGGTTCAGGCCCACGGCGGCCATGAAGGCCGCCTTTGCCGATCTGCGCCAGCCGGTCACGCTGGCAGTGGATCACAACGGATACCGTGCAGAGGTCTCCGTTCCCGGCAGCATGAGGGAAGAATGGCTGGCCGACCTCGAGGAGGCCGGGTCGAAATGAGGAATGTGCCAATGAGGAATGAAGAATTGTCACATTCCACATCCCCCATTCTACATTAGACGTAAACATGCCTCCTGTCCTCTTGACGAAACGTATCGAATTCGCCGCGGCCCACCGCTACATCAAGCCGGAATGGGATGAGGCGAAGAATCGCGCCGTGTTCGGCCCCTGCTACAACCCTCCCGCGCACGGCCACAACTATCTGCTCGAAGTGACGGTGTCCGGCGAGGTCGATCGCAAGACCGGCATGGTCATCAATCTGTTCGACCTGAAGCGGGTGCTGCTCGACGTAATCGAGGAGTTCGATCACAAGAACCTCAATCTCGACATGCCGTATTTCCGCGATCAGATCCCGACCTCGGAGAATCTCGCCCGCGTCCTGTGGACGAAGCTGGCGACCCAGAAGGACATCGGATCGCTGCATACGATCAGGCTGTACGAGGACGAAGACCTCTATGCGGAAGTGACGGCGGAAGCCGGGTTGGAGACGGCCGGCGTCACGCGGCGCTATGCCTTCACGGCGGTTCAGGACGGCAATCAGGGCCGCGAGTGGGACTGCTTCGTCACGGTTCACGGCCGGATCGATCCGGTGACCGGCATGGTGACCGACCTCGGCGCGTTGAACCGGCTGGTGCAGGACAAGGTGATCAAGACGTTCGACCGCCGTGACCTGCGCGACGTGCTCGGCACGAAGGCGGTGACGGGCGGGCAGCTCGTCGGGCATATCTGGCGGTCGCTCGCGTCGGGTCTCTCCCCCGGCAGGCTGTCGCACATTCGACTGGTGCAGTCCCGCGATCTGTTCTTCGACTACTCCGGATAAACCGAGACATGCGATGGCGGAGAGCTCATGCCGCTGCGTTCGGCCGGGATCCTGTTGATCGGTAGTCTGATCGTTGCCCTTCCGGTATCGGCTGCGTCCGATGAGGAGGCCATTGAGCAAGCCATCCTTGCCGAGGCCAAGTCTGCCGCGCTGTTCGCGGAAACGAGAAGCAAGGAAGCCGTCCTGCAGCTCTACACGAGCGACTACGGAGGCATTCAGGACGGGGAGCCGGAAACCCGCGAAACCATCGAACGGTGGCTGTCGGACTACGAGGAGGAGCTGAAGAAGGGGAGTACGCTGCATTTCATCGGAGCGGCTTCCAACCTGACCATCCGTATCGCGGGACCGATCGCGTGGGCGACCTACGACTACCTGTTCCAGGCCCTGCGGAAAGGCGAACTCGAAGGCCAGGATGCCGGCAAGTGCACCAGCCTCCTCCGCAAAGAGGGCTCCGGCTGGCGCATCTTTCACGAACATTGCTCGAAGAACAGGCCGGGCCGATGAGCCGACGTCAGGAGACGCGGCGCGGGCCCGCCGGGATCAGCGTCCCCCTTCCGCCTGTTGCGGGGGGATGCCTCGATCAGTGCGTGGGGGAAGCGTCGAGGAGTTCCGTCACCTTCTTGATCAGCGCCGCGGGAAGGAACGGCTTCTGAAGAAACGGCGTGCCCTCACTGACGCCGTTGGCCTGAAGGGTGTCGCCGGCATAGCCGGACATGTAGAGCACGCGAGCCTCCGGCCGCATGGCACGCAGGCCTTCCACGAACGCCGTCGTTTTCATCCGGGGCATGATGACGTCCGTGATGACCAGCGGGCACCGGCCTTTCAGCAGCTGCAACCGCTGCAGCGCCTCGCTGCCGTCCCGCGCCACGGCCACGTGATAGCCCTGATCCTGGAGAATGGTGGCCACCAGCGTGCGAATGCTTTCTTCGTCTTCCACCACCAGAATCGTGTCTTTCGGCGCGGCCGCCTTGGTTTCGGCGGGGGGGCTTCCCGGCTCGCCCATGGGGGGGCCGACGCGGGGCAGATACACGACGAACTGCGACCCGCGCCCCGGTTCGCTCGTCACGTCGATGTAGCCCCGGCTCTGCTTCACGATGCCGTAGACGGTCGCCAACCCGAGGCCCGTCCCCTTTCCGGACTCTTTGGTCGTGAAGAAGGGTTCGAAGATGTGGGCTAACGTGGCCGCATCCATGCCGCAGCCGGCGTCCTGGACCATAATCTTCACGTAGGGGCCGGACGTCGCGCCGGGATGCGTCCGGACAAACTGGTCGTCCAGTTCCACGTTGTCCGTCTCGATGTTCAGCAGGCCGCCGTCGGGCATGGCGTCGCGGGCGTTCAGCACCAGGTTCATGATGATCTGTTCCAGGTGGACGGGGTCGATGAGCGCATGCCCCGTCCGGGGATGGAGCACGACGACCATCTGAATGTGCTCCCCGATGAGCCGCTGCAGGATCTCTTCCATTTCCCGAATGGCCTGCGTGACCGGCAGCTCCTTGGGTTCGAAGACCTGCCGCCGGCTGAAGGTCAGCAGCTTTCTCGTGAGCGCCGCCGCGCGCATCCCGGCCTGGCTGATCAGTTCGAGCTCCTGTCTCGCCGGGTGGGTGGCAAACTGCTCCAGCAGGCGCTGGGCATGGCCGATCACGACCATCATCAGATTATTGAAGTCGTGCGCGATGCCTCCGGCGAGCCTGCCGACCGCCTCCATCTTCTGCGCCTGGTGAAGCGCCTGCTCCGTCTTCTTGTGCTCGGTGATGTCGGTGATGGTTTCGATCACGTGGGTCCGGCCGTCGGCGGTCGGGGCCTTCGCCCAATGAATCAGCAGAAACTTGTCGCCGGGAATCGCCACTTCGTGGGACACGACGTCCCCGGAACTGACGGCCTCCGGCATCCGGCAAAAGGCGCAGGGTGCCGCGCAGGCGGCGATGGTTTCATGGCAGACATGCCCGGCGATGTCGCCGAACTTGCGCACGCCGGTGTCGTTTTGGAATTGGATCCGATGGGTCGAAGGGTCGATCACCGATACGATGACCGGTTGGGAATTGAGGAGGATCTGCGCGTCGTACTGCGGGAGACTGTTCGGTTGCGACGAGGAAGTCATCCGTCTTGCCTCGCTCGAAGGTTGGATGCAGGCGGTGCGTCCCGTGATCCACCACGGCTCTCCCGACGATACTACACGGCAGCGGTGAGTCAAGGAGATCGGCGATTCCGGAAGCGGCTGGCCCGATCGGCCGAAGGGCCCGGGGCGGTTATTTCAGCAGATGATCGGAAATCAGCGCGGCGAGTTCCGCCGGCTCGACCACGCCTTCGCGGGTGAGGAGCAGTTTGCCGTTCGCAAAAAAATGCGTCGTCGGATAGGTTTCGAACGTGTGGGTCTTCTTGATTTCGCGGCAGCGCCCCGGCACATGCATCTTGGCTTTGCCGATCTTGATCGTCGGGAACTTGGCGGCGGTCTCTTCGAGAATGGGATCGTAGGTCTTGCAGGGTTCGCAGGTCGCTAAGCCATAGGCCACGACCGCTCCGGCGCTGTCGGTGAATTCCTTGTAGTT
>DIHJ01000030.1:0-22522 GCA_002420105.1 Nitrospira sp. UBA5699
AAAGGGGGCGACCGGTTTCGACGGGGATACTGAAGTCACCGTTGCATGTCGAGCTCTCGGGGACTCGTAAAACTCCGGGAAAACGCAACTGCCAACCAAGAACTGGCACTCGCAGCTTAATTAAGCTGTGACGTCATTCCATCTGAGGCCCGCGGGGGTGGAATGGCGCGATGCAGCGGGCTGGTCCGACGCCGGTGCTCAGCGGCGGCGGACGAGACAATACTGGGCTAGCGGCTGTTCTAAGCCTGCCGATGGGCGTGGACGGCTGCGAAACTCAAACTATCGGCTACACATGTAGATGCGGTGCACGGACGATCTTCGGACGCGAGTTCAACTCTCGCCGCCTCCACCAAACCGCACTCCGTGCGTTCCGGCGGCTATTTTAGGTTTTATGGGAATTGTTGCCGCCGGATAGAGTCTTCAACCCACATGTTCCCTTGAAGCTTGCGCATGCCGCCCGCTCGTTCCCCCTTTTCCCCTCCCATAACCGCGAATTGATTCCACTCGCGACAGTTTGCTAGAAGGTGCGCTGACATCCTTCCCCTCGTCGCGGGCGGGAGGTGCCTTTGAACATTGTAATGAGAGAGGAACCCGCCATGAACGACGATCTGATCAAGCATCTGGGTCCGTTAGCAGCCCTCGCCGGTGTCTGGGAGGGCGACAAGGGAGACGACGTGGCCCCTTCGGATGATCGGGGCACGGAACGCAACAAGTTTCGCGAGCGGATGACGTTCGAGCCGTTCGGCCCGACGATGAATCACGAGCAGCGCCTCTACGGCCTCCGGTACTCGACCGTCGCCTGGCGGATAGGAGAAGAGGCGCCGTTCCACGAGGAAACCGGCTACTGGCTCTGGGATCCTGACGCCAAGCAGGTGCTCCGTTGTTTCATCGTGCCCCGCGGCGTGACCGTGCTGGCCGGGGGAACGGCCGAACCGGACGCGAAGACGTTCGAGCTCTCGGCCGAGGCCGGGTCGGATACGTACGGGATCTGCTCGAACAAGTTCCTGGATCGTGAATTCAAGACCGTTCGCTATGAACTCACCGTCACCGTTCACGGACCCGACAGCTTCAGCTACAAGGAAGACACGCAACTGAGAATCAAGGGGCAGAAGGACATCTTCCACCATACGGACGCCAACAGGGTGAACCGGGTACGGTGAAGGCGCAGGAGAGATACGACGGCCCGGGATATTCCTCCCCACCTCTAGATTTATCTTTGTCTTTTTCGGTAGGCTGAATCGGCGCGGCCGCGAGCATGCTGCTTGCCGGCTGACGAGGGGGGTCATTCTCTCTATGAGCTGGGCCAGAAGGATCGTCACAGCCGCGCTGGCGGGTCTCGCACTCATGTCGTTGATGGCGAATCTCCCGGCATCGGCGACAGACGGTGCTCCGCCGAAGCCGGAGGCTCCCCCGGCAGCGGCGACCCCCCCTCCGCCGGCACCGCCGAAGCCCCATGCCACGGAGGCCGTTCCGCCGAAGGCGGAGGCTCAACAGGTCCCGGCACCTCCTCCGGCTCCGGCACCCTCGGTCGCCCCGAAACCGCGCCTCCCCGAAGCCGCCCCCCCGACAACGAAAACGGAGTCATCCCCTGCGGCGGTTCCCGCTCCGGCACCCCCACCCGCGCCGTCCAAGCCGCGCGCGCCGGAAGGCGAAACGAAGCCCCCTGCCAAGGCGCAGTCCGGCGGAGCACCGGCGTCCAAACCCAACAGCGTCCCCCAGCCCCCTCCCGAGATCACGGGGAAGGACGGGGCTGCGATGGTCCTCGTTCCCGCCGGAGAGTTTTCCATGGGGAGCGACAAGGGCGATGATGACGAGCAACCGATCCACCGGGTGTTTCTCGACAGTTTCTATATCGACAAGTTCGAGGTGACGAACGGGCGGTTCGCCAAGTTCGTGGAAGCCATCCAGATCGAGCCCCCATGGGGTTTCGCGGACAAGGAAACACCTGTGGTGCATTCGGACAAGCCCGTTCGATGGGTCAATTGGATGGATGCGATGGGCTATTGTCTCTGGGCCGGAAAGCGGCTGCCCACCGAAGCGGAGTGGGAAAAAGCCGCTCGCGGAACGGACGGAAGGATCTATCCGTGGGGAAACGATCCGCCGACACCCGCCCATGCCGTGTTCGGATTGAAGGAAGGCGCCGACACGATCTCCGTGATCGGCAACCGCGAAAAGGGGAAAAGTCCCTACGGCGTCCACGACATGGCGGGCAATCTCTATGAATGGACCCTCGATTGGTATGACGAAGGCTTCTACAACCAGAACCCCGCGATCAACCCGCGGGGGCCGGCGGAGGGCACGGCGAAAGTGCAACGAGGAGGGTCGTACACGAACACCCCCTACAGACTGCGTTCGTCGTTCCGCACCAAGGGCGATCCCACCGAACACGATCCGAACGTCGGATTCCGTTGCGCGCAGGATGTTCCCAAACAGCCGTAGGCCCCGCCGGCCTCCCCGTCCGGTCTGCCGCAGCGCTTACGCGATCTCCGCCGCGGCCACCCCTTTCCGATACGTGGAGTAGACGTAGACGGGAATTCCGGCATCGCCCAGCGTCTGCTCGATCAACGGCCTGACCTGGTCCCAGGACAGCCCGCCGACGCCGGTGGCCAGGCGCGGGAGCGCAAGGCTGGTGATCTGTTGCGCGGCGATTTCCTTTTTCAGCGCCTGGAGGACGTGGTTGAGATACGGGATCGTCGCCTTGCCCGGCGTGCCCCGTCGGTCCTCGGCCGGCTCCTGCGTGAAGAGGTTGACGATGACCGGCGATCCCGGGCCTTTCCAGCTCCAGAGGGAACCGGGTTTGGGATTGTATGTCTGGCAGTAATGCCGGAAATCCTTGTACATCCCGGGCCACTGCTCGCGAAGCGACAGAGCCAACCCCTGCTTGAAATCGTCGTGAGGGGCGATCCCGTGGGCGATGGCATAGGCTTTGGTCAACAGAATATCTCCCGCGACTTCCTTGATCATGATCGACAGACTCCCTTGTGGTGATACGGCATGACGTCTGACGGCAAGATAACGATTGGCGGCGAGTGGGTCAAGGGAGCGGTGTTTCAGGGTCGCGCTTCGAGAACCAGATTGAACGGGGTCTGGGTCGCGCGGCGGAACCGGGTAAACCCTCCCTTCAGCGCGACCTCCCGCAACCGCGCTTCCCCGGCCTGAGCGCCCAGGGCGGGACCGTTGTAGGCCAACGAGGCCGGCACGCAGATCATGGTCGAGGCGGCGTAGAAGACGCGCCCGACCGGATTGAAGTTCTCTTCCACCCGGTCGTTGGCGAAGGGCTCCACGATCATCCAGGCGCCGTCCGGCGCCAGCGTCTTCTTCACGTGCCTGGCGGCGCCGACCGGATCGCCCATGTCGTGGAGGCAGTCGAAGTGAGCCACGAGCGCGTAGTTCTTGCCGGGATAGTTCGTCGATTTGGCCACGTCGAACTTTACGTTCTTCAACCCCGCCTCCTTCGCCCGCTTGCGCGCCGTCAGGATCGAAGGCTTGTGATAATCGAAGCCGATGAACGTGGAGCGGGGATAGGCTTTGGCCATGATGATGGTGGAGGCGCCGAAGCCGCAGCCGACGTCGGCGACCGTGACCCCCGCCTTGAGTTTGGCCTCCACTCCGTCGAGGGCGGGAATCCAATTGGCCACGAGATTGCCGAGATAGTTGGGGCGGAAGAACCGTTCGGTCCCCTCGAACAGCCGATGGTCGTGCTCGCCCCATCCCAATCCTTTTCCGGTCTTGAAGCGCTGTTCGATTTTCGGGTTGGCGGAAAACGCGGCGGCGATCACCTGGAAGGCGCCGGGGAGGAAACAGGGGCTGTTTTCATCGGCGAGGGCCAGGGCCTGTTCCTCGGGAAGCGTATAGCGGCCGGTGCCCGGATCGTAGGCGACGTAGTCTCCGGCGGCCTGGTTGCCGAGCCATTCGCGCACGTAGCGTTCCGTCGTCTTCGTCGCCTTGGCGAGTTCCTGCGGCGTGACCGCGCCCAGCTTCGCCATGGCCCGATAGAGCCCGAGCCTGTCGCCGAGCAGCACCATGTTGGCGCTCATTGCGGCGCCGATGTCCCCCACCGCCTTGCCCATGAACGCGATCAGCTTGTCCTGATCGATCGCCATAATGCCGCCTCCTTTGTATCGCGCGCCGGTATTTTTTGCCTTTCCCGCAGGACTGTCAAGATGGCGCGCGGCCGCCGCGGTCCTCGAAGCAGGAGCGTCCAGCGGAAACGGGCCGGATTTGAGTTTGGACGCAGGGGTTGCATACACTGGACGCGCCGTCTGTCCCTGCAGGGCCGCCGATTCCATCTCATGCGAGGAGGGACCGTGACATGAAACAGTACCGAGTGAAGCCGGCGAGGAAATTGTCGCTGAAGCGGTTCGACCCCGACGAGACCGGAGACTACAAGAAAAACGACGACGGAAAGGCCGCGGCGAAGGCGAAAACGGAGCAGGCTATCGCCCGGATCAGCCGGCTGCAGGAACGGCTGTATGCGAACGGGAAGCAGTCGCTGCTCATCGTCTTGCAGGGGATGGACACGAGCGGGAAGGACGGAACGATCCGCAGCGTCATGTCGGGCGTGAACCCGCAGGGTTGCAAAGTCGTGTCGTTCAAGACGCCGACGGCGAAAGAACTGGCCCATGACTTTCTCTGGCGCGTGCACCAGGAGGCGCCGGCCAAGGGACAGATCGGCATTTTCAACCGGTCGCACTATGAGGACGTGCTGATCACCCGCGTCCACAAGATGATTTCGGACAAGGTGGCGGCGCAGCGATTGCGCCAGATCAAGGAGTTCGAAGGCCTGTTGACGGAGAACGGGACGACCGTGCTCAAGTTCTTCCTTCACATCTCGAAAGAGGAGCAGAAGGAGCGTCTGGAAGCGAGGATTCACGATCCCGAGAAGCGGTGGAAGTGGAACTCCGGCGACCTCGAGGAGCGGAAACTGTGGAGCGAGTACATGAAGGCCTTCGAAGACGTGATGGCGGCCACGAGCACGGACCGGAATCCCTGGTACATCGTGCCCGCGAACCGGAAATGGTACCGGAACCTCGTCGTCGCCGACCGCGTGGCGGATGCGCTCGAGGACATGAAACTCACGACGCCGCCGGCGCCGGACGGTGTGGATTTCGATACACTGACGATCGTCTGAATGCGGCGTCGCCGTCTTGACCCTCCGGCCGATGTTCAGTCGGGTGTCTCCCGATCCTCGTCACCCATACATACAGGAAAGGAACGTCGTCATGGTCAATCGTATGACGGTCCCCGCGGCGGCACGCTCATGCTGTGTGCGGGCCCGGTGTCCGCGCAGGGGATCCCGCAACCCGGCGATATGCAGCAGCGACTGGAGCAGGGGATGAGTCAGACGAAGCGCGCGACAAGCGAATCGGCCGCCGGCGCGGCGCAGAGTTCCCGCGAGATGAAATCCGAGGCGGAAAAGAAGATGGAAGATACCGCGGGTCAGCACAAGAGCCAGGCGGAGGGAAAATGACGGAAGAGATTGAAAAAGCGAAACGAAAGGCCCGGGGCCTCGGCCGATGAGCACCGGCTTCCCCTCCACTGCCCATTGACAACATCTTCTAATGGGCGTACGAGGGACTTGCGGCCCATCTATTCCCATGGAAGTTCGAGAGATCGGGCAGACCGCGCGGCTGTCATCCAGGTCTCTCGGTGACTTCGCCAAGAGAGGAGGGTGGATTTATGGACGACGCGACTCCACCTGGTCCGTCAGGCCCGCCGATGCGAGGGCGGGTTTCTCGTCGGTCGTGCTAGCCGGTTCTCCGCGGGCTGTGCTCAGATGGCACCAATGACCAACCGGATATCAGCCTGATCAGGGAGGAGAATCAGCCGCTGGTGCGAGGAACACAAGCGCCCGGGATTGACGACGTCTCCCCCGACTGGAAACGTGCCGGATCTTGCTTCGCGCGGGTCTCACGGGCCGCGACAACCCATTCCTGAATTCCGGCGTCCTAAGCGCCACCCACGGGCGACCTCCCACCATAGTGCAAGGTCGCCCGTGCTGTTTCGCAGGCTGTTGAAAAAGCCCGCCAGCGGCGTTCTCGCATCGTTCAGAACCTCAACGTACCCCAGAGGGTACGATTCGGTCCTTCACTCGCTGCGGCCTTGCTGCCGGACTTTTTGAGCAGCCTGCAATTCTCTTGTCTTTGAAGATCTTTGCCAGAAATAGTAGAACGGAATCCCGCTGAGCACCGTCGCAGCCCCGTAGAGGGATTCGGCGGGCCGCTGGATCACGCTGGCGAGGACCAGGGCGAAGGCCCCCGTGACCAAAATCGCCGGCAGGACGGGATACAGCGGGGCGCGGTAATGAAGGCTGCGGCCGGACTCTCCCCGGCGAAGACGAAAGAGCGCGGACAGGGTCAGGGCCATGAAAAAGGCAAGGACCAATCCGCTGTAGACGAGCAGCTGTTCGAACGTGCCGCTGAGAATGAGCGCGGAAGCCCAGCAGGTCTGAAACAGAATGGCCCGGGCCGGCACTCCCGTGCGGGGGTTGCGTGTCGCGAGCCAGGGGCTGATCGCGCCGTCCCGCGCCATGGCCCAGTACACGCGGGGGCCCGCCCAGGTCATGGCGCTGACCGCGCCCGCGATGGAGAGGCAGAGGATGAAGGCGACGACGCGGCCGCTGCCGGACCCCCAGAGGGCCGACGCGACCTTTTCCGCCACGGGTACGATCGGTTCCTGGGCCAGCGACGCGATCGAGAGCGCGGAGAGATACACAACGTTCAGGAGTACGTACACGGCCGTCACGAAGATCGTCCCCCCGATCATGACCCGCGGCAACGTCCGTTCCGGGTCGGTGATCTCGGCGGCGATGAAGCCCGCGACATTCCAGCCCAGGTAACAGTAGATGACGATCACCAGCGCGACCGCAGTGGCGCCGGGAGCCGGATGGGCCTGTTGCGGGACGGCGGCAAGGAGTTCCCAACGGCCCGCGACCGTGTACAGCCCGGCGAGTATCAATCCTCCGATGGCCAGCACTTTGATGCTGGTGATCAGGCGCTGCAGCAGGCCTCCGGTTCCGATCCCTCTGCAGTGAACCAGCGTGACGATCCAGAGCAGGGCCAACGACAAACCCGTCGCGTGCCAGCCCTGCCCGTCTTCGACGGGGATCACGCGCAAGGCATAGGAGGAAAAGCTGATGGCCGAGGCGGCGACCGCCGCGCCGAACCCGATCGTGAAGGACGTCCATCCGCTCAGAAAGGCCACCAACGATCCGTAGGTCTCGCGCAGGTACACGTAATCGCCTCCGGCATGCGGGAGCCGTGAACCGAGCTCGCCATAGATCATCGCCCCGCCGATTGCGAACAGGCCTCCGACGCTCCAGAGCAGGAGGATCAGCAGAGGGTCTCCGAGGTCCCGGGCCATCAATCCCGTGGTGGTGAAGATGCCGCCCCCGATGATGTTGCTGACGAGGAGGCAGACGGCGGTGAACCAGCCGATGGTCGCATGCGGGGGATCGGGGCGCCGGCTCGAAGCGGGAGGCGGGGTCATGGGTGCGTCAGTGTAATCCCCCCGTCCGGGGAATTGCGAGCGCGGCGCTTTCCTTTTCCGGCTCCGCTCGCATACCATAGGCGCCATGGCGGACCCGAAACCGAAAAAAACCCGCAGCACGACGACGAGGCGGCGGAGAAAACCGGCCGGCGTCTCCAGCGGTCTCGGCGCGACGGAGTTGCAGGCCGCCGCCCCGCCCGGCGAGGTGGCCGAGTTGCATCGGGCGATCGACCAGGACGGCGGCAAGGTCCTGGCCGTCTATCGTGAGCCGTACGGCGGACGCTGGCTCGTGTTGGCGGCCCTGCCGATCGAGCTGGTCGAACCGACGCCCTATCAGCGCAATCTGTCCGATACCCACGTCCGAAAACTGGAAGGCGTCATCGGCCGGATCGGCCGGTTTCTGGATCCGATCATCGCGGTGCGGCTGCCGAAACCCGATCACGCCGCGAAATACTGGACCCCGAACGGGAACCACCGGCTGTCGGCGATGCGCACGCTCGGGGCCAAGAGCATCGTCGCGATCGTCGTGCCGGAGGCGGCCGCGGCCTATCAGATCCTGGCCCTCAATACGGAGAAGGCGCACAACCTGCGCGAAAAGGCGCTGGAAGTGGTCCGGATGTACCGGGAACTGGCGCAGCTGGACGATGCGACCGAGGACCGCTACGCCCTGGAATTCGAAGAGCCGGCGTTCGTCACCCTGGGCCTCTGTTACGAGGAGCGGCCCCGATTCAGCGGCGGGGCCTATCATCCCGTCCTCAGACGGGTGGAGGAGTTCCTGAAGAAACCGATGCGGGCGGCGATCGAATTGCGACGGGAACGGGCGCGCAAGCTGCTCGCGCTGGACGACCAGATCGTGAAGCAGGTCGAGGCGCTGAAAGCCAAAGGGCTGACCAGCCCCTACCTCAAGAGTTTTGTCGTGGCGCGGGTGAATCCCGTCCGGTTCCGGCCGAAGGACGCGGCCCCCCTTTCGTTCGAGGAGGCCCTCGACCGGATGGCCAAGGCCGCGGCCAAGTTCGATCCGGACAAGATCAGGATGGACGACCTGGCGAAGTCCGGAGGGGTTCCCGACGAGGGCGACTGACCGTTCCCCCGCCTTGTTTCTCCGGCGATCGCCCATTTAGAATATCGGTCTTCCGTTCTGATCCCAGGAGGCCGTGATGGGGCTGGCCGACAACAAATGCATTCCCTGCCGGGGGGGCGTGCCGCCCCTTCCGGGCGATCGCGTGGAGGCGCTGCTGAGGGAACTCGGCCGCGGCTGGTCCCTGAATGCTCAAGGCCATTTGGAGCGACTCTACACGTTCAAGGATTTCGCCCAGGCCCTGGCGTACGTCAACAAGGTGAGCGCCGTGGCGGAAGCCGAGGGGCATCATCCCGATCTCCATCTGGCCTGGGGTAAATGCAAGGTCGAGATCTGGACGCACAAGATCAACGGATTGACCGAAAGCGATTTCTATCTGGCGGCGAAAGCGGACCGGGAATTCGAGCCGTTCCGGGCCGCAGGCGGTTGACCGGGCATAGCGCATGACGGAGGGAGGCATCAGATGAGCGACAAAGCCCGGGTGGCGCTCGTCAACATGCCGTTCAGTTATTCGAAGTATCCGTCGATCCAGCTCGGCACGCTCTCCGCGCTTCTGAAATCCCGGGGCATCCCCGTCGACTGCCACCACCTCAACGTCCGCTTCGCCCACAAGATCGGCGTGCCGCTCTACGAAATGATCTGCGAGAAACGCGCGCTCTTCGGCGAATGGCTGTTCTCCCATCTGCTCTTCCGCGACAATCCGAAGCGCGCGGAGTATCCCCGGGTATTCAAGCCGGTCTTCGAACAGATCGCCCGGGAGAGCGGACAGCCGCTCGGCTATTTCGAGGACATGGCGACCCGCACCGCCCCGCAGTTTCTCACCCAGGCCCTGACGTCCATCGACTGGGGGCAGTACCGGCTCGTCGGCTTCACGTCCACGTTCGATCAGAACGTGGCCAGCCTCACCATGGCGAAATTGATCAAGGATCTGTATCCCGACGTGAAGATCGTCTTCGGGGGGGCGAACTACGACGGCGAGATGGGGATGGAATATTTCCGGGCCTTCCCCTTCATCGACCATGTCGTCGTCGGCGAGGGCGAAGACACCTTTCCCGCGCTGGTCCGTCTGGTGCTCGAGGGAAAAACGGAGGGAT
Source organism: Nitrospira sp. UBA5699 (assembly GCA_002420105.1). GTDB lineage: Bacteria > Nitrospirota > Nitrospiria > Nitrospirales > Nitrospiraceae > Nitrospira_C. Next base: position 9,661 of record DIHJ01000030.1, read on the forward strand.
TTCCCGAGGGCGTGGCCTACCGGGAGGGCGACCGGATCGCGTTCGCGCCGAACCGGTCCCTCTTCACCGATTTCACCAAGACCGGTCCGCCCGACTACGACGATTACTACCATCTCCTGGCCGAACTGGGGGAATCCGCGCAGGGGCTCGATCGCGTGCTCCTCTACGAAGGGTCCCGCGGCTGCTGGTGGGGCGAGAAACATCACTGCACGTTTTGCGGATTGAACGCCCAGAGCATGAAGTTCCGCGCCAAATCCTCCGAGCAGGTGGTGCGGGAGATGACCTATCTCTCCAACCGGTACGATACGGCGCGCTTCCGGCTGGTCGACAACATCATCGACATGAAATACGTCGAGAACCTGTTCGGGAAATTCGCCGCCGAACATTGCGACCTGGACGTGTTCATCGAGACGAAGAGCAATCTGCACAAGAGCCAGATCCGCATGCTGGCGGCGGGCGGCGTCAAATGCATGCAGCCAGGGCTGGAGAGTCTGAGCCTCAATCAGCTGCGCGCCATGGACAAGGGCGTCACGCCGATGCAGAACATCGTCTGCCTGAAGTGGAGTTTCTACTATCGCGTGACGGTCTCCTGGAATATCCTGCTCGGGTTTCCCGGTGAGACCAGCGAGGACTACCGGCGCCAGATCGATCTGATCCCGTCGCTCGTCCACCTGCAGCCGCCGGAAGCCACGGGCAAGTTCTGGCTGGAGCGGTTCAGCCCGTATTACACCAGGCCGCAGGAGTACGGGATCCGGATTACCGGTCCGGGCATGGCGTACGAGTACGTGTACGACGGGCGCCGGGTGGATTTGAACAGGATCGCGTACGATTTCGAGTACGAACTCGAGAACTGGCCGGTGGACCCGCATCTCTACCAGGAGCTGGTTGCGGCGATCGAGGGCTGGCAGCGACTCCATGCCTCGAACGACAGGCCGTTTCTCTACTATTCCAAAGCGCTCGATTACGTGACGGTCTACGACGGGCGGAATCCCCGGGCTCCCACCCGCCGGCGCTACGACGGCGCGGAGGCGCTGGTGATCGAACTCTGCAACGACACGGCGAAGAGCCTGGAGCAAATTCGCGCGGGGCTCGCGGGCCGCGGCGGGGCGACCGACGACGCGCTGCTTCCGATTCTGGAAAACCTCATCGCCGGGCGGGTTCTGTACGAGGAGCGCGGGAAGTACTTTACGCTGGCGATTCCCGAGAATCCCTACCTGTGAGCCGGGCGTGCCGCGTGACACGCCGGTCGTCACGCCTGCCGGCGCCCAGACGGATAAATCACGTCCCGCCTACATCGACAGCTTCTCGGCGACGTTCCGCATCTGCACGCCGTGGACGAGCGAGGCTCCGCCGCGGATCGCGCAGGCCACATGGACCGCCTCCGTCATCTCTTCGACGTTCGAACCCTTCTCCAGGGATGCCTGCGTATAGGCGTCGATGCAGTACGGGCATTGCACGGCATGGGCGACGGCCAGCGCGATGAGCGCTTTCTCGCGCTCGGTCAGCGCGCCTTCCGCAAAGACGGCGCTGTAATAGCCCATGAACTTCTCCCACAGGTCCTTGTTGCCCTTGCCCATCTCGGCGAATTTCCCCAGATCGTGCGGGTGGTAATAGGTGTCCATCGTGGCTCCTCGCTTGAAGGTGAAGGCTGAGGTCGAGGCTGAGGTACGGAGAACGGAGCCCGCGCTGAGCGTGAGTCTCAGCCTCGACCTGTCACGCGTTGCTCTGGGGTTCGGGATCGGCTTGCGACAGGATCTGGGAGAAGCGCTTCCCGACGATGCCGGAGACCTTCCCCATGAGGTCGGTCACTTCCTGCCACTCGTGAGGGAGCAAATCCTGCTTGAGCTGCGGGTGGATCGCCCATTGCGCGTCGACCTGCGTCCCTTTCCGGCTGACGAGGACGCGGAGCAGTTCGACGTCCCAGGTGGTCGATTCGGCTCCGGCCGGCTGCGACTGATTGCCGTTTGATTGTCCCGATGGAGGCGTTGAACTGGCCATGCCGCGGTACTCCTTGTGGCTGATTGTCCCGGCAGATCATAACTCATCGGGATTCCCCCTGTATATTCCCCGGAAACGGTCCTGTGACCGGCCGGGCTCCAGGCCGGCGGTTCAGACAGGCGGCCTACCGGGCCGGGTCTTCCCCGAGGACGGCGAGCATCGCCTCGTGAACGAGGCCGTTGCTGGCCACCAGTTCCGGCTGATGGATGGAGTGGGTATTTCCGCGGAAGTCCGTGACCCTGCCGCCCGCCTCGCGGAGAATGACGACGCCGGCCGCCATGTCCCAGGGGCTGAGTTTCACCTCCCAGAATCCGTCGAAACGGCCGGCGGCGACGTAGCAGAGATCGAGGGCGGCGCTGCCGGTGCGGCGTACTCCCCGAGTCTTCAAGGCAAACCGCGCGAAGTGGTCCAGATTGTTGTTCGGGGTCTCGCGGATATCGTAGGCGAAGCCGGTCACCAGCAGCGAACGATCGAGCAGGTCCGTCGCCGACACCGCGATCGGTCGTCCGTTGAGGTACGCCCCGCCGCCCGCCTGCGCCGTGAACAGTTCGTCTCTGGTGGGATCGTACACGACCCCGATCAGGCCGCGCCCGTCGCATTCCACCCCGATCGATACCGCATAGACGGGAAATCCGTGGGCGAAGTTGGTCGTGCCGTCGAGCGGGTCGATGATCCACCGATACCGGGAGGACGAGGCGGTATCCGCGCCCCGCTCCTCGGCCAAAATACGGTGATCGGAAAATCTGGCGCGAATGTGATCGACGATGCACTGCTCGGCGGCATGATCGGCGTCGGTGACCAGATTGACGGGGTTTTTCAGCTCGACGCGAAACCCGCTTCGTGCGTAGTTCAACAGCAGCGCGCCGGCGGCTTGAGCCGCTTCGGCCGCAACGGACAGCAGGGCCTCAGGCCGGCAATCTTCGGACGAATGTTCGCGCATGGGCCGACATCATAGCACGCCACTTCCCGCATGGACGGATGCGTGCACGCTCCTCTACCAATAGGAGAAGCCGGACGACGCACCACCATGAATAGGCCTGGTACGATCGTCATTCTCCATGAGTGACCCATGCAAGGCATGGTAATCACTTTCTCTATTGACTTGCATCACAAGCAAGGATATAAAGCAAGCATGCTTGTGAAGGAGCCCGCCTTTGGAAGAACTCACCGATATCCTGGTCGGCCTTGAACAGCGGATCAACGCCTACAAGAACCGACTGCAGGAGCTGGAAAAAAAACGTCGTCGATTGGACGACGAAATCGCGACGATCAAGAAATATCTGGAACTGGCGGAGACGCTGTATCGCGTCGAAGCCGACAAAGCCAAACTCGCGAGTCTCTCGACTCAACTCCTCAGCGACGAAAAGGGTGCGCGCGCCCTTCCCGTCGACGTGACGGATCAATCACGGGAAATTCTATTAGGACGGAGCAAATATGCCGGGAAGAGCGTACCGGAAGCGGCCTATCAGGTGCTGCGCGAGGCGAACCGCCCCATGCATGCCAAAGAACTTGTCCAGCGGCTGGTTGAGGGCGGACTGCAGATCAAGGGGAAAACGCCGCTCACGTCCGTGGCGACATCGTTGAAGCGCGACAAGCGGTTCAGGAAGGTCGGTCCGAACACGTTCGAGGCCCTTGAAGAGATGTTGATTCACGCGGTCTGACGGCAACCACTCACACGCGTCTCAAACTGCGAAGGGGGGTGAGAGTCTTGGCGACGAAGAAAGCAGCAAAGAAGAAGAAGAAGTAAGTCCCGCCTCGATTCTAGCGTCGGGGGCGAGGCCACTCGCTCCCGACGTTATACCAGCCGGTGCAATCCCTACAGACAGACTTCCGTACGACGACGGCAACGTCGCGGGCCGGTGTGCGCCGATCAGTCGGAAGGAAGACGCTAGGAAGCTTGAAGGGCCACGGCCGAGACGGGTCTCGGAGTCGCGATGGCGGGGAGCGGTTCGGCCTGGGCGGTCGAGTGGTCGGTGTTGAGCAGTACCCAGCATTCCGGATGGTTCAAAATCTGCTTCACCAGGCGCGTGTGTAACGCATGTCCCGATCGATCGGCGATCAAGTGGCCGATGAACGGGAGCCCGAGGAGCGAGAAATCGCCGATGAGGTCCAACACCTTGTGACGCACGAACTCGTTCGTGAAGCGAAGCCCCGATTCGTTGAGAATCCCGTCCCGGGACAGGACGACGGTGTTCTCAAGGTTGCCGCCGCGACCCAGTCCGCGGGCCCAGAGCGCTTCCACTTCCTGCAAGAAACCGAACGTCCGCGCCGCGGCAATCTCGGATTCGAATGCCCGGGCCGAATGTTCATAGGTGTAGGTCTGCGTCTGGATCAGCGGATGATCGTATTGAATGGAATAGGTGATCCGGGGCGTGGCGGACGGTTCGATCCGGATGCGGCGCGATCCGTCGACCACCTCAAGAGGTCTCGTCATCTTGAGATACGGTTGCAGGCTGTTCTGTGACACAATGCCGGCCGATTGGATCAGCCGGACGAAGGGGGCGGAACTGCCGTCCATCACCGGCGCCTCGCCGGCATCAAGCTCCACATAGACGTTGTCGACATTCAAGCCCGCCAGCGCCGCGAGGACGTGCTCGATGGTCTTGACTTGAAAGCCGTTGCCGCTGATGGCGGTGCAAAGTTCGGTCGGAACCAGATGATCGACGGAGGCGACGAGCGAGGCTCCCGCATGTCCGTTGCGATTGACAAACACGACGCCGGTATCCGGAGGAGCCGGCCGAAGCGTCATGGAGACAGGTTGCCCGGAATGAAGCCCGATCCCCGAGCAACTTACCTGATTCGCCAACGTTTGCTGCAGTCTCACAGGAGTCCCTCCAAAAATCACAGATGACTACAGCAACTCTGGTGCCAGATATGTTTTGGCGGGAAATACTTCATAAGGCATTGAAAAGACTAATTAATAATAATATGCACGTCGCAGATCATCTGTGGCGAAAATGTGACATGTGTGACTTTTTCAATTGAATCAGATAGTTGGATTGTCACTCGTGCGATGCGGCAGGAAGAGGCGCTCCCCGGTCACGGTCGCGGGTCCAGTTCGATCAACCCCTTCCTGATGGCCAGGATTGCCGCCTGGGTGCGGTCGTAGACCTGGAGCTTATGGAAGATGTTGCGGACGTGGTTCTTCACGGTCTTTTCACTGAGATCCAGGCTGTTGGCGATTTCCTTGTTCGTCTTGCCGTCCGCGACCAACCGCAGCACCGTGATTTCCCGCTCCGTGAGATCGTGCTCCACCCAGGCCGGCTTCTTCCCCTTCTTCTGGGCCATGAGGGAGAACTCCGCGAGGATTTTGCTGGCGACGGACGGATGGATCAGGGACTCGCCCCGGTAGATCGCGCGGATCGCAGCGACGATTTGCGAGGATTCAGAATCTTTGAGTAGGTACCCGGTGGCGCCGGCCCGCACGAGATCGAAGATGTACTGCTGCTCCTCGTACATGGTCAGTGCGACGATCCCGATGTGCGGGAACTCGCGTTTGATCTGTCTCGTGGCTTCGACGCCGCCCATGCGGGGCATGCTGACGTCCATCAGAATCACGTCGGGCAGCAGCGTCCTGGTCTTCTCGACCGCCTCCATTCCGTCCTGGGCCTCGCCGACGACGTTGATGTCGTCCTTGGTTTTGAGAATGGCGGCAAGCCCTTCGCGCACCACCCGGTGATCGTCCGCAATGAGGACCTTAATCTTTTCCATCGTCCGAGCTCTCCTTCTTGCCTAACGGCACCGTGACGACGATCGTGGTGCCGCGTCCCTTCTTCGAATCGATCGTCGCCTCCCCGCCCACGAGCCTGGCCCGCTCCAGAATGCCGCGAATGCCGAAATGGTCCCACTTTTCGGGATCCTGCAGGACGGAATCCATGTCGAATCCGATCCCGTTGTCCGTGATGGTGACCGTCAGTGTATCAAGATTGATCTCGAGCCGCACGGACACGCGGTCGGCCTTGGCGTGCTGGACCACGTTGCTGAGGGCCTCCTGCACGATCCGGAACAGGAAGATCTTCGTGCGGGGGAACAGGATCTGTTCGTCACCCGACACTTCGAACTCGGTCTTGATGCGGTACTGGGTCTGGTAGGACTTGAGATAGTTCGTGAGCCCCGGAATCAGCTCCATCTTGTCGTACTGCAGGGGGCGGAGGTTGAAAATGACCTGACGGGCTTCCTGAATCGCCAGCTTGAGCTGCTGCTTGCTCTCCCGCAGGGTGGCCAGGCTGGCTTTGGGATTCTTGCGGAGCAACTGCTGGCAGAGTTCCAGCTTGAAGTTCACGCCGGCGAGGCTCTGCACCAGCCCGTCGTGGATTTCGCAGGCGATTCTCGTGCGTTCCTCCGTGACCGCGGCGCCCGTTTCCTTCACGTAGAGGCGATAGAGGGATTGATACTTGTTGAGCGTCTTTTCGATTTCGGCGGTGGCCCGGATGCGCGCTTCGATCAGTTCCCACATGAATTTGGCGCTGGCCCCGCCGATGATCGTGACGCCCATCCGGTGAAAGTCCTGCAGCACCTGCCAGACCTCGGCGTTGCCGGAGACGTCGATGATGAGGTCGACCCGCTCCAGATCGAGGAGGCGGCGGTAGTCGCGGGTGACGGGGATCTTCAACCGTTTGGCCAGCGCGAGCCCGGGGGCTTTGGGGTTGGATTCGGCGACGCCGACGATCTGCACTAATGGATCGGTCGCAAAGATTTCCATGAGCGCGGTGCCGCCCCGTCCCGCGCCGATGATCGCCACGTGCGTGGCCCCGGACGCGCCGCTCCTGCGCGACGGTTTCAAAGGTTTGGCCTGGGCTGTCGGCATCTCGGTGCGTATCCCTGACGGATCCTCAGTGGTGTCGCGAACGGACCGGGGGGAAGAAAGACAGGACCGGGAAGGAACGATCAGACCGTCGTCCTCACCGCTCTCGGCGTTGCTGGGCCAAGGTTTTCAGCTCGTCCATGAACTGATCGATGTCCTTGAACTCGCGATAGACGGAAGCGAACCGGACGTAGGCGACCTGATCGAGCTGGTGCAGCTCCTTCATCAGTTCCTCCCCGATCACGCGGCTTTCGATCTCCGTCTCCCCCATCTCCTGAATGCGTTTCTCGATCCGGTCGGTCACCGCCTCGATGGTGGCGGTGCTGATCGGCCGCTTTTCGCAGGCCTTCTTCAGCCCCGAGAGAATCTTCGACCGGTCGAACGTTTCGCGCCGTCCGTCTTTTTTGACCACGACGGGGAGGATTTCTTCGACGCGCTCGTAGGTGGTGTAGCGGCGCTTGCAGCCCAGGCACTCGCGCCGGCGCCGGATGACTTCGCCCTCCTTCGCCATGCGCGAGTCGACAACCTTGTCTTCGAGCTCATCGCAGAAGGGACATTTCACCGGCGGTGACCCTGCCCTGTCATCTGTGGTTAGTAGGAATGAAAGATCGGGAAACGGTTGCAGAGGGCTTTGGCTTGGGCGCGGACGTCGTCGAGCGCCGCAGGGTCTTGCCGATGCTGCAGGACACGATCGACCAATGCCACGATTTCCTTCATCTCCGCTTCTTTCATGCCGCGCGTCGACACGATCGGCGTGCCCAGGCGGATGCCGCTCGCCACGGCCGGCGGCTTCTCATCGTACGGGACGGCGTTCTTGTTCACGATGATGCCGGCGGCATCCAACGCGGCGTCCGCTTCCTTGCCGGTAATGCCTTTGTTCGTCAGGTTGACCAGCATGAGGTGGGTATCGGTGCCTCCCGACACGATCTTGTAGCCCCGGTCGAGGAGCCCCTGGGCCAGCACCTTCGCGTTGGCGATGACCTGCTGCTGGTAGCGTTTGAACGCCGGCGACAGCGCTTCCTTGAAGGCGACGGCTTTCGCCGCGATCACGTGCATGAGCGGGCCGCCCTGCATGCCGGGAAACACGAACTTGTCGACGGCCTTGGCGTGCTCGGCCTTGCACATGACGACGCCGCCGCGCGGACCGCGGAGGGTCTTGTGCGTGGTCGTGGTGACGAAATCCGCGTAGGGCACCGGGCTGGGATGCAGCCCCGCCGCGATCAATCCGGCGATGTGCGCGATGTCCACCATCAAATAAGCCCCGACCGACTTGGCGATCTCCTGAAATCTGGGGAAATCCAGGGTCCTGGCATAGGCGCTGGCGCCGACGACGAGCATGCGCGGCCGGCACTCCTCGGCCAGCTTCCGGACCGCATCGTGATCGATGGTCTCCGTCTGGCGGTCCACCCCGTAGGAGAAGGCGCGGAAAATCGTCCCGGAAAAATTCACCTTGCTGCCATGCGTCAGGTGGCCGCCCTGGGCCAGGTCCATGCCGAGAATGGTGTCGCCCGGCTTGAGCACGGACAGATAGGCGGCCATGTTGGCCTGCGAGCCCGAATGGGGCTGCACGTTCACGTGCTCGGCCCCGAAGATCTGCTTGCATCGCTCGATGGCCAGGGTCTCGACGCTGTCCACGTGCTGACAGCCGCCGTAGTAGCGCTTGCCGGGATAGCCTTCCGCGTACTTGTTGGTCATCAGGGAGCCCTGCGCCGCCAAGACCGCGGGACTGGCGAAGTTTTCCGACGCAATCAGCAGCAGCTTGTTCCGTTGCCGTTCTTCTTCCGCATCGATGGCGGCATAGACGTCCGGGTCGGTCGCAAGCAGCGCGTCGAGAGAGCCGACAGCATCTTTCATGGACATGGGTTTCTCGTCGCTCCTACTCGGAAGCCGCTTCGGCTTCTTGCTTCTTCACGACACGCACGGTCACCGCGGCGGTGACGTCGCGCGGGAGCTTGACCGGCACGGCGAAACTCCCGAGTTCCTTGATCGGCTGAGGCAGCTGGATCTTCCGGCGGTCCACCGTATAACCCTCCGCCGCGAGCCCTTCCGCGATGTCCTTCACCGTGACGGAGCCGAACATCTTGTCGTCCTTGCCGACCTGGGCTTCGACCGTCAACGTCACCGTGGACATCTTCTTCGCATAGGCCTCGATCTCGAGCTTTTCCTTCTTCGCCCGCTCGGCTGCCACGCGCTTGGCGTGCTCGAACGACTTGATGTTCCGATCGTTGGCGAGCACCGCCTTTTTGCGCGGAAGGAGGAAGTTCCTTGCGTACCCGTCCTTCACATCGATGAGATCGCCCAGGTGGCCGACCCCTTCCATCGTCTCTTGTAGAATGACCTTCATACCCCTAACTCCTTCTGTTGGAAAGGAAAAGAGGATACTGGGGGGGCGGCGAAAAGTCAATTCCGATCTTGCCGGAGCCGGTTCCGGTTTTCCGGTGATCCAAGAAAGGGCCGATCCCTCGCAGACTGGACTCGCGGCGCCGCCAGCCCGTATGATGGGCCTTCCCCTCTTGTTGTTGCCTAAGGGACAGTGATGACGGCGCGAGACCTCATTGAAATCTGGGCCGGCCGACTCTTTGCCGAACAAAAACAACTGGTAAGCCTGGGAGGCGACCAGCCGATCGCCCCGGTGTCCGGCCGCCTGTTGCAGACGGTCGGGACGCTGTATCTCTATGAATTCACACTTCCTCCCGGTCGATCGCTGGAGATCGACACCCCGCTGTCCATCATCCCGCCCGATGACATGGAACCGACGGAAGGCGTCGTATTGAGCTGTCGGGGCGATCTTGCGCTGGTCCAGACCTTCGATGCCATCGGCCGGACCGTCGAAGCCGCCACGATCGTGCCGGATCGCAGCGGGTTTCTTGCGACATCGGCCGCCAGGTTGACCGAGATGCTGACACAACCCGATGCCTATCGCCTGGGTCCTGCCGACCGGCTGGCTCCTTTTCTGGAGGCCACGAGCGGGACCGACGATCCGGGCGTCTCGGCGGCCTCCATCCTCACCACCGTCTGGTCCGACGATGTTGCGATGCGTCGGCAGCGGATCGCGTCGATGGCGATGGAGCTGATTCGCGCGAACAAGCGCATTCTGCTGATCTGCCCGGACCACCATGCGGCGGATGAAGTGGCGGGCACCATCGCGCGGGCCATGAAAGCCGGAGGGCTCATCTACAAGACCTGGATCAGCCGCTACGAGCTGACGCTGGCCCAGCAGGCGTCGGGCCTGGCGATCCAGGAATTGGGGTTCGAGGCGCAAATGCATCAGTTCTACGCGAAGTCGCGCGCGGACAAGGCGGCGCTCCGGCGCAAGTACGAGCGGTTTCGCGAGCTGACGCCGCTTTTGGCCTACAAAGGTCAGAAACAGAAAGACCTCGACGAAGTGCGCCTGCTGGAATGGCGGCTGCTGACGCAATTGAGCGACCTGCAGGCGAAATCGAAAGAGGCCAACGCGATTCTCGCGGAATACGAGAACCTCCCGCTCCTGCGCCGGCTCAGCATGCAGGCCGTCGGCAAGAACATGGAATCGCTCCATCAGTACCTCGCGCTGTACGAGAGCCAGATGGCGGGGCTGACGAAGGAACTCGATATCGCCAGGGCCCGGATCGAAGAGCTGGTGCCGGAAGCCGCGGTTCCGAAGGACATGCGGCCCGAGTTCGAGGAACTGAAGGACGACATCGTTCGATTGGGCGGAACGAAGAAGATCCGCGAACTGCTGGCCGCCGAGGAGGACACGAACCGGCAGGCCTTCATCCAGAACCGCCGGCTGGTCATCACGACGGCCGCCCGCGTCCTGGGCGATCCGCTGTTCAGCCGCGTCCGGTTCGACGTGCTCGTGGCCGACAATGCCCCGTTGATACCGCCTCCGGTCCTGCTCGGCTCGGCCGGACTCGTCCTGGAGCGGATCGTGTTGACGGGCGACACCCGGGACATTGCCGCAGTCGGCCTCTGGACCACTCCCGAGGCGGCGGCACGAAGCCCGCGCTGATTCGCGCAAGAGTTGCTTGACGCGGACGAGGAGAATTCAGGATAATCCCGTTTCTCTCGTGGGGGATGTTCAAAAAGGCCGTTCAGCGAGGCCGCAGTGAGCGAAAGGTCGAGGCGTACTCTCTGCCAGTACGTCGAGACCTTGAGCGAAGCGAGAACGAAGCTGGTGGCCTTTTTCAACATCCCCTGGGGCCGAAGTGGCGGAACTGGCAGACGCACTAGATTCAGGGTCTAGCGCCCGCAAGGGTGTCCGGGTTCAAATCCCGGCTTCGGCACCACCCCAAGCTCGCTCGTACCGCGCGCTATTCTAAGGTACTTCGCAAACTGATACGCGCGGATAGAACCCTCCACCAGTATTTCTTTCCCCAAGGGTAGCGCGTACCGTCGACTCTTCATCGGTTTATGTATCTGTCGTCGGCGGAGAAAAGCCTCGAGTCGTTTTATCACGCTGCTGCCGTTGGCAAAAGCCAGACTCTCTATTTCCATCCTAGATGTGGAGTGCAGCGATTTCCGAGACGTGGCGGGCGGCATTCTCACGCCATATTTAGTGTGTTCAGGCGAGTCATCGCGGCGTCTAATCTCTCCGCCTTGCTTTCGTAGGCACTCTATTCCTCGATTCTACTTTCAGATTTCTACCCTTTCGATTCCTCAACAGCATTCACCATTTGACATACGTCCCGTTTTATATCAATTTACAGCCTCGCATTTGACATTACGATTGACCTAAGTCAAATTGGCAAAGCGGAGCTCTGGAAGCCTATGAATATCAGTGTGTTCAAGTCCGGAGAGTACGAACAACAGTACGAATATCGGAGCTTCCTACCCACACCGATCAACCGGGAATGGATTATTTCTGACCCACAGATTCTTACCCTCCTGGAAGAAGCCAATCGCCTGCTCGGCGAATTGAACGCGTTTTCTCAGCTCATCCCGGATGTAGATTTCTTCATCCGGATGCACATCACCAAGGAAGCCACCACCTCCAGCCGCATCGAAGGCACCCAGACCAACATCGAAGAGGCACTGGTAGGCAAGCTCGACGTCGATCCGGAAAAACGCGATGACTGGCAGGAAGTGCACAACTATATCCAGGCGATCAATTTCGCCATCAAGCAGTTAAGTCAGATGCCCTTGTCCAACCGTCTGTTGCGCGACACCCACGCCGTGTTGCTGCGCGGGGTGCGGGGCAAGCACAAACAGCCAGGAGAATTTCGCACCAGCCAAAACTGGATCGGTGTCAGTCTCCAACACGCCACATTTATTCCGCCGCACCACCAGCATGTGCCGGACCTCATGAGCGACCTGGAAAAGTTCATGCACAACGACCAGATTCATGTCCCGCACCTGCTTAAAATCGCGCTCATCCATTATCAGTTCGAGACCATCCATCCATTCCTCGACGGGAACGGGCGACTGGGCCGTCTGCTCATCGTGCTCTATCTTGTCAGCTTCGGTCTGCTGCACAAGCCCGCGCTGTATCTGTCCGACTTCTTCGAGCGGCACAAGGGCGAGTATTACGATCAACTGATGGCCGTGCGCACCACCCACAAGTTGGAACCGTGGCTGCGATTCTTTCTGCTCGGCATGCGAGAGACGACCGGCTTGTCCATTCAAGTATTCAAGGACATCCTGGCGCTGAAGGAACGCATCGAGCGCAAACACATGCCAACTTTCCACGTGCGACGCCAGGCCAATGCCCAGGCGCTGATGCGATCGCTCTACCGGGCGCCGGTGACCAACATCAAGATGGTGACCGATCTCATCCAAGCCCAGACCAACACCGCCGCTGCGCTCATCGACGACTTCGTCAAGCTCGGGATTTTGAAAGAGTTCACCGGTCAGAAACGTAATCGCCTCTTCATTTTCGAGGAGTACGTGCGCCTGTTCAAACGCTAGCACGATTCACACACCCTACGGAGAGTGCGAACGGGCGTGTGGAGCGGTGAGGTAAAGTGAAGTGCGGAACTGGCAGACGCACCAGCAGACTGCGGAAGAGCTCTTTTCGACCCCTGTAGTCGTCACAGGCAGCGAGGTCTCAGACGACAACTGACGTCTCCCCCGAAAACGACG
>DIHJ01000030.1:22604-23802 GCA_002420105.1 Nitrospira sp. UBA5699
TCGGCGGTCCTCGACGAAAGGAGTGGATCGATGAAGCGGTCACGATTTACCGAGGAGCAGATCGTCTACGCCATCCGACAGGCCGAAGGGGGCACCCCGATCGGGGATGTCTGTCGGCAGCTGGGCATCGCGGAGCAAACCTTCTACGCCTGGAAGAAGAAGTACGCCCATCTCGGCGTGAGCGAACTTCGTCGGCTCCGCCAGGTGGAAGAGGAAAACACACGGCTCAAGCGGTTGGTGGCGGACCTCTCGCTCGACAAACACATGCTGTCGGAGGCCTTGCGAACAAAAGTCTGAGGCCCGCCCGTCGCCGGGAACTGGCCCAGTGGTTCCATGGGACGTTTCAGGTGAGTTGTGCGCGGGCCTGTCGCTTAGCCCAGTTTGGTCGCGCGTCGTGGTATCGGAAGAGTCGGGCGAAGGATCAGACCGCTCTCCGAGTCCGTATCCGCGATCTGGCGCATGCCCGACCGCGATTTGGCTATCAGCGGATCTGGGTCTTATTGCGGCGGGAGGGCTGGCCGGGGAATCGCAAGCGCGTCCGCCGTCTCTATCGCCTCGATGGGTTGCAGCTCCGGATGCGAGTGCGGCGGCGGAAGCACATCGCACTGCATCGTGGCCCAGCGCCCCTACCAGCGGGCCCGACCGAACGCTGGAGTATGGATTTTGTGCATGATACCCTGGCCGATGGCCGCCCGTTTCGGATTCTCACGGTCGTCGATAACTGGAGTCGCTCCAGTCCGGTACTAGAAGCAGGATTTCGAATGTCGGGAGAGACGGTCAGTCAGGTGCTCGATCGCGTGCTGGGCGAAGGCCAGAGCCCGCGGTCCATCACCGTCGATCATGGGACCGAATTCCAATCGCGGGCGCTCGAAGATTGGGCCTATCGACGCGGCGTGCAACTCGATTTTATCCGTCCTGGCAAACCCGTGGAAAATGCCTTGATTGAATCGTTTAACGGGCGGCTCCGGGACGAGTGCCTGAACGTGCACCAGTTCGCCTCGCTCGCCGAGGCCCAGGCCATCATTGAAGCGTGGCGGATGGATTACAATCACCACCGTCCGCACAGCTCACTCGGGCACCTGACCCCGACTGAGTTCGTCGCCCAACGTCAGGTCATTCAGACCGTCGAAGAAGTCGTCTGCTCTGGTTAAGAGTTGCCTCGAAAGGGGACCAACGGGAGATATCGTCAGAAGTTGTG
>DIHJ01000042.1:0-47402 GCA_002420105.1 Nitrospira sp. UBA5699
GAGCATCATGTGGACGTTGAGATAATAGTTTGTCCATTGATCTAAGGCATTTTTGAGAGTTAGTCTGCACGGTGCGGCTTATTCCGAATCAGATTTTTTCGGGCGGTAGTTACTGGCACCCCTGATTGTTTATCTGCTTGCCGAGACTCGGAAAAGAAACAACGCCGTATTTTTTGTTGCGACAGTGCCTGAAATGCATTTCTGCGCTAAAGCAAGGGAATGCAAAATCCGGGTGTTGAGCAGGTGGGAGTAGATGGCGCCCCTTTTATTAATTGACCATGCCATGAATTGCCAGGATGGAACTATTGCTGCCAAGGCATCGCAGGACATCCGTCAATCTTATTGGAAAGAAACCATATGAGCGTCGAGCCGATCAAGCGCTACGGGGTGAGGGAACAGTCAAGTTCTGCAGACGAATTGGACGTTAAACTGCAAGAGTTAGATCTTAGTGGCTATACGGTCCTGGATAGCGGTTTGTCAGAAGCAGTCTTAAGCGACTTGCGCGAACGATTGGAATATTTGCTGTCCGAGCAAGAGGCCCGATTTGGTGGGCATGAGGCTCTTAAACGGATTGGTGAAGCCGATACGTTACGGGCGCCGCTCATTTGGGATGAGGCTTTCCTCAATGTGGCGGTTCATCCTCGGTTGATTGAATTGTGTCGGCGCGCACTGGGCGAATACTTCATCATTAACCAGCAAAATGGAATACGGAATCCACCAGTCCGCACGGGTCATCGTCAGGCAAGTTATCACCGTGATCTCCCTTACCAACACTTTGTGTCGTCTCGCCCTTTGGCAATAAATGCGCTGTTGTGTCTCGATCCCTTCACTCCCCAGAATGGTTCAACGCGAGTTCTGCCTGGTTCGCACAAGATCGAATATTTTCCTGATGATCGTGTTGTTCGTTCGCTCGAAGTGGCCACGAATGTGCCAGCTGGAGCCTATCTGATCCTGAATTCTATGGTTTTTCATTGTGCCGGTGGCAACACCACAGAAACACCACGGCGCGGTGTAAATACCTTGTTCACTGTGCCAATAATCAAGCAGCAAATTGCCTTGCCTCCCAATCTGAGGGAGCGACATGACAATGACCCTTGGGTGCGGCGCTTGCTTGGATTCGAGGTCGATCCTCCCAGAAGTCTTGAGGCTTGGTTCGAATCCCGCAAGGCTCGCAAGGCATGATTATTCGAAAGGCGAGAGCTAATGTCGGACCCTTGGTGAGCGATGAAAAAGAAAGCAGCTGACATTCTTGCCACTGTGGCCGACTACTACTCTGCCAAACTTGCCGAGCACGGTCAGACTGCACGGGGAGTGGATTGGAATGGTGAGGAAAGTCAGATGCTCCGATTCGAGCAATTGTGCAAGATCATCGATCAGTCCGGGGATTTTTCCATCAATGATTTGGGTTGTGGCTATGGCGCACTCTACGATGTGCTGTGTTCTCGTTATCAGAATTGCACATATAACGGCTATGATGTTTCGGGCGATATGATTCGAGCCGCTACGGAGCGGCATGCCGGAGGCCGTAATGCAAGTTTTGCTGTCGCGGCCGAGCCGTTGCTGATGGCTGATTATGGTATTGCCAGCGGGATCTTTAATGTGCGCCTCAAGCGAAGTGACGGGCAATGGCGAGACTACATGCAGGTTACGCTCGACAGCCTTGATCGCACCAGCATGAGGGGGTTTGCATTCAACTGTTTGACGTCCTATTCGGACACGGACAAGATGCGGGATTATCTCTATTACGCCGATCCTTGTGCATTGTTTGATCTTTGTAAGCGCCGCTATTCTCGTCACGTAGCCTTGTTACACGATTATGGTCTCTATGAATTTACAATTCTGGTGAGGAAAGGCATATGAAAAGGGCGCTGGTCATCTTTGGGGCCGGAGACATTGCCCAGCTAGCGCACTTTTACTTCTCCGCGGATTCAGATTACGAAGTTGTGGCGTTTACGGTGGATGCGGCATATCTCACCTCCTCGGAGTTCTGCGGACTTCCCGTTGTGCCCTTTGATAATCTTGCAAGTCGCTATACCCCCGATACCCACGCCCTTTTCGTCGCGTTGAGCTATTCTAAGCTTAACGAAAAACGTAGAGAGAAGTATCTTGCTGCAAAGGCTGCGGGATACAGGCTTGCCAGCTATATTAGCTCGCACGCGACCATCCTGAACGAAGGCAGAATAGGCGACAACTGTTTTATCTTGGAAGACAACACGATTCAGCCATTTGTTACGATTGGTAACGACGTCACTTTGTGGAGCGGCAATCACATTGGTCATCACTCAACCATTCACGATCACTGCTTCATTGCATCCCATGTCGTCATCTCCGGCGGCGTTGAAGTAGGTGAGTCCTGCTTTATAGGCGTAAACGCTACATTGCGGGACCATATCAAGGTGGGCCCAAAATGCGTTATTGGTGCCGGGGCTTTACTTCTTGCTGATGCTAAACCTGAAGGAGTGTATATCGGTCAGGCGACCGGACGCGCAATAGTGCCTAGTTCCCGGCTAAGAAAAATCTAGGGAGCCTGTCTGGATGCGCTGGAAAAAGCTGGGTCGACTCTACGTGCCGCAACCAGTTCATCCGAAACTTGTTTCGCATGCGGCCAATCCACTAGCAATATTTCTGGAAGGCGACCTTTATCGAGTATTCTTTGACGGGCGTGATATTCACAACCGTTCATCGGTGGGATTTGTAGATCTGGATATCCTAAAATGCAAAGTCACGTACATTCATAACGAGCCCGTGTTTGGATATGGGCCTGAAAATAGTTTCTATTCTCATGGGGTTAGTATCGGTAACATGTACGAGGTGGGAGATGAACGATATATCTTGTTTATGGGATGGCAGATTCCAGAAGGGCGGCACTGGCAGGGTGGTATAGGGCGCCTGCGACTAAAAGATGATGGCTCCATTGAGCTGGACCGCGATAGGCCATTCATGGGTTTAGATGGCACAGATCAAGTCAGCTTGTCATATCCATGGGTGATTAGAGATCGTGGGCAGTATCGCATGTGGTATGGCTCAACGGTCACGTGGGACACAGGTGATGGCGAAATGCTCAGTGTTATCAATCATGCCACTTCAGTAGATGGCCACGAATGGAATCGACAGGGACTGGCCGTTCCTTACGAACTTGGAGTTGCGCAGGTGTTTTCACGCCCTACAGTGGTTGCTGACCCAGGGGGCTATCACATGTGGTTTTCCTACCGAAGTGGCAAGCCAGGCCAGAAATACAAAATCGGCTACGCGCACAGCTTGTCTGGAGAAAAGTGGGAGTTGCGCCTCAACGATGCAGGTATCGATACATCCCTCTCAGGCTGGGACTCTGAAATGATTGAGTATCCATTCGTGTTCGACCACAAGGGGCAGCGCTATATGCTCTACAACGGTGACGGCTATGGACGAACGGGGTTTGGACTTGCAGTGATGGAGTCCTGATGGGGCTTTTTTGTGTGGTCGCAGTCACGTGAGCTGAAATTCCTGTGATTTAAAGAGCAGGTTGATGAATAAAAAATCTATCCCCTTCGGTTGGCCGCACATGACCGGTAAAGAGCTGTATTACATTGCCGAGGCTCATTTCAATGGTCACTTGGCAGGGGATGGCCCATTCACCAAGAGGTGTCATGCCTGGCTTGAGGAACATAGTTCCTGTCGCAAGGCGTTACTTACGCATTCCTGTACTGCAGCGTTAGAGATGGCGGCATTGTTGCTGGATATTCAGCCTGGCGACGAAATCATTATGCCGTCGTATACCTTCGTCTCGACGGCCAATGCGTTCGTGCTGCGAGGCGGCGTGCCGGTGTTCGTCGACATTCGGGAGGATACCCTTAACCTGGACGAGAAATTAGTTGAATCGGCCATCACGTCGCGCACGCGGGCGATTGTGCCGGTCCATTATGCGGGAGTGTCGTGCGAAATGGACGAGATCATGGCGATTGCCAGGCGCCACGGGCTCCGTGTAGTGGAAGATGCGGCCCAAGGTATGATGGCGAGCTATAAGGGCCGTGCCTTGGGCAGCATCGGAGACTTGGGGACCTACAGTTTTCATGAAACCAAGAATGTCATTTCCGGCGAAGGTGGGGCCCTCCTGGTAAATGATCCGACTATGTCGATACGAGCCGAAATAATTCGTGAGAAAGGGACGGATCGCAGCCGGTTTTTCCGGGGAGAGGTGGATAAGTATACCTGGCAAGAAGCAGGATCTTCGTTTTTGCCTGGTGAGCTCATCGCGGCGTTTCTGTGGGCGCAGCTTGAAGAGGCAAGCAAGATTACGCAACAGCGCTTGGTGAGTTGGCGGCGGTATCACGACCTTCTGGAGCCGCTGGAAGCAGAAGGTATGATCCGACGCCCAATCGTGCCGGAGAAATGCGAGCACAATGCCCATATGTATTACGTGCTCCTACCATCAGGTTCTGGTCGCGAGGCAGTTCTGAGTGAGTTTAGGCGGAATGAAATTGGAGCTGTTTTTCACTATGTGCCTCTGCATTCATCTCCGGCCGGACAACGGTATGGTCGGGCTCAGGGCCCACTCCATCTTACTGATTCGCTCTCGGAAAGGCTGATTCGTCTGCCGTTATTCGTCGGTTTAACTGAGGAACAGCAGCAGGAAATTGCTCAAGTTCTGAAGCAGACGCTTGAAAAGCAGCGGGTATAATGTCCTGCCAACGTCTGCAACGCCTATCAAGTTGGTTGCCGGCAGGCGAAGAGTTGTTCGTCAATTTTTGAGCGTCTTCCCATAAAGTGGTGTGACGTGTCTGTGCCATCTATAAGAGTGTCTAAGGAGTCGTTTGATGCAGCGCTGATACCCGGCGTGCGAGCCCAACTCGCAGAAGCCTACTGCACGCTGCGTCTTCGCGAGGAAGATGTGTCTGCCAGTGTGTTGGATGAGACGGGAGAGTTTCGTCTGGGCTTGGCTCATACGCGCGATTGTCCGTTGTGTGCTGCATCATCCCAAAATGCTTCGTTGGTCTATCATGCTCATGGCATGCACATTGTGCGATGTCATCAATGCGGACTAATCTACAGCCAGGAAGTCATTAACCGTGATTCCGACGAATCCCGCTACCGCAGTAGCAATGTGATGAGCGCGCACATGGCTTTGCATCGCAACGCTGCCTATGCTGAACTGGAATCGAACAAGGCGCGCTATATCATCGGTCGGTTGGCGCAGGTCCGCGGGACCTGTGAGACGTCGTTGCTAGACATCGGATGCAGCACGGGGGCGCTCCTCCAGGCAGCCGCAGAGGTCGGTTGGCGAGCCCTCGGTATTGAGCTAAACCGAGGCGGAGTCCAAATCGCTCGGAGCCGTGGGCTCGACGCCATAGAAGGCTGCTTCCCGCAAGACCTCCCGGCCAGGAGAGCACCTTTTAATGCGATAACCATGCTTGATGTCCTTGAGCACTCTGAGGATCCCGCAGGCTTTCTGGCGTCCGTTTCAGAGCACCTTTCGCATGATGGAGTTCTGGGGATTCAAGTACCGAACTTCAATAGTCTCTTAATTCGAATCGAAGGTGCGAGAAACAACAATATATGTCACGGACATTGGTCGTATTTTACTCCTGAGACGCTCGTCAAATTGGCCTATAAAGTTGGCCTGAGAGCGTTGTCGATGGAGACGATCATTAGCGAAGTCGACCGTATTCACGCGCACCCAGCGAAACATGTCGTTGAAACTGCACGGCTCCTCACCGGTAGGGATGTCAGACTTGCTGAGATTGACCACGTGTGGGTTCATGAGCATCTGCTCGGGTACAAGATTTTGGGGGTATTCTGTCGAGCCTGATTTGGTCAAGAAAAGCAGCCTCTGAGGTCTGTAAGTTCCGTCGTGAAAATCGGGTTCCTCGGTAACACCAACAACTATCCCTTTCGTCTCGCGCAAGCGTTGCGAGAACTCGGGTACGAGGTGATTGTTTTTGTAGATCGCCCATGCGACGAGCCGCGCCACCGCCCCGAGTTCCACTCCGCAGATATCCCCTATCCTTATCCTAGCTGGATTCGAGAAATAGCACCGCTAAATCCGCTGCAGATTGTTCTGTACCCGTGGACGCTGAGGCCGGTCTTGCGCGTTCTTGAAGCGTGTGACGGAGTGGTGCTGAACGGACTCGCTCTGAGTGTTGGAACACTGATACGTCGTTCGACTATCGGATTGCTCACGGGGTCGGATCTTGACGTTTTCTGCAACCAAAAGTTGATAGATGTCCTGGCTGCTGCACGATACCGTTTAGACCGGTTCGCCGGGAATGGCGTTATGAGCCGCGTAATGTTTGCGTGTAAACGTATGTTGTTTGCTCAGTTCGTGCAGCTTCAGCGCGCGGGCGTTGCCAAGTGCAGTTTAGTGGACTACGCGATTCCCGGTTTGTTGCCGGACGGTGATACGTTGCTAGAGGAGATTGGCGTGGATGAGAAAAGACGAACGAGTTTTATGCTTACGGACATCGAGCGCTTGCCGATGCCGGGTATCCGCACCGATAACACCATCCGAATATTTTGCGCAACACGATTACAGTGGAAACGGCCTGCAGTCGGATCCAATGTTTCTCCGCTGGACCTTAAAGGGACCGACACGATGTTGGAAGGGCTGAGAATGTTCCTCGCCCGTTCGCATCGCCCTGCACGGATCCGCCTGATTTCCATCGGGGCAGACGCAGAAACTGCTAAACATTATGTTCAAGAGCTGGGACTTACCTCCTATGTGCATTGGCTTCCGCAACTTACCCAAGCGGAGTTTCTAGATGAAATGACGCAGGCTGACGTTGTGATGGAGAATTTTGGGCCTGAGGGCTGCATCGGTATGGCTGGGCGGGATGCAATTGCCATGGGGATTCCGGTCATTGCATCGGGGAAAAGTCATGTATTTGAGCGTGAATTAGGTGAGCCGCTTCCAATTTATGAGGCCCAGAAACCGGAAGAGATCTGTATCCGACTGAGTGAAATTGTTAATGATCCGGCGGCTGTTGCCAGGCACTCCGCGCGCGCCCGCGCGTTTGCGGCACGCTGGTTTTCCGCTCGCAGGGCGGCAGAGCGCTGTGCGGCGGTTTTTGAGGAGGCGTGCAGGGGAAGTCAGGAGCGGTGAGAGACCTCCTCGTCGGTATTGCCGGATGGTTGGGAATTGATCGAGCGGTGTTCTATGCGGTTCTTGCCAGGGGCTGGCGCGCGATCGGTGGCCTGATCAGTGTTCTGCTGGTCGCGAAGTTTCTGACGCCTGAAACACAGGGGTATTACTACACCTTTCAAAGCCTCATCGCTCTCCAAGTCTTCGTCGAATTAGGGCTCGTCGTCGTGGTAGTCAATTTCACGAGTCATGAGTGGACGAAGCTGCAACTGAACGAGGAAGGAGGTATTGTCGGAGACCCTGATGCCCTGTCTCGTCTTGTCAGCTTTGGACGCAAACTCGCTTCTTGGTATGCAGTGGCGGCTATTTTGTTTGTTCTGCTGGTTGCCCCAGGTGGAGCATTGTTTCTTGCACAAAAGGGAAACACGGAACATTGGTTAGCTCCGTGGTTACTTACCGTCCTATTTCAAGCCATGCTCCTCTGGATCTCACCCTTTCAGGCGTTATTCGAAGGCTGTAATCAAGTGGTTGCCGCACAGCGTTTCCAGTTGTGGCAGGGGATTCTGGTAAATCTGGTTCTCTGGATATGTTTGGCCACCGGTGCTGGCCTCTGGTCGGTTGCAGCGCTCATCGGGACACAGGCCGCAGCGACTTTATATTATCTGGGAATCGTACAACGGCCGTTTTTTTTGCCATTCTGGCATCCGCCAAGCAGCTTGCAAATCGACTGGAAGATCGAGGTATGGCCGATGCAATGGCGGCTTGCGGTGCAAGGGGGGGTGAATTACTTTGTGTATTCTTTGTACACGCCGGTCATTTTTCACTACCACGGAGCCGTAGAGGCTGGTCGGTTTGGCATGACTTGGCAGGCGTTTAGTATGCTGCAAGTCTTAGGGTTAGCCTGGGTCCAGACGCGAGTGCCACAATTCGGAATGTTGATCGCCCGGCAGGATTTTGCAGGGCTGGATACGCTGTGGCGCTACACGACACTATTGGCGATTGGTATGTTCATGCTTGGGATGGGGGCATTTCTGTTATCCCAGATTATGTTGAATCATTTTGACCTTGAATTTGGTCGCCGTTTACTCGATCCGGGGACAACGTTACTGTTGTTGCCGACCGGCCTACTTGCTGTGTGGGTACAATGTACAGCGTTGTACTGGCGCGCGCACAAGGCGGAACCTCTCGGATTCAGCGCGGCTATTCCTGGACTAATTAATGGTGTCTTGGTCTGGTGGTTAGGTATGCACTACGGTGCAATGGGTGCAGTCGTAGCGTATCTAGCAATGTTGACGGTGATCAGTATGCCCCTGTCTCTTTACTTGAAGCGTAAGGTTACACGTGATTACAGGGCGCAATTATAACGCACACAAAACGCTCAGGTGGCGCACAGATCCTAGAACAGAATAGAGCTCCTGATGACGTCGATAGCGGCTTCCCTCTCTCTCCGCGGAGACTTGGAAAGTGTTGTCCTTTCTGGTGAACCAGCGGAGCTAATCTGAATGGCGTGCCGACATTTCAGCAGGAAGCGGCTTCTCGATGAGACTGCGCGCCAATTGGATGTTGTCGAAAGCAGGGCGAGATGAGCGTGACGGGTTTCAGTGACAGAGAGAAAAAAACGGCGATTCGAGAGCGCTTCGATCGTCTCGCCGGAGACAGGGAGCATTGGCAGAGAAAGGGCAGTTATTACTACGAGGATCAGCGTCGGTATATACGCTTTCTGGTTCCCGAAGGACTTCGGGTCTTGGAAATCGGCTGCGGTCTCGGGGATTTGCTGGCGGCTGTGAGGCCTTTGCGAGGACTGGGGATCGATCTCAGCGAGATGATGGTGAAGGAGGCCTCCAAGCGACATCCGTCGCTGGAATTCCGTGTGGCCGACTGCGAGGCCCTCGACTTGGATGAGACGTTTGACGTCATCATTTTGTCCGACGTCATCGGACATCTGCTTGACGTGGAGACAGCTCTGCGGAGATTGCGCACCTGCTGCACGCCGAAAACGAGAATTGTGATCGCCTACTATAACTTCCTCTGGGAGCCGTTGCTTCGCCTGACGGAATGGTGGAACCTCAAAATGCCTCAGCAGCAGCAGAATTGGCTTGCCCCGCCGGATATTCACAATTTGCTCCGGCTTGCGGATTACGAAGTGGTGAAAACCGAGCGGCGCCTGTTGCTTCCCAAGTACGTACCGGTCGTCTCGGCGTTGCTTAATCGTTTCCTGGCCTTTCTGCCCGGGCTGAACCTGCTTTGTTTGAGTCAGTACATTGTGGCGCGGATGCGGGGACCGAGGGTGGTGAAGCAGTATTCGACGACGATCGTGATTCCCTGTCGAAACGAGCGAGGCAATATCGAGCCCGCGATTCAGCGAATCCCTCCGTTCGGCGGGGCGCAAGAGATCATCTTTGTCGACGGCCACTCGACAGATGGAACGCCTGATGAAATCGAGCGTGTGCGCTCGGCTTATCCGGGGAAGGACATCAAATTCTTTGTGCAGGACGGTAAGGGGAAAGGGGATGCCGTCCGAAAGGGATTCGCCAACGCCTCGGGAGACATCCTGATCATCCTGGACGCTGATCTCACGATGCCGCCGGAGGACCTGCCGAAGTTCTACGATGCGATCGCCAGCGACAAAGGAGAGTTCATCAATGGGAGTCGTCTGGTGTATCCGATGGAACAGGAGGCAATGAGGTTTCTGAATCTCCTGGGGAACAAATTCTTCAGCATGGCTTTTTCCTGGCTGCTCAATCAGCGCATCAAGGATACCTTGTGCGGGACCAAGGTGTTGTTTCGGGACGATTATGAGCGGATCGTTCAAAATCGATCCTACTTCGGAGACTTCGATCCCTTTGGAGACTTTGATCTCCTGTTCGGAGCCTCGAAGCTCAATCTGAAGATCGTGGAGGTGCCGATCCGCTATCAGGACCGGACGTACGGTACGACGAACATTCATCGGTTCGCGCACGGGTGGCTGTTGCTGAAGATGACGGTTTACGGGTTTTTCCGGCTCAAGGCGGTGTGATGTCGGATGCCATCCTGCGGCAACACCATGCGGTTTGGGGGAATAAACCGATTCTCCGGCTGCTCTATACAGAGTGGTACCGGGAGATCGTTGCGTGGCTTCAGCCCGGACGAACGTTGGAAATCGGAGGTGGCACCGGAAATCTCAAGGAGTTCTACCCCGGTGTCATTTGCACGGACATAGTTCGACTCCCCTGGCTCAATGCGGTGGCTGATGCGCAGTTCTTGCCGTTTGCCGCTGAGAGCTTCACGAATATCGTCTTGTTCGACACCCTGCATCACATTGAGAATGTCCGTCTGTTTCTGGACGAAGCGTTGCGAACGCTTCGTCCTCGCGGCCGTTTGGTGATCATGGATCCATACATTTCCTGGCTCTCATGGCCCATCTACCAGTTTCTTCATCCGGAACCGGTGGATTTTGGTCAGGATCCGTTGCTACTGCGGGCGCCGAAAGAGGATCGCAAGCCGTTTGATGCGAATCAGGCCGTTTCGACGATTCTGTTCGAACGTTCGTACGGCAAATTCAGGACCCTCTATCCCCAGTTCGAGGTGCGGCTATGCAAACGCGTGGCGTTCTTTGCATATCCGTTAAGCGGGGGATTTGAGCATCCGTCTTTGATCCCGCTGAAACTCGTACGTCCGGTGCTGACGCTCGAAAGAACGCTGGCTTTCCTCAGTCGGTTTCTGGCGTTCCGGATCATAGTGGCATTGGAGAAGCAAATGTGAGCGTGTGTCGAGGGAGGAGCTTGTGTGGTGGATGGCTGTTAGTTTATTGCGGGGCGCTACTTGCGGGTTTCGCTCTGTTTCAATTTGTGCCCGCTCTCAAAGCGGCTCTTCATGAGCCTGCCATGGCAGGGGTGGATGAGCGCTTAACTAACATCAAAGCCGACCGGGCTTCTTGGCTGATTGAAGGGAAAGGGGGGCGATGGGGGCGGTACGGTTGGTACCTCGGTTCTCACGAAGAAGGTACCCTTCGCATCCGTCTTCCGGTTCAGGAATCCGGGACTCTCCAGATCCGTCTCTGGGCGTACAATGCCGGAGCGCTATCGGCTAATGTTATTGACCGGCAACGAGTTTATCGTATGGCTGCCCGGCAACTCGGCGGCGACGTCATAACCCTGAACATCGATGGTCCCAGCACGTTGGTGGTTCAAGCCTCGAATGAGTCGCCTGAAGACCAACTGATTCTCGACCGGTTTGCGGCCTCGTGGTCTGATTCCCGCGACCACCTGCCTTCATTTTATCCCGTCATGGGTGCGTTGGGAGTTTGTCTCGCCG
The DNA here is from genome assembly GCA_002420105.1 of Nitrospira sp. UBA5699. Taxonomy (GTDB): domain Bacteria; phylum Nitrospirota; class Nitrospiria; order Nitrospirales; family Nitrospiraceae; genus Nitrospira_C. Next base: position 11,348 of record DIHJ01000042.1, read on the forward strand.
GATGGGGTTGGCTTGCTCGTACGCGCAATTCTCCAACGGCATGGCGGCTGTGGATGGGATCCACGTTGATTTTCTTGGCCGTGACTGCTGGCTGGGCGCAGCGCTGGACATTACTTGAGATAGCACGCGGTCTTCCTGCGGACCCTGATGTGGTTCAATACCGTCTCTATGCGCAGAGCCTCCAGTGGTTTACCCCCGAACATGGTTTTTATTCCGGGACCTTCGCCGAACGTGAACCGGCGCACATAGCCGCAATCAATTTGTGGAGTCGGCTGTGGGGAGACACGATTCCCGCTATCAGGTGGTATTCGGTGGCTCAGTCGATCCTGCTCATCACGGTAACCGGATTCTTCGTGTGGGCAGTCAGTGGGAAATGGACTTTGGGGACAGTGGCTGCTTGGATTATGGCCTTGAATCCTGCATGGATTGAAGAGTCTGTAAGAGGCTTGCGAATCGAGACCGAAGCCGCTCTATTTCTCCTTGTGCTGTCAGCGTGGTTGTGGAGCCGGGGATGGGTTGGAGCCGTCTTGCTTGGCGTGGCCACGGGGTTGTTGGCGCTGTTGCGCGCTCCCATGCTCGGCGTCGTGTTACCGCTTGCTTGGCTCTGCTGGCTCCTCAACATCTGGCGTGAAGGAAAGGGGGGCTGTTTGCTTCGTCCTTCTCATTGGGAGTGGCGACAGTTAAGCGCGGCCTCCATACTTGCCGTCATGATGTTTGTTCCTCACTTGTACGGCCTCTATAAGGTGCACGGTGATTCTTCCTGGCCCTCGTATGGATATGCCCGCTGGAATGCGAACGTGGAGTTTCCTGAACGGATTGGAACGGAAGGGTTTCCATCGGCTGAGGAGTTCGCGAAGGATCCCTATGCCGGTCCTCACCTCACATATGGGGAGTATCTCTTTGGACTCCATTCCATTCCAGTCCTGGTGAAAGGGCAGGTTAAGGGGTGGTTGGAGTCTACAGTGTACATGAGCACATCACTCGCTCCGCATGTGAACGAGTATATCTTTCTGCTCCAGGCTAGCGGCGCAGGGGCCGTCTGGAGACAGGTGACTATCTTGACGGTGCTCGCGGTTCTGTTATTGCTTTTGCTCACCCCGATTGGATGGATCGATCTCTGGCGCCATCCGCAGTACTGGTGGGTGCCTTTTTTGTCCGTTTGGGGGACATGGTATGCCGCATACTTATACAGCGTTCGTTTGGTCGAGCCATTCAGGCATACGGCCCATGTGTACCCACTCCTGCTTTTTTGTTTCTTATGGGGGAGCGTGAAGCTCTACCGGGGGGGCCAAGGGGGGCTTCTGAGCGGCGCGAGCTTGCCTTGGCGCTCGCGGGCACCAAAGCCGGTTTCCGGGAATGCCGTCAGAAATTGTGAATCAGAAACTTCCCGTTCCGAATGATCCAAGTCGTACACGTTATCTCCGATCTCGACGCCGGCGGAGCCGAAGTCATGTTGGCCAAGCTGGTCGGGAGAATGGATCGCAACAAGTTTTCCAACAGTGTTGTTTCATTGACCGATTGCGGACCGGTGGGGAAGCAGATCGAATCGCTTGGAGTGGCTGTGCACACTTTGGGAATGAAGCGGGGGCAACCTGGGGTTGGCGCCGTCTTTCGGCTGATCCGACTCTTGAGAACCCTCAAGCCGGCCATCGTGCAAAGCTGGCTCTATCATGCCGACATCCTGAGTACTGTGACGGCAAGGTTTTCTCGGTCGCCTATCCTGATCTGGAACGTCCGTTGTTCCGATATGGATTTGAACAAATCCCCGCCGCTCACGCGATTGGTGCAACGGGTACTGGCATGGTGGTCTGCCGTGCCGGCGGCTGTGATCGTGAACAGCGAAGCCGGGAAACGACAGCATGAGCGACTGGGGTATCAGCCTCGACGATGGGACGTCATTCCCAACGGGTTCGATACCCAGCGGTTCCGTCCGGATTCTAGTCTCCGTTTGGTCTGCCGGAAGGAGTGGCAGGTCGCCGATGATGCGGTCGTCGTCGCGCTCGTTGCACGGGTTGACCCGATGAAGGACCACGCGACATTTCTGAAGGCGGCTCAACAGATTGTCCGGGCTCGCGATAATGCCTATTTCATCCTTGTCGGCAGGGGGACGGAGACGTTGAGTTCGGATGTTGCTGCGAAAGGTTTGCGCGGCCGGGTTCGTCTCCTGGGCTATCGGGACGACGTTGAACATCTCCTTCCCGGCGCGGATGTGGCGTGTCTCAGTTCCGCATTCGGAGAGGGGTTCCCCAATGTGCTTGGAGAGGCGATGGCCTGTGGAATCCCCTGCGTCTCTACGGACGTGGGAGACGCGCGCAAAATTATCGGTGACACTGGCCGTATCGTCCCAGTATGCGATCCGACCGGACTTGCCAATGCGGTGATTGACCTGATCGACAGGGGGCGTGCTGAACGCGAAAGTTTGGGAAGTGCGGCGCGAGAGCGAATTGAGGCGGAATACTCACTTTCCGCAGTTGTCGACCGCTACTGCGCGCTCTACTCTGAGCTTGCCGGACTGTCTGCGCGCACTTCCTGATCGGTCGAATCGATTGTGCCGGGCCGCTGAAGAGGCACCATGATTGATGCAAGGCTATGTGCGGAATAGCGGGGCTCCTCGATCCGTCCCGGACCGAAACGGCTGCCACTGTCCAAAGGATGGTAGCGGCTGTTCGGTATCGCGGGCCTGATGATTCCGGTGTCTGGACTGATGGGGCGGCGGGTGTTGGGCTTGGTCACGCGCGCCTTTCCATTCTTGATCTCACTCCCGAAGGTCACCAGCCCATGGCCTCCGTCGGCGGTCGCTTCGTTCTCTCCTACAACGGGGAAATCTACAACTTTGCCGAACTGCGGTCCGAACTGGAGGCGACAGGAGCAAGGTTTCGAGGTCACTCGGACACGGAGGTCATGCTGGCGGCATTCGACGCGTGGGGCATCGAGAAATCCGTCCAGCGATTCGTCGGAATGTTCGCCTTCGCCTTGTGGGACCGGGAAGCCGGGGCGCTTCACCTCGGGCGGGATCGTCTCGGGATCAAACCGCTCTATTACGGCTGGGCGGACAAAACTTTCGTATTCGGTTCGGAATTGAAAGTCTTTGAGCAGGTTCCGGGATTCACGCGAACCATCAGCCGCGATTCCCTGACGGCCTTCATGCGGTATGCCTATGTGCCGGAGCCCTGGTCCATTTATCAGGATGTCTACAAACTGCCGCCGGGCTGTCTCTTCTCGATCACGAATGGCCAGGCCCGCGACCGCCGGGGATTCAGCCCGGAACCGGAAAGCCCGGGAGCGACCCTGCGGCCGGTCCGTTACTGGTCGGCAAGGGACATCGTTGAATCCGGGGTGCGCTGCCCGTTCACCGGAACGGAGGATGAAGCGGTCGAGCAGTTGGACCGGCTGCTGCGGGAAGCCGTCGGTCTGCGGATGGTGGCCGACGTCCCGCTCGGGGCCTTCCTGTCCGGAGGGGTGGACTCGTCCGTCGTCGTCGCGCTCATGCAGGCTCAGAGTACCAAGCGGGTCAAGACGTTCACCATCGGCTTTCACGAGCAAGACTATAACGAAGCGGTCTATGCGGCGGAGGTTGCCAGGCATCTCGGGACGGATCATACCGAGCTCTATGTCACACCGGCGGAGGCCATGGCCGTCATTCCCCGATTGCCGGCCATGTATGATGAGCCGTTTGCCGACTCGTCGCAGATTCCCACCTATCTGGTCTCTCAGCTCGCGCGCCGGCACGTGACCGTGGCGCTTTCCGGCGACGGAGGAGACGAACTGTTTGCCGGGTACAATCGCTATTTTTGGGGGCGACAGCTGTGGAAGCGGGTGTCCTGGCTGCCGCAACCGGTCCGACGGGGAATGGCCAGAGGGATCCAATCCATTTCGCCGGAGGTCTTGGACAAGACGTCTCGGAAGCTGCAGGCTCTGCTGCCGGTGATGCCGAGTTTTGGAGACAAATTGCACAAGCTGGCGGAAGTTCTGGGGATGAAGGACCCCGAGGAGATGTATCTGGGACTCGTGTCAACCTGGAGGGATCCCACCGGCGTCGTCATTGAGGGGAGAGAGCCGATGACGACGTTAAGGGATCGCCATCGGTGGGCCAACGTAAACAATTTCACATTACAAATGATGGCGCTCGATCTGGTCACCTATCTTCCCGACGATATTCTGACCAAGGTGGATCGTGCGAGTATGGCGGTCAGCCTCGAAGCTCGGGTCCCGCTCATCGATCATCGCGTGGTCGAATTCGCCTGGCGGATCCCCCTGTCCATGAAGATCAGACAGGAGGGCGAAGGAAAATGGCTGTTGCGCCAGGTGCTCTTCCGATACGTCCCGAAACGGCTCATCGAACGGCCCAAGATGGGATTTGGAGTTCCGATTTCGCATTGGCTTCGCGGGCCGTTGCGCGACTGGGCGGAAGACCTGTTGGATGCGTCACGGCTGCGACGCGAGGGTTATTTTCACCCCGAACCGATCCGGGTGAAGTGGACGGAACACCTCTCCGGAAGCCGGAATTGGCAATACCTCTTGTGGAACGTGCTGATGTTTCAAGCCTGGTTGACTTCGCATGACCGACCGGCCGCGGCTGCTCTATCTCATCACTGAGGATTGGTATTTCTGGTCTCATCGGCTCGACCTGGCTCGTCTCGCGGCACGGGCGGGATTCGACGTCTCGATCGCGACGCGGGTGACCGACCATGGGGAGCGCATACGGCAGGAGGGATTCCGGCTTCTTCCCATCACATTGTCCCGCCGTTCCAGAAATCCGTTCAGTGAACTGGCTGCGGTGCGGGAGTTGGTCTTGTTGTATCGTCGGGAACGGCCGATGATCGTGCACCACGTGGCGCTGAAACCCATTCTGTACGGATCGTTTGCCGCCTGGTGCTGCGGCGTCCCCGGTGTCGTGAATGCGTTTGCCGGCCTGGGATATGCCTTTACCGATCGGCATCGTCGGCGGAAGTTCCTTCGCGCCTGTCTTGGCCGCGCGCTCAGGGTCTTGTTGAAGTTGCGCCGATCCGTCGTCGTGTTTCAGAACAGCGACGATCGCGACGTCTTCGTGGAGGAGGGTATCGTGGCGCCGCCGCAGACCAGGATCATTGCCGGCTCCGGCGTCGACACGAAGGTGTTCGATGTTCGTCCGACGCCTTCAGACGCTCCGATTGTGATGCTGGCTTCCCGCATGTTGTGGGACAAGGGCGTGGGGGAGTTTGCCGAAGCCGTCCGACGCCTTCGGCGGGACGGCGTGCCGGCGCGATGTGTCCTGGTCGGAATGTGCGATGAGCATAATCCTGCGGCGATTCCTCAGGAACAGCTTCGGCGTTGGGTCGATGAAGGTCTTCTGGAATGGTGGGGCCATCGCGATGATATGCCCGCGACGCTCGCGCGCGCCACAATGGTCGTGCTGCCCTCCTATCGGGAGGGCCTTCCGAAGGTACTGTTGGAAGCCGCTGCTTGCGGGAAACCTCTGATTGCCGCGGATGTGCCGGGATGTCGGGACCTTGTGACCCATGAGGTGAACGGTTTCCTGGTTCCTCCGCGGGACTCCGCTGCATTGGCGGCGGCGATCACCACCTTGCTCCGTGATCCTTCGCTCGCCGCGAAGATGGGCCTGGCCGGCCGCGAAATGGTCGTTCGCCGCTTCTCGGTCGAGCGGATCGCAAGCCAGACCGTCGATCTCTACCGGGAACTTCTTGAAGGATCCGGTGGTCGAGCGCAGACCGCCAGATCGACATGAGCAGGGTATTGGTCACCGGCGCCGGAGGCTTTCTGGGCAGCGCCCTGGTAAACAATCTGCTTGAGGCGGGCTATGACGTCCGCGCGCTGATCAGAACCGGTTCGTCTTCATCGAAATGTCCGACGCGGGATGTGATCGTCGGCGACGTGCGTGACGCGAGGTGCGCGCAAACGGCCGCGGCGGGCTGTGACAGCGTGATTCATCTGGCGGGAAAGGCGCATGCTCTTGACGATTCCCGCGTGAAGGAGGAGGAGTATCGATCCGTCAATGTCGATGGAACCAGACGATTGCTGGAGGGAGCCGCGGCCGGCGGCGTTCGAACGTTCGTCTTTGCCAGTTCGGTCAAGGTGTTCGGCGAACAGACTGCGGGCTGCGTCGATGAGAAGGCGCCTGCCGCTCCCCGGACTCCCTACGCGCGATCCAAGTGGGAGGCGGAACAGCTTGTCGCCTCCTATGCGAAGGAACAGGGGCTGGCCGCGGTGTCGTTCCGCCTTCCCCTGGTCTATGGCCCCACGCATAAGGGGAACCTTTTCCGCATGCTGTCGGCGATCGATCGGGGATGGTTTCCTCCGCTTCCCCGCCTCCCTGCGGTCAGAAGCATGCTCCACGTCGCAAATTTCGTGTCGGCGGTTCGGACCGCGTTGAATGCAAGGACATTTCTCCAGCCGGCCTACGTGGTTGCCGACGCCGAACCCTACTCGGTCTCTGAAATCTACGATCGCTTGCGGGAGGGCTTGGGCAAGCCGCCGCCTCGTGTGCGCCTGCCGCTCTGGACGCTGACCCTGGGCGCGCGCGCGGGGGATGTGCTGCAGGCGTTCCTGAGAACGCCGCTGCCGCTCTCTTCTTCGACCTTGGACAAGATGATCGGCGAGGCATGGTACAGCCCCGCCGCGCTCATTCGCGACACGGGGTATCGGCCGCTTCTGACGTTCGAATCTGCGGTTCCGGAGATCATTGCCCATTACCGGAGCGCTCTCTCGTGATGTGGATCGTGCTTGCATGCGGCGTCGGGCTCCTCTCCTGGCGGCTGACCGACTGGCTGGCCGGCAGGGCGTCGACGTTCGGGCCGATCGATCATCCGAACGACCGGTCGCTCCATCATTCGCCGACCCCTCGGACAGGCGGGGCCGCCATTGTCGTCAGCGCACTCGTCGGAATCATCGCCTGGAGCCTTATCGCCCGCTGGACGGGTGGAGAGTCGGCACTCGTGTCGCATCCTTTGCCCGGGATCATCTGGATTCTGGGAGGAAGTCTCTTTCTCGCCGGCATTTCCTTCTTGGATGACCGTAAAGGGCTCCCAGTGGGGATTCGATTCGGCTGCCACCTTCTCGCCGCATGCGGAGTCATCTTCGGCGGCGAGGTGGTGATGCATTCCTTGGCGCTTCCCGGGTTGGGTGCCATAGAACTCGGCTGGGCCGCTTCCCCGCTGACGCTGGCGTTTCTGCTGTGGATGACCAATCTCTACAACTTCATGGACGGCATGGACGGATTTGCCGGAGGGATGACGGTCGCAGGATTCGGGCTGATGGGGTATTTTTTCTGGATCGGCGATCAGCCCGTTGCGTCCGGGATCGCGATGTTCCAGGCCGCCGCTGCCGCGGGGTTCCTGTTGCATAATTTCCCCCCTGCGAGAATTTTCATGGGGGATGTAGGAAGCATCTCGACCGGTTTTCTGGCCGGGAGTCTTGCCGTGCTCGGGAGCCGCGAGAGGAGCTTCGACTTGTGGGTGTCGCTGCTGGTCTTTTCCCCGTTCATTCTCGATGCGAGCGTGACGTTGCTCCGGCGTGCATTGCGTCGCGAAAAGCTCTGGCGCGCGCACCGCGAACATTACTATCAACGGCTGGTCTTAAGCGGGTGGAGCCATCGACGGGCGGTACTGGCGGAGTATGCCGTGATGGGCGCATGCGGGTTGTTGGCCCTCTTGTACCATGCAGCGGCCGAACGACAACGGTTGATTATCCTCGGAGTCTGGGGCGTACTGTTCCTTGCGCTGGCCGGCCTGGTCGACAGAGCGCAAGGAGGAGCCGACGTGCGGGCGGTGAGATAATGGACGCGGATGTCGCTTCGGAGTCTCCCGGCCTGAACCTCCGGATGCGGACCCTTCTCGAGACCGTCATTCGCGGACTGCTGATCGGATATGTCGCCGTCCTGCCGTTCAAACCGCTCCTTGTTCTGGAGAGAAACGGATTTCTCGTTCTGCTCGGGTTGCTGCTCATTTGGTGCGCGCTCAACCGGAAACTGTTTTATGTGCGGACACCCTACGATCCCATGCTGCTGGCGTTCGTCTTGTGGGTAGGGGTGACGCTCCCGTTTGCCGTATCCCCGCCGTATAGCCTGAAGGAGTATGGAAAACTCCTTCAGCACATGGTGGTGTTCTATGCGGCGCTGCATTTCCTGCGGGAATGCCGGTATCAGCAGGCACTCTTTTCGGCCGTCGGGGCCGTCACGGTGGTCGTGGCCGGCTACGGTCTGACCCAGTTTGATCCGGCCAACGGTCAGGCGGTGAAGTCGTTCTTTCCCTCGGAGGTCTGGCTGACGACGTTTCTGGTGATGGTATTCCCTTTTGCCTTTGTCCTTCCGTTCGGAGAAGGACCTCCGATCCTAAGGGGCTGGGCCGTCGTCGTCTCCATATTAACGGCAAGTTGCCTGGTGATCACTCAGTCTCGAGCGGGTCTCCTGGCATTTCTGATTGAACTATGGGTATTGGCCTGGCTGCTTCGCTCTCCGAAGGCCGGGATTGTCGCCGGCGTCGCCACAGCCTGCGCGTTGGCGGCCCTGTTGTTCGCGGCCAAGGTCGACTTCAACAAGGGCGCAGATCCGTTGCGCGATGCCAGAACCTCCATCCCGGTACAAACCAGCATTTCCTCGGTCATCCACCGATTCGATATCTGGGGATTTACCCTTTCGGAGATCGGCAAACACGGGCTTGTCGGGATCGGCTACGGGGCGCACAGCTATCTGTTCCTGTACGGGCAGGAGCAGGAAGCCGTGACCGCCGGACATGCCCCGGTCAAACGCGCCGGAACGCACAACATCTTCCTGTACTTGGCGCTTCATGTGGGCCTGCCCGGAATGCTATTGTTCGGCTGGTTGTATTATTCCCTGATCGCCAGGACCGTGAAAGAACATGACACTGCACGGCATTGGATACAGAAATCCGTTCTGGCCGGCTCGGTCGGCAGCCTCGTCGGTTTGCTCTGCCGGTTGCAGTTCGACCAGATGCTGGTCGGGTCGTTGGCGGTGTTCTTTTGGGTCTTGCTCGCAGTAGCCGTGCTACAGTACTCCCCGACCGACAATGGAATCGCGCCACAGGCAGCCGGCCCGAGTTGACATGAGACAGCCCCTCATTCAGGTCTTTCAATGGTTCGTCGGCCGGTACGGCGTGTTTCTCGTACGGTACCGATCGATTCTGGTCGTCTGCACGCAACTCGGTCTAATCGCGCTGGCCAATCTCACTGCGTTTGCGCTCCGGTTCGACGGGGACATCTCCCCCTTCTATCTGCAGTTGTTTCTCCAGGGACTGCCGGTCGTCCTCGCGATTTTCGGCCTCGGAACGTTCGTCTTCGGCATTCAGCAGGGGCTCTGGCGGTACGTCGGCCTTCATGACCTCGGCCGTATTCTGTGGGCGTCCGTCGTCAGCTCGGCGGTTACGTATCTGGCGTTGCACGGCATCTTCGGGTGGGTCGCCTATCCTCGCTCCGTGATCATTCTGACGGGGCTGTTGGGCGGATTCTATCTGGCCGGGATCCGATTGGGGGTGCGCTGGTTCCGAGAATGGCTTCGCGTGCTGAGCCCGTCGGCGAGACGAGTGTTGATCGTCGGAGCGGGGCATGCGGGGGAACTGCTGGTGAGGGATATGTTGAGCGATCCGGGCTACCACTATCGCCCGGTCGGTCTGGTGGACGACGATCCCGTCAAGCGCAGAATGAAGATTCACGGCATTCCGGTCGTCGGACGGATCGAGGATATTTCCACCTTGAGCAGGACACTGGTCGCCCACGAAATCATTGTCGCCATCCCCTCCGCCTCGCACACCCTCAAACAGCGCATCATTTCCGCGGCGGAAGGGTGCAAGGTTCCCATCAAAGTGCTGCCGAGCGTCAAACAACTGCTGGCCGACCCCGCCGCCTTGAGACAGATCCGGCCGATGAGCCTGGAGGACCTGTTGCAACGGGAACCGGTCCAGACCGATCTCCAGGAATTGCATCCGCTGCTGGAGGGACGACGCGTTCTGGTCACGGGCGCCGGGGGGTCGATCGGATCGGAGCTTTGCCGGCAGATCGCGCAGTATCGGCCGGCGTCGCTGGTGCTGTTCGAACGCTACGAAAACGCATTGTATGCCCTCGATTTGGAGTTGCGGGAAAAGTTTCCGTCGGTGCGGTTCGTTACGGCGGTCGGGGACGTGACGGTGCAGGATCGCGTCGCCGAAGTTCTGGCGCAGACCAAGCCCGAGCTGCTGTTTCATGCCGCGGCGCACAAGCACGTTCCTCTCATGGAGCTCAATCCGAAGGAGGCGGTCCGCAACAACGTGCTGGGCACCAAAACGGTGGCGGAGGCGGCGTTGGCCGGAGGGGTGCAGCGGTTTGTGCTGATCTCCACGGACAAGGCCGTGAATCCGACCAGCATCATGGGCGCGACCAAGCGGATTGCCGAGGAATTCGTGCAGGGCCTCAACCGCTACGGGCGGACGAAGTTCACGGTGGTGCGGTTCGGGAACGTACTGGGAAGCAACGGGAGCGTCGTCCCGCGCTTTGCGGAGCAGATCCGAAACGGCGGACCCGTCACCGTGACCCATCCGGACATCAGGCGCTTCTTCATGACGATCCCGGAAGCCGTGCAGTTGGTGCTGCAAGCCAGCGTGCTGGGCCATGGCGAGGATGTTTTCGTGCTGGATATGGGCGAGCAGATCAAGGTCGCCGAACTGGCCAAGAACATGATCGTCCTGTCGGGGCTCGTGCCGGAACAGGATATCCGTGTCGTCTTTACCGGGCTGCGTCCGGGAGAAAAGCTGTTCGAGGAATTGTTCGAGGAATCGGAGCAGGTCGCGCCGACCTCCCATCCGAAGATCAGACGGGCGCTCAAGAGCGGCGCACCGTCGTTTGAACGGGTCGAGGAGGCCGTCAGGCGCCTTGAATCGGCGCTCTGCGAGGGAGACGATGAGGCGGTGATCCGGCGGATTCAGGAAGCCGTGCCGAGTTATCAGCCGCTTTCCCCTCAGAAGGTTCAGCCCACGTCGTGAGGTCCACGTCACGGTGAGTGCATCGACACAGGCTGCGCAATGTGTTTCTCGTTATAGGTTGGAAAACGACTCGTGGTATTCTCTGCCGTGCCTCGTGTCGTCTCCAAGATCCCGGGAATCGGAAAGGGTGTCCTTATGATGAGAGGAGTCGTGCTGGCGGGCGGGTTAGGGAGCAGGTTATTCCCCCTGACGAAGGTGACCAACAAGCACCTGTTGCCGGTGTACGACCGGCCCATGATTTACTATCCGCTTCAGACGTTGGCGAATGCCGGGATTGACGAGGTGATGCTGGTCACAGGCGGGAACAGCGCCGGGGACTTCCTGAGACTGCTCGGCAACGGGAAGGAATTTGGTCTCAAGCGGCTGAACTATACCTATCAGGAGGGCGAAGGCGGCATCGCCGACGCCCTGAGGCTGGCGGAACACTTTGCCGACGGGGAGCCCGTCTGCGTCATGTTGGGCGACAACATTATTGAGGGAAACATCGTGGCTGCGGCGCGTTCGTTCAGGCAGCAGGAAAAGGGCGCCAAGATTCTCCTGAAAGAGGTGAAGGATCCGCAACGGTTCGGCGTGCCGGTGCTTGAAGGGCAGCGGGTCGTGAAAATTGAGGAGAAGCCCGCCAGTCCGCGCTCCTCCTATGCGGTGACCGGCGTCTATTTCTACGACGCCGCCGTGTTCGACATCATCAAAACGCTCAAGCCGTCCGGCCGGGGCGAGTTGGAAATCACGGACGTCAACAACGCCTATATCGCCGCGGGCACGTTGACCTGGGATGTGTTGCAGGGCTGGTGGACCGATGCCGGGACGATCGAGTCGCTCTACCTGGCCAATCAGCTGGTGAGCCGGACCGGCGCAAATAAATTGGACGGGGTAGAGTGATACCGGGGTAAAGAGATGCGGGATAACCGGGGTAACGGGATAAGGGGGTAGGGGATAGCGGAGCGGAAGAAGATGCATTGGAGGGAGCTTGAAGTCTGGAAACTGTCGCATCAAATGGTGCTGGATGTGTACAAGATGACGAGTTCTTTCCCGGACCATGAGAAATTTCGGCTAACGGGTCAAATGTGTCGGGCGGCTTCTTCCGTTCCTGCTAATATCGTTGAGGGAAATGCCCGGTACTCGAGGAAGGAATACATTCAATTCCTAGTAACAGCAAGAGCCAGTCTTGAAGAGACCCGGTATCATGGTTTGTTGGCGAGAGATCTCCAGTATATTGCGCCGTCAGATTATGATCAGTTTGAGGCGAAAGCCGAAAGAATCAGCCGGATGCTGAACTCGTTCTTGAGTTCCTTGAGAGCCAAGGGAAAAAGTGACACATAAGTTTGAGGCGAATATGTGCATGTTGTCGAGCCACTTCTGTCCCCTTGCCCCTGTATCCCTTTATCCCTCGTCTTGCCCTGCCCCGCTATCCCCTTACCCCGTTACCCCGGAGGATTCGCTGTGCGAATCCTCGTAACCGGCGGTGCGGGGTTCATCGGGTCGCATCTGGTCCGTCGTCTGGTCGTTGAGGGCGGGCATGAGGTGGTCAATCTGGATGCGCTGAAGTACTCGGGGAATCCGGCGAATGTGAAGGACCTCGACGGGCGACCCGGATATGTCTTCGTGCAAGGGGATATCGGAGATCAGCCGCTCGTCGAACGGTTGCTGCGGGAGCGCCGCATCGACGGGATCATCAATTGTGCGGCGGAAACCCACGTGGATCGTTCGATCCTCGATCCGGGGAGCTTCGCGCGGACGGACGTGGTGGGAACCGGCGTGCTGCTGGAGGAAGCGCGGCGCGCCGGTCTGCAGCGGTTTCTGCAGGTGAGCACCGATGAAGTGTACGGCAGCGTGGAAACCGGGATGTCGACCGAAGAGGACCGTCTCGCGCCGCGCAGCCCCTATTCGGCCAGCAAGGCCGGCGGAGATCTGCTGGCGCTCAGCTATTGGACGACCTACCGGTTTCCCGTCGTTGTGACGCGGGGCAGCAATACCTACGGCCCGAATCAATATCCGGAGAAGTTTATCCCGCTGTTCGTCACCAACGCCATCGATGATCAGCCCTTGCCGCTGTACGGGGACGGGCGTCAGTGCCGCGACTGGCTGGCGGTGCAGGACCATTGCGCCGCGATCGAGCACGTGTTTCTGCACGGAGAACCGGGCCAGGTTTACAATGTCGGCGGCGGGAACGAACGGGAGAATATCGCGGTGGCCGAGCAGCTGTTGGCCTGTCTGGGAAAGCCGAAGAGCCTGATCCGGTTCGTGCAGGACCGTCCCGGGCATGACCGGCGCTACGCGGTCGATTGCCGCAAGTTGCGTCGGCTCGGCTGGCAGCCGAGGGTGCCGTTCGAGTCCGGCCTCAAGGAGACAGTGGAGTGGTATCGTCAGCACGAATCGTGGTGGCGGACGATCAAGTCGGGGGAGTTCCGGACGTATTACGAAGAGATGTATGCAAAGCGACTCAAGGAGAGTAGAGGAGTACTGAGGTAGGGGTACTGGGGTAAGGGGGTAGAGGGGTACAGCTTAACCCCTGTATCCCCTGTATCCCCTGTATCCCTCTATCCCCTTACCTCCATCATTGAACCATGCGCATTTTAATCACCGGTGCGAACGGCCAGTTGGGAAGCGCGCTGCGCGAGGTGCTGACGGGGCAGGAGCTGATTCTCAAAAGCCGGCCGGAGTTCGATCTGACCGATCCCGCCTGCGAAGAGCAGATCCGAGCCGCCCGTCCGGACGTCGTTCTGCACGTCGGAGCCTATACCAACGTCGATGAGGCCGAGCGGGAGCCCGAACGAGCCAGAGCCGTGAACGTGCAGGGGACGGCCTGCGTCGCGCGGGCTGCGGACAGTCTCGGAGCCAGGCTGCTCTACGTTTCCACGGATTATGTCTTCGACGGGGAGAAAACGACCCCCTATACGGAAGAGGATCCCCCGCATCCGATCAATCAATACGGCCTCTCGAAGTATGAAGGCGAACGGGCCGCGTTGAACCTCTGCAGGAACACATTGGTGGTGCGGACGGCCTGGCTCTATGGTTATACGGGGAAGAATTTCGTGAAGACGATCATGCGCCTGGCGGCCGAAAAGCCCCAACTCGAAGTCGTGGCGGATCAACGGGGATGCCCCACCAATGCGGAGGACCTGGCCCGGACCATGAAGCGGTTGCTGGCCGGAGACGCGCGCGGCATCTGCCATGCGACCAACGGCGGCGAATGCACCTGGTACGATCTGGCCCGGGCCATCGTCCGGCAGATGGGGCTGACGACCGTCGTCCGGCCGATCACGACGGCTCAGGCCGGACGCCTGGCGAGAAGGCCCGCCTATTCGGTGTTATCGCAGCAACGGGTGAGCGCGCTCTGCGGACCGCTCCCGGACTGGCAGGATGCCCTGGCGAGATTCATGAAGCGGATGCCGTCTCCCGTCCCGGCCGCGAACTAGCATGCCGGGCGGACCTTCACCGGACCTCGATCCATCGCCGACTTATTTTTTCATTGAACTGCCGCCCCGAACCGGTAAGATGGCTCAGTAACCGCTGTTACGAAATCCTACGAACATGGCTCTTCGCCGCACAGGACAGCCGAAGAAAATCTCCGCATCCGTGTTGAGAGAGATCCGTCTGTTCGCCACGGATGTGGACGGTGTGCTGACGGATGCCGGGATGTACTATGCGGAATCCGGCGATGAGTGGAAGAAATTCAACACCAGGGACGGGATGGGGATCAAGCTCCTGCAAAAGGCGGGGCTCATCACAGCCATCGTCACACAGGAACGGACCAAGCTGGTCGCGCGGCGCGGGGAGAAACTCGCGATTCCCGAAGTGCACCAGGGAGTGATGGACAAGCTGTCGCTCGTCCGCGAGATGGCCGCCCGGTACGGTCTCTCGCTCGATCAGGTGGCCTACATCGGGGACGACGTCAACGATCTGGAAACTTTGAAGGCGGTGGGATTCTCGGCCACGCCCGCCGACGGCATGCCTCCGGTCGCCGCCGTCGTCGATTACGTCTGTTCGAAGAAGGGCGGGGAGGGAGCGGTGCGCGAGATCATCGACATGATCCTGGAAGCACGGGCATCGGGGCAAAGAACTCGAGGCAAGGGGCTGTAGACACCGTATGAATGCGAAGACCAAAAAGCGGGAAATTACCGATAGTCTTTCGCCACGCGCCGCCCGCCTTGGGGACCATCTGTATCCGGTAATCATGGCCGGCGGGAGCGGCTCGAGATTCTGGCCGCTGAGCCGGCAGCTCTTTCCGAAACAGCTGCTCCGGATCATCGGAGATGAAACCCTGATTCAACAGACGATGCGGCGGGTGGTCAAGGGTGCGCCTCCCGACCGGGTCATGATCTCGACGAATCCGGCCCAGGCGGAATCCATCCGGGTGCAATTGCGGGAATGGAAAGACCCTCTGAAGGACAATTTCGTGCTGGAGCCGGAAGGGCGGAACACCGCCCCGGCCATCGCGCTCGTGGCGTTGGAACTCGTGCGGCGGGATCCCCATGCGATCATGCTGGTGGTCCCGGCCGATCATGTCGTCAAAGGCCAGCGGGAATTCGATGCCGCGGTGTCGCTGGCTTCGGGCCTGGCCATGGAGGGGTTGCTGGTTACCTTCGGAATCACCCCGATTCGCCCGGAAACGGGATACGGCTATATCAAACCCGATCGAAAGACCCTGTTGGCGAAGCAGGGAAAGCTGAAGGGGCATCCGGTGGACCGGTTCGTCGAAAAGCCGAATGCGGCCAAGGCGGCGCAATACCTCAAGGCCGGCGATTACTATTGGAACAGCGGCATGTTCGTGTGGCGCGCCGCGACGATTCTCGAAGAAATCCGCCGGCATCAACCGGCGCTGTCCCGCGGGATCGACGGCATCGGCCGGCTGGTCGAGCAGGGGGCGTCCCGAGCGGTCATCGATGAGGAATATCGCAAGCTGCCGTCGGTCTCGATCGATACGGGAGTCATGGAGCGATCCACAAAGGCCGCGGTCGTGCCGGTTTCCTTCCGATGGTCCGACGTGGGGAGCTGGGGCAGCCTGGATGAAGTCGCCGCCAAGGACAAGTTCGGCAACGTCGTGGGCGGCCGCGTCGTCGATATCGACAGCAAACGGTCGATCGTTTACGGCGACCGGCGCGTGGTCGCGACGATCGGCCTGGAGGACATGGTGGTGGTGGATACGCCGGATGCGACGCTCGTCTGCCCGAAATCCCGCGCCCAGGACGTGAAGAAGATCGTGGAGATTCTGAAGAAGCAGGGTGCGCCGGAGCATTTGGAGCATCTGACCGTCCACCGGCCCTGGGGCTCCTACACCGTGCTGGAGGAGGGGCCCGGGTACAAGGTGAAGCGCGTGACCGTGAATCCGGGCGGACGCCTCTCGCTGCAGATGCATCACAAACGCAGTGAACATTGGGTGGTGATCACCGGGACGGCCCGCGTCACCAGGGGGGACGAGGTGTTCGACCTCCGGGTCGGCCAGAGCACGGCCATCCCCGTGGAGACCAGGCATCGGTTGGAAAATCCGGGAGAGGACACCTTGCACATCATCGAGGTGCAGAACGGACCCTATCTGGGGGAGGACGACATCGTCCGGTTCAAAGACGATTACGGGCGGACAGCCGATCGCTGACAGGCTGACATGTTCACAAGGTGACAGGTTGTCAGCTTGCGCGCCTGTCGGCTTGTCAGCCACGGAGGGGGGCTTCATGGGTTTGTTTCGAGAATACGATCTGCGCGGCATTGTCGGGAGTGAATTGACGGAAGCGATCGCCGAGCGGGTGGGGCGCGCGTACTGCACCTATGTGAAGGATCGCGGGGTGAGAACCATCGCGGTCGGACGCGACGGCCGCTTGAGTTCGCCCGGGCTGTTCCAATCCCTGGTCAAAGGTCTGCTGGCCGGCGGGGTGAATGTCATCGACATCGGCATCTGTCCTTCCCCCTTGGTCTACTTTTCGCTCTTTCAGCTGCCGGTCGACGGCGGCATCATGATTACGGGGAGCCATAATGCCGCGGAGTACAACGGCTTCAAAATCTGCATCGGCAAGGACGCCATTCACGGGGAGGCCATTCAGGAACTCCGTCGAGTGATGGAAGCGGGGAATTTCACGTCGGGCCGGGGGACGCTTTCGGAACACCCGATCATTCCCGACTATCTCGCCTACATCAAACAAAGTTTCGGCGGAGTGAACGCGCAGCGCTTGCACGTCGTCATCGACTGCGGCAACGGGGCGGCGGCGTTGGTGGCCAAACAGGCGTTGGAGTTGCTGGGTTGCCGGGTGACCGGACTCTATTGCGACCTCGACGGGCGGTTTCCGAACCATCATCCCGATCCGACCGTTCCGGAGAACCTCGACGACCTGATCCGGGCGGTGAAGCAGCACCGGGCGGATGTCGGCATCGGCTACGACGGAGACGGCGACCGCATCGGAGCGATCGATGAAACGGGGCAGATCCTGTGGGGCGATCGCCTGATGGTCGTCTATTCGCGGGATATCCTCGCCGTGAAGCCGGGCAGCACGATCATTTCCGAGGTGAAAGCCTCCCAATCCCTGTACGACGACATCGCCAGGCACGGCGGCCGGCCGGTCATGTGGAAGACCGGTCACTCGCTGATCAAGTCCAAGATGAAGAGCGAGCAGGCGGTCCTGGCCGGCGAGATGTCCGGGCATATGTTCTTTGCCGACCGGTACTTCGGTTATGACGACGCGATCTATGCCTCCTGCCGTCTCGTCGAGATTCTGGCGAAAACGCCCAAGCCGCTGTCGTCGCTGGTGGCGGACCTGCCCGTGACCTCGGTGACGCCGGAAATTCGTGTCGACACGCCGGACGGGATCAAGTTCGATCTGGTACAGAAGGTTCAGGACCGCCTGGCGGCCTATGCGAAATCCCGTCAGCCGGTCGGCCCCGATAAATTTGTCGTCCGCGAGGTCGTGACGATCGACGGTGTGCGCGCGATCTTCGAGGACGGCTGGGGGCTCATCCGGGCCTCGAATACGCAGCCGGCGCTGGTGCTTCGATTTGAAGCCACCTCGCCCGAACGACTGACCGCCATTCGTGCCGTGGTCGAGGGCGAATTGGCCGACGTCAAACGCACATTGGTCTTATAGCGGATTGCCGTCTCTCCGACCGCAAGGATCCCTCCCCTGTCATGGTTCACCGTCTCCTCGCCGTCGCCTTGCTGAGCGCCGCCGGCCTGGGTTTCCAACCGGAACCGGCCGTCGCGGCCGAAGGCGTTCCCACGCAGGCCTTTCAGATCGGGGAGCGGCTGACGTATGAGATTTCCTGGCTCAATATTCTGGCCGGAACGGCCGTGATGGAAGTGCTGGACGGCGGCGCGGCCGGCAACCCTGCTCTCGCCAGACTGGTGACGACCGCGCAATCGCGGCCGGCGATCACCAAGTTCTTCCCGGTGGACAACCGCGTGGAGTCCGAGTTCGACCTTTCCGCCCAGCTCCCGCAGCATATGCTGTTCAAACGCCGGGAGGGAAAGAAGAAGGAGGACATCGAGTACACGTTTCATCATCGCGAAGGGACGGTGACCGCGGTCAGAGGCGGGGCACCTGAAACCCTGCCGATTCAACCCGGCACCCAGGACCTCATCTCCTGTCTCTATTACGTTCGCAACCAGCTGCCCATGAAGCCGGGGGCCTCGATGACTCTGAACATCCACCACGACAAGAAGAACCGCCAGGTGGAGGTCCGGGTCGAGAACATCGAGACCGTCGAGGGGCCCTGGGGGAAGGCGGACACGGCGCAGGTGCTCGTCATCATGCCGTTTCAGGGCCTCTTTCTCAACAAGGGGAACATCCGGGTGTGGTTTACCACGGATGAGCGGCGGATACCCGTTCGGATGAAGGCCAAGGTCATCATCGGCTCGATCGTGGCGGATCTGGTCGGCGGATTTCCCCCCGCCGAGCCCTCCAAGTAAGGGATGAGGGTTTCATTGCCCGTCACAGCAGGACCGGCTATAATTGCCGGCAATCATCCCGATCATGCGAGGCTTCCCGGCGTCGGGGTCCGATGCATCCGGGCCGAGTCTCTGTGAATTCATAAAGGTCCGGTTCCGTCGATGACACAGCAGCCCCTCACCCTCGAGCAGTTCCTCGTTGCCCATCCACCGGCTCCTCCGGGCGATCCCAATGCCCTGGCGGCGCTCTTTTCCGCCATCGGTCTGATCGGAAAGTCTCTGTCCCGTGATCTTCGCCTGGCCGGCCTCCTCAATATTCTGGGGACGACCGGGGAAACCAATGTGCAGGGTGAAGCGGTCAAGAAACTCGACGAGATCGCCAACGAGACCTTTGTGAAGGTGTTGCAGCAGAGCGGCGTGGCTTGCGCCTTGGCCTCGGAAGAGATGGAAAAGCCCGTCATCGTGTCGGGGCAGGGCAGGCGGCAAGCCCCCTATATGGTGCTGTTCGATCCCCTGGACGGGTCATCCAACACGGATGTGAACATGCCCCTCGGGTCGATCTTTTCGATAGTGGCCGCCCGAAGCGCGAATCAGCCGCCGGTCGAGGGCGATCTCCTCACGCGGGGCACCGGTCAGGCGGCGGCGGGGTATCTCCTGTTCGGGCCGAGCACCATGCTGGTGTTCACGACGCGCGCCGGTGTGCACGGGTTCACCCTCGATCCCGGCCTCGGGGAGTATCTGCTGTCGCATGAGGCCATCCGGATTCCCGCCCGCGGAAAAGTGTACGCCGCCAACGAAGGCAACTACCACAAGTGGCCGGCCGGGACCCGGCGGTATCTGGACTCGCTCAAGCAGCAGGATAAGGCGACCGGACGTCCCTACAGCGGCCGGTATTCCGGCTGCCTGGTCGCCGACGTGCATCGGATTCTCCTCGGCGGAGGGATTTATCTGTACCCGGGGGAAATCGCCAAGCCGGAAGGCAAGCTCCGGCTCCTCTATGAGGCGAATCCGATGGCCCTGGTCGTCGAAGAGGCCGGGGGAAAGGCCAGTACGGGGACCAAGCGGATTCTGGACGTCGAACCGACGAAGCTGCACCAGCGGGTGCCGCTCATCATCGGGAGCCGGGACGACGTCGCCGAGGCGGAAACCTCGATGCAGGCGGATCGGTGATCCGATGCCGCTGGCGGCGGTTGACGAATGACGATGGACGTATTTGATCGAGACGGAGGACGAAATGGCTGATCGTGTACAGGAGATTCTCGGGTGGTATGGCAGCGACAACGCCGGGACGAAAACCAACATCGCCCGGTTGTTGCGGAGCGGCAAATTGGCCGGCACCGGAAAGCTGGTGATTCTGCCGGTCGATCAAGGTTTCGAGCACGGGCCCGCCCGCAGTTTCGCGCCGAATCCCGCGGGGTACAATCCGCACTATCATTTCCAACTGGCGATCGACGCCGGCTGCAACGCCTATGCGGCCCCGCTGGGATTCCTGGAGGCCGGCGCCGGCCATTATGCGGGCCAGATTCCGCTGATCCTGAAACTGAACAATCACGATGTGCTGCATGACGAAAAGGACCCGTTGCCGTCGGTGACCGGCAGCGTCAAGGATGCGCTGCGGCTGGGTTGCTCGGCCGTCGGCTTCACGATCTATCCCGGTTCGGCCCATTGCAACGCCATGTACGAGCAGTTGCGGGCCATCGCGGAGGAGGCCAAGGACAACGGCCTGGCGGTCGTGGTCTGGTCCTATCCGCGCGGGTCGGCTTTGAGCAAGGAAGGGGAAACGGCGATGGACGTCGTGGCCTATGCGGCGCAGATCGCCGCCCAGCTCGGCGCCCATATCATCAAGGTCAAGCTCCCGTCGGCCCACCTGGAGCAGGCGGCGGCCAAGAAAGTGTATGAAGCGGAGCAGATCCCCATCAAGACGCTGGCGGAACGGGTCAGGCATGTCGTGCAAAGCGCGTTCGACGGACGCCGCATCGTCATTTTCTCGGGGGGAGCGAAGAGCGAAGACAAGAACGTCTTCGAGGAGGCCCGCGCCATCCGGGACGGCGGCGGATTCGGCAGCATCATCGGCCGCAACTCGTTCCAGCGTCCGAAGGCGGAGGCCGTCAAGTTTTTACAGACGATCATGGGGATCTACGCCGGTGAGATTCAATAGGGATTGCCGATGATGTTCAATCGTGCATGGCTGCTGCCGTTCCTGCTGGTGACGGCGGGGATCGTCATCGGGATCGTGGTGGCCTCCGATATGGGGTGGCTGCCGGCCGGGACGGCCGGCCCCGAGCCGATGCCGAACGGGCTCGTGCGTCCCGTGGCGAGCGCGCCGCAGCTGCCGATGGGGGGAGGCGGCGCCAAGAACTTCGTCGAGATTGCGAAAATGGTCAAGCCCGCGGTCGTCAACATCGCGGCGACCAGAAGCGGGAAGCAGGGCGAGGGGCCCCAAAGCTCGCCGTTCGACGATCCCTTTTTCCGGAAGTTTTTCGGGGACGAATTTTTCAAGCGGGACCAGCCGCACCGCGAGCGGAAAGAGCGCGGTCAGGGATCCGGGGTGATCGTCGATCCGAACGGGCTGATCATCACGAACAACCATGTGGTCAACAAAGCCGATGAGATCCGCGTGTTCCTTTCCGATAAGCGGGAATTCAAGGGGAAACTGATCGGGACCGACGCCAAGACCGACATCGCGGTGGTGAAGATCGAAGCGACGGGCCTCTCCACGATCCCGCTGGCCGATTCCGATCAACTCGAAGTGGGGGAATTCGTGCTGGCCGTCGGGAGCCCGTTCGGGTTGACGCAAAGCGTGACCATGGGCATCGTGAGCGCGGTGGGGCGGGCCAGCATGGGCATCGCCGAGTACGAGGACTTCATCCAGACGGACGCGGCCATCAATCCGGGCAACTCCGGCGGGGCCCTGGTCAACGTGCGGGGCGAGCTGGTCGGGATCAATACGGCGATTTTCAGCCAGAGCGGCGGGAACATGGGGATCGGATTCGCCGTGCCCAGCAACCTGGCCCGCTCCATCATGGAACAGCTCGTGAGAACGGGGAAAGTGGTCCGGGGCTGGCTGGGCGTCGCCATTCAGGAGTTGACGCCGGAGCTGGCGGCGCAATTCGGCCTCGCCGACACGAAGGGCGTGCTGGTCAGCGACGTCATGGACGACAGCCCCGCGAAGAAGGCGGGTTTCGAGCGCGCCGACGTGATCACCGAATATGACGGCAAGCCGATGGATTCCCCCACGCATTTGCGCAATGCGGTGGCGCAGACGCCGATCGGGCGCAAGGTCTCCATCAAGCTGATCCGGGACAAGAAGCCGAAGACGATCGACGTGACGATCGTGGAACAGCCGAAATCGCTCGGACAGGCCGGGTCCGAGGAGAACGGCGAGTCCGTCGCGCCCACCGGCGTGTTGTCGGATCTCGACGTCCGCGAGCTGAACGAGGACCTGGCCTCCCGCTACGGCCTCAAGTCGACCGAACGGGGCGTCGTCATCGTGCGCGTCAAACCGGGCAGCACGGCGGAGGAAATGGGCGTACGCGAGGGCGACATCATCTTGGAAGTCAACCGCAAGGCCGTGGGTTCGCTCAAGGCATACGAGCGGGCGGCGTCGGGTCTTGCCAAAGATCAGGCGGTCCTCCTACTGTTGAAACGAAAGGGCCAGACGATTTACCTGACGCTGCGCCCGTAAGGACCGTTCCACTCCGTGCCGCGAGGGGCGGAAGCCGTGAGAGGAGGTAAAGGTATGGTATCGCGAGCCATATTCGTCCTTCTCAGTGCGTTGGCGGGAATGGCCCTTTTCATCAAGGCCGAAGGCGCCGACGCGTCCTACTGGTTGTACGGATTCGGGATCGGGGGGATCACCGGGGGGCTGATTCTCGCCGGTGAATATGCGTTGCGGACCCTGTCGTTCGGCATCATCGTCGGCGGCACCGGCGGACTCGCCGTGGGGCTGCTGCTCACCGGACTGGTCGAGTGGGTCGGGGGCGAGATTTTCGACGTCCAAACCTTCCTCTTTCACATCGGAGGGCTGGTCTTTCTGCTCGGGTTTCCCTATCTGGGCCTGGTGGTCGGGGCGCGCTTCGGGAGGGAAAAATTCCCGAGTTCCGAGCAGAAGTTCTTCGAGCTGGCCGGCAGTACGGTCTGCCCGAAAGTGCTCGACACCAGCGTCATCATCGACGGGCGGGTGGCGGACCTCTGCGAAACGGGGTTTCTGGATGGGACGTTCCTGGTCCCGCATTTCATTCTGGACGAACTGCAACACATCGCCGACTCCTCCGATTCGCTGAAACGGGCGCGGGGGCGTCGCGGCCTCGACATCCTCAACAAGATCCAGAAGATGGGCGACGTGGATGTGCGGATCATCGACGAGGATTTCCCGCACGTCAAAGAGGTCGACGCCAAGCTGGTGGTGATGGCGAAAAAGATGAACGCGAAGATCGTGACGAACGACCTCAATTTGAACAAGGTGGCGGAACTGCAGGGAGTCCGCGTCCTCAACATCAACGAGCTCTGCAATGCGTTGCGGCCGGTCGTGCTGCCCGGCGAGACCATTCGTGTCTTCGTGCTGAAAGAGGGGAAGGAAGCGGGCCAGGGCGTGGCATACTTGGACGACGGAACGATGATCGTCGTGGACAACGCCAGGCGCTATATCGGCAAGAACGTTGACGTCGTGGTCACCAGCGTGCTCCAGACCACGGCCGGCCGCATGATCTTCACCCGCTTGAAGGAAGAGACCGAGCGAGAGGAACTGCAGGTCGCGCGTGCATAGGCGCCTGACCGGAGGAACGGTTCGGCCGCGACGGACGATCCAGGCCCCGCTGCTCCATGCCCGGCCTGCAAGGCCTGTCCCCGCCCGGCGACGAATAGGCGCCCGATCGTTTCACGGCCCGCGTTCCCGCCCATGACCATGGCTCTCCCGCCTCGCAGCGAACCGCGTTCCCGTCAGGCTCCCCGGACCGTCGCGCTGGTGCCGGCCGCGGGCCTCGGCCTTCGGATGGGCGGATCGGTGCGGAAGCAGTTTCGCTTTCTCGGCGGCGTGCCCCTCGTGGTCCATTCGCTTCGGATTCTCCAGGCCTCTCCCGTGATCGATCGGATCATCCTGGCCGTTCCCCAGGCCGATATCGCCTACTGCCGGGCCGAGATCGTCGACGCGCACCGCTTCACCAAAGTCGCCGACGTGGTGGCCGGCGGGCAGGAACGCCAGGATTCCGTCCGGAACGCTTTGGCCGTCGTCGATGAACGGGTCGAGATCGTCCTCGTCCACGACGCCGTCCGGCCGTTTCTGACCGAAAGCATGGTCGCGAACGTCGTGACCGCCGCGAGAGCCACGGGCGCCGCCATCATCGCGTTGCCCATGCGCGACACGGTGAAGCAGGTGGGGGAGGATCGGGTGATCCAGCGGACGGTCGATCGCCGGCCGCTCTGGCTGGCGCAGACACCGCAGGCGTTCAGGCGGGACTGGCTGCAGGAGGCCCACCGGAAAGCGCAAGCCGAAGGCGTTACGGCGACGGATGACGCCTCTCTGCTCGAATGGATGGGGCGTCCGGTCACGGTGGTCGAGGGCAGCGGAGAAAACATCAAGGTGACCAGACCGGAGGATATGGTCATCGGGGAAGCGATCCTCGCGTCCCGGCAGGTGACGGCGGAGAAAGGATGAGCATGGCGAAGGGGGTTCGAATCGGTTACGGGTACGATGTGCACCCGCTCGGTCCCGGGCGGAAGCTGATCCTGGGCGGCATCGAAGTTCCGCACGGCAAGGGCCTGCTGGGGCACTCGGATTCCGATGTGCTGGTGCACGCCGTCTGCGACGCTCTCCTGGGGGCGATGGGAGAGGGGGATCTCGGCCGGCATTATCCGAGTTCCGATCAGCGCTACAAGGGGATCTCCAGCCTGAAGCTGCTGGAGGACGTCGTGTCGAAACTCAAAGCCAAAGGCTATCGCATCGGGAATATCGACACGGTTATCGTCGCGCAGGCGCCGCGGCTGGGCCCCCATCTGGCGGCCATGCAGAAGAAAATGGCCGAGGTCGCCGGGATCGACGCCGATCTCGTCAACGTGAAAGTGAAAAGCGGAGAAGGGCTGGATGCCGTGGGCCGGGAAGAAGGCATGACGGCCCACGCCGTCTGTTTGATCGAACCGATCACTGGCTGACAAGAGGCAGGGTTTCAAGCTGACACGCTGGATCAATGGCAGGCGCACATGGTTTTGAGGACTTGAAAGTCTGGCAGACAGCCAGGGAATTCGTGCGATCGATGTATTTACTAACGGGCAATCAGGGATTTTCTAAAGACGCCGCTCTTCGCGACCAATTGCGAAGGGCGGCGGTCTCTAGCATGGCAAACATTGCCGAAGGTTTTGAACGAGGTTCCAAGCGCGAATTTGTCAGGTTTCTTTATATGGCAAGAGGTTCTGCCGGCGAAGTCAGAAGCCATTTGTATGTGGCTAAGGATTTGGATTACATTACCACATCGGAATTCGAGGGCATGGAAAAGCAGGCCGTAGCGCTTTCCAAAGGCGTATTCCGGTTTATTCGGCATCTTGAGTCATCAGAAAAGAGTCCAAAGTAACTCCAAGTTGTCAGCTTGTCAGCCCGTGCACCTGTAAGCCATGTGGAAAGCCATCCGCCAAGACTTAAAAGCCGTCTTCGACCGCGATCCGGCGGCTACCAGCCGGTTGGAGGTCGTTATCACCTATGCCGGCTTCCACGCGCTCCTGGCCTATCGCATCGCGCACTGGCTCAAGATTCACGGGGTACCGTTTCTGCCCCGGCTGATTTCCCAGATCGCGCGCTGGCTGACGGGTATCGAGATTCATCCCTCGGCCAAGATCGGGACGGGGTTTTTCATCGACCACGGCATGGGGGTGGTGATCGGCGAAACCGCCGAGGTCGGCGATTACGTGACGCTGTTTCAGGGGGTGACGCTCGGGGGAACCGGCAAGGAACGGGGCAAACGCCATCCCACCCTGGGCAACCATGTCGTGGTGGGGGCGGGAGCCAAGATTCTCGGCGGGATTACGGTCGGCGACAACGTGAAGATCGGCGCCAATTCCGTCGTCATCAAGAATGTGCCGCCGAATTCCACGGTCATCGGGGTGCCTGCTCGAATCATCAAGACACAGGGCGAGCGCCTTCCGGACGTCACGATGGATCAAACAAACCTTCCGGATCCCATCAGCGACCGCTTCCTGGCGCTCGAGCAGGAGTTGATCGAACTCCGAAAGAAACTCGAAAACCGCGACGCTCCTCCGGCCCGCTAGCGGGTCTTTCTGCGGTGTCCTTCCCTCTCCGCCGGTGCCGGCGGTCCTGCCTGTTTCGCGGATGCCTGTCGATGTGGGGATGCCGGACGGAGCCGTGGCAGGGGGGAGCCCGGCGCGACCCCTGCCACGCCGGGCTGTGATCGCTAACTCGAGAGACAGGTGCTCATGAACTGTTTCCGTTCCTCGCCTCCAAGCTTCTTTTCCCCCGCCTCCTTGTTGCACGCCTTCATCTTCTCCTGCTGAGCCGTTTTCCCGCCTTTTGCCTGTTTGGCGGAGAGGCACTCCTTCATGAAGGCCTTCCGCTCTTCCCCCTTGCCTTCTCCCAACCCCTTTGCATTCGCCTGTTCGCTGCAGGCTTTCATTTTGTTCTGCTGCTCCGCGGCCCCGGCGGCCATCGGTGCAAGCATCGTCACGGCTGTCACAAGTGAGAGGGCGATCAGACCGACGATCTTCATCGTCGAACTCCTTTTGTGAATGGGTGAGGTGCGAACCGCGCGCAAGTTATAGCAGAAACCTTTCGAGAAGTCTGTAAGGAATGCGATCTAATGCTGGTAATCGACGCGCACGAGGAACAGTCCGTGCGGCGGGGCGGTCCTTCCTGCGAGCCTCCGGTCTCTCGCGGCCAGGACGTCCGTCAGGCTCCGGGGTGTGCGTTTGGCGTGGCCGACCTCGACCAGGGTTCCGACGATGGCGCGCACCATGTGCTTGAGAAACCGGTCGGCATAGACTTGCACGGAGAGCAGATCTCCCTGCCGGGTCAGGGACAGTTGTTGAACGTGGCAGACGGGATCTTCGTTGTCGGTCAGGGTTCCCTCGAACGAGGTGAAGTCGTGCGAACCGAGCAGGAACGAGGCGGCCTGTTCCATGGCTGCTTGATCCAGGGGTTTGTACACGTGCCACTGATAGGCCCGATCGACGGCGGGACGCTCGGGGCGATTGAAGATGCGGTACTCGTAGAGTTTTCCGGTGGCGGAATAACGCGCGTGAAACTCATCCGGCACGATCGCCGCCGATCGGACGGCGATATCTTCTGGCAGCCTGGCGTTGAAGCCCCTGACCCATTGGGACGGCGTCCACTCCCGGTCGATCCGGAAGCTTGCGACCTGTCCCAGGGCGTGGACTCCGGAGTCGGTACGACCGGCGCCGATCACCGAAACGGTGCATTGGGTCAGTTGATGGATCGCGGTTTCGAGGGCTTCCTGGACGGTTGGTTGGTCCGGTTGTCGCTGCCAGCCGGCATAACGGGACCCGTCGTATTCGACGATCAATTTAACGGTGGGCATGGCCTGGCGGGGGGATGGACCGGCGCATCATCGGGCCGACGGTTTCGAGGCGGCCAGGAACGCGTTGACTCCTTCGAGCAACGACTCCGCCACGCGCGTGACGAAGGCGTTGGTGCGCAACAGCTCTTCTTCGGTCGAATTGGAAATGTAGGCGATCTCCGCGAGGATGCTCGGCATGCTCGTGTAACGAAGCACGTAGAAGGGCGCGGTTTTGACTCCGTGATCGACGAGGGCGTAATGTCCGTTCAAGTGGGTGATCATCGCCTCCTTGGTGTTCCAGGCCAGTTCGAGGGATTCCTCGATCTTCTTGGCCGTCAGGAGATCGGCGACCAGATATTCCCAGCCGACCCCGGTGCTGTTCAAGGGCGTGCCGTTTTCACGGGCGGCCACTTCCAGCGCGCGCTGATCCTTGGCTTCCCCGAAGTGGTAGATTTCGATCCCGCGCACGGATCGCTGGGGATGCGAATTCACGTGCACCGAGACGAACAGGTCGGCTTCGTTCCCGTTGGCGAACTTCGCGCGATCTTCGAGTTCCACGAACACATCCCGTTCCCGGGTCATGAGCACGCGGATTCCGGGCTGTCTACTCAGCAGATCGCGAAGCTTGAGTCCCACCTTGAGCGTGATGTCCTTTTCCTCCGTGCCGCGGTGCCCGCGGGCCCCGGGGTCCTTCCCTCCGTGCCCCGGATCGATCACGATCGTCCTGAAGGACTTCGCTTTCGGCGGCACCGGCTGCGGGGGAGGCTCCGGCAGGCGCGCGGGGTCTACAGACTCGAGCGGGGGGGAGACGTCCTGCTGATTCGACGGCGTCACGTCGACGACGAGGCGGGCCGGATTGCTCAGCGACATCAGCCGATACGTGAGGAAGGAGCCAGGCGGAAGCGAGACCGCCACGGACTCCGCGGAGGTTTGCGTGATCACGAACGGCTTGGCCAGCGTCCCGTTCGCGATTTTGTCGGATGCCGATTTGCTCAGGGTGGCATGGGAAATTTCCAGCACTACGCCCTCCGCCGGCTGCGGGAAATGTTTCCGGACGCGGGTCTTCCGGTCGAGATCCAGCACCAGCCTGATCGAATCCGGGGAGACGGCGGTTCGAAGGTTCCGGATCATGGCCGGGGTCATCGTCGTCGGAGCGATGCTGATCTTGGAGGTCCGCGACGGTTTCGATTTGCCGGGAGGGTTGCGGCGGGCATCCTGGGATGCCGCCTCCGCCGGGGCCAGCAGCGCGACATCCGGCACAAGGATCCGGAGGCTCAGGAGCCCCAGGAGAAGCAGGGAGGGAATCGCTATGCGCCGGAGGGATGATGGCATGAGTGTCCAGAAGCGGTGAGGGAATAATATCTATGTCTCAGATGTGTTGAGGCTTGTCAAGGGGAGCGACAGTACCGGAAGGCCGGTCGTTCGATTGACAGTCACCCGGTGCGGGGGTAGGGTTTTGCGATGGCCACGCATCTGATCATCGACGGCTATAACCTCCTCGCCTGCGCGGGACAGAGCGGGCGCGGAGGCAATCCGCACTTCGAGATGGCGCGGGAATCGTTGCTGCGGGATCTGGCTTCGTACCGCCAGCGGAAAGGTCATGCGGTGACGGTCGTCTTCGACGGGTGGCAACAGGGGTTGCCGGTCGAAGGGCGCGAGCATCGGGCCGGGGTCCAAGTAATCTATTCGAAGCGGGGGGAGCGGGCCGATCAGGTGATTCAGCGGCTGGCCCGGGACTACGGCGCCGATTGCGCCGTGGTCAGCTCCGACCATGAAATCGTGAACCATGCGAGGGCTCACGGCGCGTTCGTGATGGGCGCCCGGGAGTTCGCCGGGAAATTGCAGCAGTCTATCCCGGCCGGCGGCACGGCGCCGTACAAAGAGCTGGATCGCGGAGAAGATCTGCTGGTGCGTCGAGGGCCGGAGAAGAAGGGGAATCCGAGAAAACTGCCGAAAGCGCAACGACGGCGCGGCCGGCAGCTCAAGCGATTCTAAACAGACGCTTGGCGTTCTCGCTGGTCAGGCGTGCGATCTGTTCCAGCGACAGCGCGGGACCGTGGATGGCGGCGAGTTGTCCGGCGACATGGGCCACGAAGGCCGGCTCGTTCCGCTTTCCCCGGTGCGGCACCGGCGTCAGATAGGGGCAGTCGGTTTCGATCAGAACGCGGTCCAGCGGCGTGGTCTTCGCGATCTCGCGCAGCATGGCGGCGTTTTGAAAGGTCAGAATACCGGAAAACGACAGGTAGAAGCCCAGGTCGAGCGCATCCTTCGCCAGCCAGGCATCCCCCGAGAAGCAGTGAAAGACCCCGCCCACCTCTGAGGCCTTTTCCTCCTTCAGGATGGTGATCGTATCCTCCTGCGCCTCCCGCGTATGAATGATCACGGGGAGACGCAGTTCGCGCGCGAGCTGGATCTGCTCGCGGAATCGCTCGCGCTGATCCTTCGGCGAGGAGTGATTGTAGTGGTAGTCCAGCCCGATTTCCCCGTAGGCGACGACCTTGCTGTTCGCGGCCAGGCGGCGGAACTCGTCGTACCAGCCGTCTCCGATGTGCCGGACCTCATGGGGGTGGACGCCGATGGATGCGTAGACGAACGGGTGCCGATCGGCCAGCGCCACCGCCGAACGGCTGGTTGCCAGATCGCAGCCGATCGTCACGAAGGCTTCGACGCCGGCCTCCCGCGCGCGGGCGAGCATGGCGTCCCGGTCCTCGTCGTAACGGGGATCGTCGAGATGGGTATGGGTGTCGATGAGCATGAGTCGGGTTCGCGTCGGTACGGCCGGCGAAGTACTGTGAACGGCTAGGCGGGCTTCGCGACGATGCTGTCGGCGAGTTCGATAAGCAAGGCTTCCGTTTCGTCCCACCCGAGGCAGGCGTCGGTGATGGAGACGCCGTGGGCCAAGGCAATCCCCTGCTTCCAGGTCTGCTTGCCCGGGTACAGATTGCTTTCCAGCATGAGGCCCATGATGGACTGGCGGCCCTCCCGGAACTGGCGCAGGACGTCGCGGGCAACGAGTCCCTGGCGGCGGTGATCCTTGCTGGAGTTGTCGTGCGAGCAGTCGATCATGATCGAGCGGGCGATGCCTTCACCGGCGACGGCGGCTTCGGCCTGCGCGACGTGCTCGGCGCCGTAATTGGTCTTGCCCCCGCCGCCGCGCAGCACAATGTGCCGGTCGGGATTCCCCATGGTTTTGATGATCGCCGTCTGGCCGTCGGCATTGATGCCGACAAAGTGGTGCGGGGTGCGGGCGGCCGTCATGGCGTTGACGGCGACCTGCAGGCTGCCCTCCGTGCCGTTCTTGAATCCGACCGGCATGGAGAGGCCGCTGGCCATCTCGCGATGGGTCTGACTTTCGGTCGTTCTGGCCCCGATCGCCGTCCAACTGATGAGGTCGGCGACGTACTGCGGGCTGATGGGATCGAGCAACTCCGTGGCGCAGGGCACGCCGGTCTGATTGATGTGCAGGAGAATGGTTCGCGCGAGTTCCATCCCGGTGGCGATATCGCAGGTGCCGTCCAGGTGGGGATCGTTGATGAGCCCCTTCCACCCCACGGTGGTCCGGGGTTTCTCGAAATAGGTCCGCATGACGATGAGCAGCCGATCGCGCAGGGCATCGGCGACCGGTTTCAGTTTGGCGGCATATTCGTAGGCGGCTTCGGGATCGTGAATCGAGCAGGGGCCGACGATGATGAGGAGGCGCTCGCGGTCCTGTCCGTGGAGGATCCGCCGGATGGCCTCTCTCGTTTCGACGACCAGGGCGGCGGCCTCGTCGGTAATCGGCAGTTTGGTTTTGATGGCGCGCGGGGAGGGCAGCGCCTTGATTTCTATGACGTGCTGGTTGTCGAGCGGGCGATTCATGATCCGGCCTTTTCGTTAGAGATAGGAGTCGTGCAGCATAACGAAATGCTCAAGAAAAGTCTACAGGGGTATGTGTAACTTGTTGAATCGAAATGATTTCTCGGCCCGCGCACTTCTCTCCAGGTTGACAGGTCCTGTGAGAGTGTGTTACTCAGCCCCGCCCATGACCGGTTCGTCATTCCCATATCCCGTCAGAGCGTTGCTCTCGGGCGCCCTCATCCTTCTGCTGCTGGCCATCGCGCCGTTTGCGGTCGCGCAGGACGTCCATCACGAGCTCGCCGCGGCCGATACGGACGGCCACGAGCACTCGGACACCGACATCTGTCAGTGGGTTCAGCACCACACGGCCGGCTCGATCGATCTTGGACTGCCGGTCTTTTCCGTATGGGAGATCATCAGTCTTTCCGATCTTCCGGCCCAGTCCGTTCTTTTCACCGTTGAGTTGGCTGCAGTCGGTCCGTCCCGCGCCCCACCCCGCATCTAACTTCCGATCCAATCACTTCATGCAATCGGCCGCCCGTCGCAGTCGGGTTCGCCGAGATATCGTCTTTCATGTGACGGATATGACCCGTGATGGAGGAGGTTTTAGATGACACGTGCCGTTCGGACATCCATGGCGTACGTTTGCTGGATACTCGCAGGAGCGGTGGGGCTGGCCGGGGGATTCCCGTCGATGCTTCAGGCCGCCGAAGGGGAGGCGGTTACGACGATCGGCGGGGCCGTGCAGAATCAGGACCTCAGGCGTGTGGCTCAAGCCATCGTGGAAGTGAAGAGTCAGGACGGCGCGGTTGTCGCGACCGGGGTCACGAATGATGCCGGTGAGTTTGCCATTCCCGTTCCGGCGGGCGGAACCTACTCCGTCAGCGCGGTGCAGGAGACCTATCGCAGCGAATACGTCGTTCTGGTGCTGGGGACCGATCCTCCCAGGCCGGTGACGCTGACGTTGTCGAAGACGAAGGAGATCGCGTTGGAAGTCGTGTCGCCGCTTCCGCCGATCCAATACAAGGCATCCAGTGAGACCTATTCGGTCAGTCGCAAAGACATCGAGGCGCTTCCGCGAGGGAACAACAACGATTTGCACGATGTGCTGGTGACGATTCCCGGCGCCGCGTACGGATCGCTCAAGCAAGTGCACATCCGGCAGGATCACGCCAATCTTCAGCTCCGAATCGACGGCGTGCCGATTCCGGATACGGTCTCCTCGACCTTTTCGGACGTGATATCCCCCAGGGCCTGGGAGCGGGCGGATATTGTGTTGGGCGGCATGGAGGCCAACGTCGGAAACAAGACGGCCGCGCTGATCGACATCACCACGAAGAGCGGCACGAAGCCGGGATTCGGATCGGCTCAGTTGTTCGGCGGGTCGAATCAGACGGTGAATCCCTCCTTCGAATACGGAGGAACGGTCGGGGAGAAGTTCCGGTACTATGTGTTGAACAGCTACACGACCACGAATCGGGGCATCGAGCCCCCGACGCTGGGGCATTCGATTTTTCACGGCCAGAGCGAGCGGAACCAGACCATGTTCCGCGGCGACTATCAGTACGACAACAGGAACAATTTCACCTTGTTGTTCCTGAACTCCGTCGCGAAGTATCAAATTCCCACGGCTCCGGGGGGAGAGGTTGATCCGTCGGGGCTTGTGCTGCCGCTGTTGCAGGCCAGCCGGCCGGGTTTTTCACCGGTCGCGTCCCAGGCGATCGACGAAAACCAGAAGGAGAACAACCAATATGCCCATCTCGTGTGGCGGCACGACGTGGCGTCGAATCAATTCTTCAGTTTGGCCGGCTATTTCCGCCATACCAGGGCCACGTTCAAGACCGATCCGTTCAATCTGCTGTCCTATACGGCCGATCCGGCCGAACCCTTTTCGGCGGCGGATCAGGATCGCATGGCCTATTCCGGCGGCATCCGGTTGGATTACACCTACGTCCACAGCAAGGAACACCTGATCAAGACCGGGTTTCAGATCGACCGGACGCAGGCCATCAACAAGACCGGACTGTTCGGATTCAATCGTCTCGATCCGACCGATCCGGCGTCGGATCCGACGGGTCCGTTGATCGGGATCAACGCGGACAACCGGCTCATCGGCTACCGGCAGGAGTTCTGGATTCAGGATCAATGGTCGCCGAACGGGCATTGGACCTTCAACCTCGGCGTGCGCGGGGACGCCGTTCAGTATCTTCGGAACGAGGGGCAGGTCAGCCCGCGGGTCGGGGTGACCTATAAGCACAACCAGTCCAACGTGTTTCACGCGTTCTACGGCCGCTTGTTCACACCGCCGAATCTCGAAGCCATCTCCTTCGCCAAGTTGAACACGGGCGGGACGACGGCCCAGCCGGAGGATACGACCAACAATACGGTTCGGGCCGAACGGGCGCACTACTTCGAAGTCGGCAGTTATCATGCGCTGAACCGGTGGGCGACGCTCGAATTGACCGGCTACTACAAGCTGGCCAATTACCTGTCCGATGCGGGGCAGTTCGGGACGACGCCTCTGCTGAACTATTTCGCATTCGAACGGGGCTGGCAGCGGGGGATCGACGGAGCGTTGAAAGTCCAACTGATGGACAACCTGGCGGCGCGCGGTAACGTGGCGTGGGGCCAGTGCAAGGGTTACGGGCTGCAGTCGGGGCATTTCCTTCTGCACGGAGAAGAGATCGCCGACATCAATTCGCCGGGCGGGGTCTTCTGCGATCACATGCAGACGCTGACCAGCTCCGCCGTCGTCAGCTATCGCCTGCGGGAACGCACGACCTTTACCGGGCAGATGCTGTTTGCCTCGGGATTGAGGACGGCCGAGGAGGGAGGAAAGACCAACTCGACCCACAGCCCTTCGTACACGATCTACAATCTGTCCGTGTCGCACGTGATTCCGCTGCCATGGGAGGGGCAGAAGTTCCTCGTCGGATTCGACGTCGTGAATCTCCTCGATCAGAAGTATTTCATCAACCAAGGCGAGGGGAGCATCGGCCTCGGCGTCTCGCATGCGGGAATGCCGCGGTCGTTTTTTTTCCGGGGGCAGTGGTTCTTTTGAGCGGAGAAGGTTGAGGTTGAGGCGAAGGTTGAGGCAAGATGGCGACCGTGAGCGGGAACCCGAGTCTCGATAGCGAACCGGTAACGAGAGGGGACGAGACTATGCCGCGGTTGTCCAGAGTTCTCTCCTGCTGTGTCCTCATGCTGTGTTTCGTCCCGGCCGCCGCGCATGCGGTGGCCGGCGACGAGGCGACGCACGAGACCGATCACAGCGAAGACGTGCTGGAGTTGCCGGAAGTCCACGTCCATGGCCTTCCGCTGAATAAAGATCAGCAACTGGGGCCCGTGGCCAAGTCCACGCCCTGGCCCGCAATTCCCGCCTCCCTCGACGGGAAGGAGCTCGACGATTGGATGAAGGCCCGGCTGTTGGTGTCGAAAGACGCCAAAGTCACCGTCGTCATCCTCGAACCCTGCCGGCACCGGGAGCTGACGCAGGCCGGGATCGCGGCGCTCAAGCGGTGGACCTTCGATCCGCAGATGAAGGGCGACGATCCGGTGGACGGCGAATTGACCGTCCGCATTCACTTCCATACGCGGTGAATGATAGAAGGCGAGAGGTATGAGGCAAGCGGCGAAGGGAGAGAAGGTTGCGCGGTTAGTTCCCCGTGCCTCTCGCCCCGCGCCTTTTGCTGCCGGTGCCTCATGAGCCTGGAAGAATCCCTCTTTCGTGCCGTCAACGGCTTCGCCGGCCAATCGACCGTCGTCGATTGGCTGGCATTGACCCTCTCGGCGCCGGGCATGTTATGGGCCCCCGGCATCCTCCTCACCGGCTACTGGCTCTGGTTGTCCCGGCGGGAAGCCCTCATCGGCGGACCGCTGCTCGGGGGACTCATCGGGCTCGTCGATCTGATGGGGGCGCAGATCAAACATCTCGTCGCCCGGCCGCGCCCCTGTACGGTGCTTTCCGACGTTCACCAAATCGAGGCTTGCGGAAAGGTCTTCGGATTTCCCTCCAACCACGCGATCAACACGGCGACCGCCGCCGCGTTTTTCCAGGTGCTCTATCCGAAATCCGGCTGGCTCAGCTGGCCCCTGGTCGGACTGATCGGCCTGGCCCGCGTGTTCATCGGAGCCCACTATGTCACGGATGTGCTCGGCGGATGGGTGCTCGGCGGCCTGTGCGGGGCCGGCGCCGCATGGCTCCTGCTGCAGTGGCCGCGGTTTCGTCCGCGGATCCTGAAACCGGCCTCCGCCGGCTCCGTGCCTCTCGATGCGGGACGCTCCAGTTAGGCCCGCGCATCCGGTTCGACGCAGGTCAGTAGACGCTCCTTCCAGCGGTCCACATCGAATCCCCGCCCGATCAGGACGACGGCGGGGTCCGGTTCGTCCAGCAACATGACCGGCGTGACCGTCGCTCGTCCGGGCGGCGCATACTGGAATTCCTGCAGTTCCGGCTCCCCTGCAAATCGAAAGTACCCCTTGGCCCGCTCCAGTTCCTTGGGCAGCTCGTCCGCCCAGGCGAGAAACCGCGCGCGATTCAACGGACCGGGCACTGTGATCGTCACGGCCATCGGATGGTAGGCCGCGCGGCCCGGAGCGCCGAAGGTGACGTTCGGCCGCGCCGGCGGCGCGGCCGGCGCGCGGGGGGCGAGCAACGCATCGGGATCGATCCGCGCATGGGTGGTTTCCCACAGACGCGCGGAGGGATTCTGCGCGGAGATCGAGCTCTTGAACGACTCCCAGTGGCCCGGAACGTAGAGGTCCCGTTTATTGAGTATCAGCTCGTCGGCGCAGCGGATGGCCTGGGTCGTGACGTATTCGCTTGAATGGCTCTGCTCGGTTGAGATCGGATGGAGGAGCGCGATGAT
>DIHJ01000042.1:47574-55614 GCA_002420105.1 Nitrospira sp. UBA5699
TCCTTCGTGTCGCAGCAGACGCATCCTCCCGCCAGATTCATGACCTGCTCGGCGATGGTCCCCACCCGCGGCCCGTCGATGCTGATCTCCCCGGCTTCGTTCATCAGCACGCCGGCCCGTTTGCCGCGCGTCTTCCAATGCTCGAGGAGCCGCATGAGGAGGGTGGTTTTCCCCGCGCCGAGGGATCCGCACAGGACATAGAAGGGAACAGGAGAAAAGGCCATGGCCTCACTATTACCGGTGGGCATGCGTCGGGGCAACGTCATGATGGTGGCCGGTCAGCTTTCTGAGATCGCAATGGACGGCGTCGGGGTGGCAGCAGGACGTTTCCATTTGAACGGTCATATGCTGGATGCCGAAATCGTCGGCAATCCGGGAGCGGATCGAGCGAAGCAGTTCGTTCGTGAGGGCCTCGTCTTCTCCGTCCACGAGCACGTGGCAGGTCAGCATGATCAGCCGCGGCTCGACGGCCCAGATATGGAGGTCGTGGACGTTCTTCACTCCGGGAATCGCTTCAATGGCGGCGGCGACGTGGGATGCGCTGATGCCGGGCGGGGTCGAATCCAGCAGGACGTCCAGCGCCTCTCTGAAGAGAGGCCAGGCGCCGTGGAGAATGGCCCCGACGACCAGCAAACTCACGAGCGGATCGAGAACCGTCCAGCCGGTCAACAGAATGGCGCCGCCGCTGACGATCACGCCGAGAGAGACCCAGGCGTCTCCGAGCATGTGCCAAAAGGCGCTGCGGATGTTGAGGTCGTCTTTGGCGCCGTGCTGCAACAGCAGCGCGATGCCGAGGTTGGCCAGGAAACTCACCGCGGCGATCGTCATGACCCATCCGCCGTCCACCGGGACCGGCTGCCACAGCCGCTTGAGGCTGACGATGGCGATGCCGAGGGCCGTCAGCAGAAGGATGAACGAATTGAGAAAGGCGGCGATCATCCCGGCGCGGTGGTAGCCGAACGTCCTGGTTTCCGAGGCGGGCCTGGCGGTGAGGATGTGGGCATAGAGGGCGAGAAAGAGGGACCCTTGATCGACGAGATTGTGCCCCGCGTCGCTCATGAGGCCGATGCTGTTCAGGACCCATCCTCCGACGAACTCGGCGGCGATGATGACGGCATTCAACCCCAACGCGAGGCGGAGGCGGGACTGAAGCCGGGCGTAGGATGCGGAAGCGCTCATAGGGCTAGTTTCGCATGCTCACCGGTGCACGGCAAGTTTCGGACCGCTCACGGGGAGAGATGGCGGCGAAGTGCACCGCCGCCATCCGCCCGCCGCCGAGGGGAACGTGCCCGGGGACCTCCGTCAGGAGGGAGCGGGGATTTCGAACACATAGACGCCGTTCTTCGAAAAAAGCGTCGTCATGGTCCGCGGCAGTTGTTTGAGGCGCTGGTCGAGCAGGGCGGCGTCCGGTCCGGTGAATTCCAGGATATGGTACGTGTCGTGGAGGCGCTTGAACTCTCTCGTGTTCAGCACCACATGCGTAAACCCTTCGCGGCGGAGCCTGTCTCTCAACTGTTCGGAAGAGGCCGCCTCCCGCACCCATTGAGTCAACGGATGGTCGTGAAAGGGATAGGGAGCGAGCGAGGGGCGGTCGAAATAGAAGGGGCGGGATTCGCCGATGAAGAGAAGATTGGCCGTGGGAGGAAGATGTTCGTTGACGTACCTGGCGGCGTCATAGTGATCGACCGTCCGCGCGGCATAGTCGGGCGCGGACTCCCGGCCCAGAGCGACCTGCTCCGATGAAAAGGCCAGGGCATGGATGGACAGAAAGCGCGCGCTGCCCCATGCGCCCAGCGCCGTCAGGACGACCATGGCCACGGCGAGCACCGCCTTTGGAGCATGGATGAGCAGGGCCACGAGCGTGCTCAGGCCGAGCATCAGCGCCGGGGAAAAAAATCTCGTGGTGGTGGAGGTCATGAGCCAGGCGGCCGTGGTTATGAGAACGAACAGGCCGGCCGCGTAACAGCGACGGGCGGTGGCGTGATCCGGCTGCTTCACGAGCGCCCAGAGCGGAAGGCTCAACGTCAGGCAGACCGCGCCGACGGCAAGGGGGCCGCATTCGGATGCGGAGCCGAAGCGCTCCGGAGCCATGACCATGTCATAGGGCAGGCGGAGCAGAGTCAGGAGCGTGACCGGCTCGCCCAGGACGGGAAGGTCTCCCTGCAATCGCGCCTGATTGACATCGTTCCAGTCCAGCCCTCCGAGCCAGCGATAACCCAGGGGATAGACCGGATTGCCGGTCAGCCACCAGGCCCGTCCCCACCAGGGAAGCGACGTGAGCAGCGTCACCAGACCGGCTCCTGCGAGGGACCGTACCGGCCATCCCATGACCAGAGCGGCGAGAGCTCCAGCGATCATCCAGGAGAATCCCGAGAGCTTCACGGAAAGCGTCAGGCCCCAGAGCAACCCGAGCGGCAGCCAGAACGCGGAGGCTCCCGGCGATGCGATGAGCGCGACCGAGGCCAGCACCGCGAACGTCAGCGAGGTCTCCGCAAACGGCAGGGTGCCGAGAAAGAAAAATGTGGCGCAGGAGGCGAAGGCCCCCGCCAGGGCGAAGCCTGTCCAGGCGCGCCGCTCCGGCGCGGCGACGGCCTCGACGACGGCCCATCCTGCGATCCAGCTCGCTAGCCAGAACAGGAAATGCATGGCGCGGGCGCCGGTGTCTCCCGCGAGGGCCAGTCCCCATCCGAGGAGCAGGTCCGAGAGATGGGGCATGTAGGTGAAGAACGACCAGGGCAGGGCCGGGATGGTTCCGGTCCTGAGCGCGTACTGCGCGATCGGCAGATGATAGGCCAGCTCGTCATAAAACGTCGGGGGGATCGTCGCCCAGAGCCAGGCGATGCACCACAGGATGCCGATGCCGAGACCGCCTGCAAGCGAGGCGGCGGTCGGACGGAAGAATCGCAGAGGAGGAACATGCCTGACGAGGTCAACCAGGCTCCATGCCAGGGCGACGAGAATCGGCAGCGCGGTGAAATGATACAGGCCGAGCAAGCCGAGAACGGTTGCCGACAATCCGAGCAGGGACAACCCGGTCGCGAGCCGTACGGTCAGGGCGAGAACGGGCAGGGACGGGGAAACGGGCGGGCACCGGGCGCCTGCCGCCCGTTCGAGCAGGAGTCCCATGCCGTGCGCGGCGACCAGAAACGACAACGGGACCGCCAGCAGGGGGAGTCGGGAAGGAGCCGTGACGGTTGTACCGAGCAGGGCCACGAGGGCCGCGAGGAGTAAGGTGGAAACCGCCGTCGTATCCCGGTCGTCTTGTGGCATGACATCGACCATCAAAGGTGCCGGCGCGCTCCGGAAACCTGGGCCGGG
Source organism: Nitrospira sp. UBA5699 (assembly GCA_002420105.1). Taxonomy (GTDB): domain Bacteria; phylum Nitrospirota; class Nitrospiria; order Nitrospirales; family Nitrospiraceae; genus Nitrospira_C. The sequence continues at coordinate 50,893 of DIHJ01000042.1, forward strand.
GCTTCGGCTGCCGTCTATCCTCCGGACGACAACATCCGGATGGGCCGACGAGTCGCGCGGGCGGGAGAGGGGCGTGAAGCCCGGAGGATCGACGGCGGCAGCCCGCCCTGTCCCATGGAATGTTCGTAACGGATTCCCGGGTCGGCATGGTTGAACGGAATGGACAGCGTGCGGCGCACGTCCGCTTCCAGCCAGTCCCGGAGGCCGACGAGTCGTTCGCTCGTCAACTCGTCGGTATAGACGAAGGCGGTATAGTCGCCGGGCGCGCCCTTGTAGTACTCGGCGACGAGGCGGTAGTCCACCTCCACGCTGTGCAGCCGGTCGCGGCTCTTCGGACAGGTATAGGTCCAGATGCCCGGCGCCGTTTCCCCGGCTTCGTCGAAATAGGGCGTGCCCGGGTAGGTCGTGATCACCGTCGCGTCAAAATCGTCCGGTCGGACGTCGATCAGCCAGTCGCGGGTGGCGCGGATCGTTTCCTCCGATTCTCCGGGATGTCCCAGCGACATGAGCGCCTTCACCTTCAAGTTGCGCCGCCGCGCAATCTCCATGCAGCGGGTGTTGTCGTCGCGGGTCGCCTTCTTCTGAATGTTCTCGAGGATGCGCGGATGGCCGGACTCGAAACCCACGAGGATCCAGCGGAAGCCCGCGTCGTACATGGCCGCGGCCTGCTCGTCGGTGAACAGCTCGGCCTTGATGAAGCCGCGCAGGCGGAATTCCACGCCGAGTTGCCGCTGGGTTGCGGCGATCAGGCTCATCAGGGACACCATCTGCGGGTTCACGTTGAGCTCGTCGTCGTAGAGCATGAATCCCGTCACCCCATAGGTGTGATGCAGGTGCACCATTTCACGGACGATGTGCTCGGAGGAACGCGTGCGCACCCTTCGCAGGAACGGGCTCATCCTGCCCCCGCAAAATCCGCAGCCGAACGGACAGCCGAGCTGCGCGATCATGGACAGGGCCCTCGTGCCGTCGATGCTGTAGCGATAGGTCGACACGTCGACCAGGTGGCGCGCGGGAAACGGCATCTCCTCCAGCGCGCGGTTGCTCAGGAACAGCCGCGATTTCGGATCGTCGCCGTCGACGATGCGCGGCGGCGCAGCCTGCAGGGCGTCGAAGACGGCGAGTTCCCCGTCGCCCGTGACGAGGACGTCGAACATCGCGGTCAGTTGCCTGATCGCCCGGGCCGCGCGTCCGAGGACGCGGCGCTTGCGTTCGTGCTTGGCCGCCGCGTGCACGAGCGTCACGTGCGGGCCGCCGAGGATCAGCCTCGCGGAGGGGCGCAGGCGCCGGATGGTCTCCTGAATCCTGGTCGCCGCCGGCATCTGCGGCGTCGTGGCGGTCAGTCCGAAACACGGAGCCCGGCTCCGTTCGAGATGGTCCGCGAGCGCGTCTTCGTAGTTGCGTACGCCGGAGAGATCCAGCAGTTCGACGGCGACGCCTTCCTGTTCCAGCGCGGCGGCGACCTTCAGGATGCCCAGCGACATGAACACGCGCTCATCGAGCAGGAACAGCGACGGAGGAATGATGAGGCAGATTCGGCCGATCATGCCGCCAGTTTTCCCCTCGAGGCCGTCCCGTCCGCCGGCAGCGGCAGGAACCGCCACTTCAGAATCGTCCAGAGGATGATCACCCCGTGCCGCCAGGTGATTTTCTTTCCCTGCGCGTAGGTGCGGGGGCTGTAGCGGATGGGCGCCTCGACAATGCGCGCGCCTTTCCGCATCAGCTTGCACATCAGTTCGTTGTCGAACTCGAAACCCTTGGAGCGGACCGGCGTGTCGAGGAGCAGGGGGCGGGAGAAGGCCTTATAGCAGCCTTCGTAATCGGTAAACCGCCTGCCGTAGAGCGTGTTGCTGACCCAGCGAATGAGGAGGTTGCCGATGTAGTGGTTCAGATACGGTGATTTGCGCGCTCCCCAGAACACGGGCCGTTCGCGAAGAAAGCGCGAGCCCATGACCGCGTCGCATTCTCCGTCGAGCAGCGGTTTGATGACGGCGGCATAATCCTCGGGCATGTACTCGAGGTCGGCGTCCTGAAAAATCACGATGTCGCCGGTGGCGGCCCCGATGCCGGTGATGAGCGCGGCGCCCTTCCCGGCGTTCACCGCGTGGCGCAGGAACCGGATGCCGGTCATCCGCGCGAGGACGGCTCCGGTGCCGTCGCGTGAGGCGTCGTCCACGACGAGGATTTCCTTCGCGACGGCGCCGAGATCGACGGCCTGGACGCGGCGAATGACCGCTTCGATCGTGCGCTCTTCGTTGAAGGCGGGAATGATGATCGACAATTTCACGCGCCACCATGATACATGTGCGGGGATGGGAAATCGGGCCGTGGGCTGAGCATTGCGTGGAACGGAGGGATTGTCAACGATTTCGGGTCTTTGGTGGAGGCGTCGGGACGGCGGCAGGCGGGACCGGCGCGGGTGTGAGATCGCGCGCTCAGGGGCGCGCCGTGGAGCGGAGGCGTTCGGTGAGCACCGAGTAGTTCGCCGATCCCATGCCGGAGTTCCCGCTGGCGGCGTCGACGGCCACGACGCGGAGCGTGATGCCGTCCGGGGCGTCCTTGTCGCGGGGGACGAAGAAGGGGGTCTCAAACGTGCCGGTGTCGCTGGAGTAGAACATCTGCAGCCGTTCGACGATCCGCTCGCCGATCAGCAGCTCTCCGTAGATGCGGATCTTCCTGGAGTCCCAATCCCCGTGCGGCCGGACCGGCGCACCGGACAGGGTCCGGATGGAGGCGCGGAGTTTGACGTCGTCCTTGGCGATCAGCGGCTCGCCCGGTTTCGGATGCTCGATTTGAACGAGGTAGCCGTACAGGTGGAGCACGATGCCGTCCCCGGTGAGATCCTGTCCCGGAACGAGCAGGACCGTCTTCGTGACGCGCCGCGACGACGCGGGATAGGCGAGAGGACCTTCGGCTGCGACCTCCACCAGGGTGGGGCGGCGAAGCTCCAGGGTCGCCGTAAACGCCGCGGCGGGGCGGGAACTGTAGAGAGCTTCCCCCATGACATGCGGCGTCCGCATGATCTGATTTTGATCCCCCGCTTCGCCCTGTTGAATGCCGGCGGCCAGGATCTGCTTCGTGTCGAGATCCGTGATGGTGATGCGCGCGCCTCCGACCTCGCGGCCCAGGGCCATCGCGGCATGGGCGACCACCCGGACCAGCACGACGGTCGGTTTGGGATCGCTCAGGTGCGGGTCGGGAGGCGGTTCCTCTTCGGCGGGAACGGCCGAACAGGGCAGAGGCGTGAGCAGGGTGAAAAGCAACAGCAGCCGGATGGATGCGGTTCGCGTCATTTGACTTTGGTGCCGGGGTCGACTTCTTCCAGGATGGTGGCGAGTCCGCGGACCTCGCTGTCGCCCGCCGCAAGCACCATGCCCTGGGATTCGATCCCCATGAGTTTTGCCGGTTTCAAATTCGCGACGATGACGATCGTTTTGCCGATCAGCGTTTCCGGTTCGTATTTCTTGCCGATGCCGGCGACGATCTGACGCTCTTCGGTCCCGAGCGACACGCGAAGCTTGAGCAGCTTTTCGGACTTCGGCACCCGTTCCGCCGTCAGTACCTTCGCGGTCTTGAGTTGAATCTTCATGAACTCGTCGATGGTGATCTGGGCGGGAGGAGGGGCCTGTGGCGAGGGGCTGGAGGCGCTGGGCGTCGGAGGTTGTGGCGTCACGGTTGAGGCCGGTGCTTGCGGCGCGGCGGCCGGCGCAGAAGCGGCGGTGGTGGGTTGCGAGGGTATCGGTGCATCGCTCACGGGTTTCGCTCCTTGTGGTTTCGATTCAATGCGGGGGAAGAGAGCCGGCCCCTTCCGTATCGCGGTATCGGCCAGGGGGGCATCCCAGTCGTACGCTGTCCGCGACAACGGTTTGGAGAAGTCGAACGAGAGGCCGAGCTGTCGGGCCAGCTGTTCGGCGCTGTTGGGGATGTACGGATAGAGCAGCGCGGAAAGCAGGCGCAGCGCCCTGGCCGTGGTGTTGAGCACGGTCTTTAACCGGGGGTGATCTTCGGGCTTCTTGGCCAGTTGCCAGGGGGCGGCCTTGTCGATGTATTCGTCGCAGAGTCCGATGAGCTCCCGGATGCTCTGGATGTTTTCGCGGAACTGGAGCGTCTCGAAGCCGGCGGCGAGGCGGTCCGGCAGGGCTTTGGCCAGTTCGCCGATCTGCTGTTCGAGCGAGGGGATCGCCGGTGCGTCGGCCGGGGGAATCAGGCCCTGGGAAAAACGTTCGACCATCGTGAGCGTGCGGCTCAAGAGATTCCCGATCCCGTTCGCCAGATCACTGTTGATGCCTGCGACCATGGCGGTCTGGGAGAAATCGCCGTCCTGGCCGAAGGGAACCTCGCGGAACAGGAAGTAGCGGAACGCATCGGCGCCGAACGTGTCGACCATCCTGTTCGGGTCGACGACGTTTCCGCGGCTTTTCGACATCTTCTCGCCGTCGACCGTCCACCAGCCGTGCGCGAAGATCGTGTCCGGCAGCGGCAGGTCCAGCCCCATCAACATCGTGGACCAGTAGACGGCGTGGGTGGTGAGGATGTCTTTCCCGACCAAATGAACGGAGGCGGGCCAGTATCGATCGATCGCCGGCGAAGGCAGTTTGTACTCCAGGGCCGATACGTAGTTCACCAGCGCGTCGAACCAGACGTAGGTGACGTAGTCCGTATCGAAGGGGAGTTCGATGCCCCAGGAAAGCCGTGTCTTCGGCCGAGAGATCGAGAGGTCGC
>DIHJ01000049.1:0-734 GCA_002420105.1 Nitrospira sp. UBA5699
GCGCTCGTGAATAATGCGGGTTGGACTCCGCGAAGCGACGGACCGATGGCCCGTCCCGGATGAAGATCGGTTGTCCTTGCTCAGAGGCGTATGAACCAGCAGATTGTCGGCTATCACAGGGATGAACATGGTGATTGGGTCGCCGATCTGGCGTGCGGGCACGGTCAGCACGTGCGGCACCAGCCTCCGATGACGTACCGGCCATGGGTGCTCACCGAATCGGGCCGGCGCGAGCATCTGGGCGAACGCCTGGACTGTAAGAAATGTGAGGAAGGCTGAATTCCGCCATTCTCTGGCGGGCCCGGCGCCTGTTTGATACTGTTTTCGTATGACTCGCACTCCCGCGGGTTGCTCAAACAAAGCCTGTACTCTCACCGAGTTGATGGTCGTTCTGGCGATTGTGTGCATCCTCTTCGCCGGCGCGGGACTGCTCTTTCCTCAGTACATCGAGAAAGCGAAGAAGGCGGAGGCAGAACTTGCTCTGGCGGAGATCCGGCGGCTCGAAAGCGACTTTCACGCCAGAACCGGAACCTATTCTTCCGACCTCAACCAGCTCGGCTTTCATCCCAGCCCGCCGCTCCAGCATCACACCGTGTTTGTTCAGGTTCAGAAGAAGCCTCAGGGGTGGGGCTACATGGTCCTGCTCATGCCGAACAGCAGCGCCAAGGCTGACGGCGGGGGCTGGTATATCTCGCAAGGGCCGGATGGAAAAGTCGTGTCGAGTTTGCCGGGAC
>DIHJ01000049.1:857-1222 GCA_002420105.1 Nitrospira sp. UBA5699
AAGGGGGAGCCATCGAGGGAGAAGAGCGGTTGGACAAAGGGTCCTCCTCGAGCAACGGGGTCCCTCCCTGTGCCGGTACGAGAGTCGTCCAGCATGGAAAGGGAGGAGGGACGGCGATCTCGTCCGGTGCGACCCCGTCGCAGGGATCCGGCCCGTAGCAACCGCAGAACTCATGCCAACGTCGTCGGCGGCGCCGATGGGTATGTGACCATGCCCAATCCCGGCGCAGCCCAAGGAAGGAGCCGCGGGCCTGCATAACCGTAACCGCCTTCCACCGGATCCGCGCCCAGCAGAAGCGGTGTGTCCAGATCGAGGACATCGAAGCTCTTCATGCCCAGCACCAGGCTGAACGAACAGCCCATGGC
>DIHJ01000049.1:1279-44255 GCA_002420105.1 Nitrospira sp. UBA5699
CTGAACGAACAGCCCATGGCGATCCTGGTTTCCACCATGCCGCCGACCATGAGCTTGAGCCCCGCCGCGAGCGTAAAGGCGGCGATGTCATGGGCCTCCACGACGCCGGTTTTCATGATTTTGATGTTGATGTAGTCGGCGGCGCCGCGTTCCACGACCCGTTGCGCATCACGGAGTGAGCGGACCGACTCGTCCGCGGCAACGGGGATGCCGGTCTCCCGCCTGATTACGGCCAGCCCATCCAAGTCCTCGCGCGCAACCGGTTGCTCCAGCAAAACCATCTTCCCGCCGAACCGGGCGATCCCCCTGGCGAAGGCGAGACAGTCGTCGCGGGAGAATCCTTGGTTGCCGTCGCCGATAAAGGCGAGGCCGGGCAGCGCCCGGTGAACCGCTTCAAGCCGCCGGATGTCCTCATCGACGTCATTGCCCACTTTCATCTTGAACAGGCGAAATCCCTTTTCGTACCAGCTTCGCGCCAGCGCGAGGGTCTTTGCGCGATCGCAAATAGGAATGGTGATGTCGGTTTCGCGTTCCCGCAGGTCGGCGCCGCCCCACAATTTCCACAAAGGCAGATTCCGCGCCCGGCAGTGGGCGTCGATCAGGGCGGTTTCCAGGGCACAACGCGCGGCGGGCTGCCCCGGCGCCTGCTCGCTCATGCCGCGAGCCGCATTACGGTACGCTTCCGCCGAGGAACCCAGCAGTGCGCGGCCGAGCCGGGCAAGGGCCGCCAGGCAGGACTCCCGGGTTTCGCCTCCGACTTCGGGAAAAGGGGCGGCTTCCCCATAGCCCTGCGCGCCGTTCGCCAACGTGATGCGGACGAACACGTTCTCCGCGACGGTACGGGCGCCTGTGGCTACCACGAAAGGATCCGTGAGAGGAATGTCGACGGGCCAGAAGTCGATGGTCTCGATGCGTTGCGCGGCGGCGGTCATAGCGGCCGGCATCTTAACGGGAAATCAACGTAATGCCAATGCGGGACCGATCCGGCGGCGGTTGCGCGGGTCGGGACCGCCGCAAACCCGGACCGGCTCTTGACAGTGCCGTACCACTTGCCGGACAACCACAGCCTGATGCGGAGGCGGCCGGAGCGATGCGCGATACCTTTCGTCCCATGCGGATAACGGTCTTGGTGCTTCTCGGCGCGATCGGGCTGTGGCTGGCCCTGCCGTCGGTCGTCTCCGTCCTGATCGAGCGGTGGCTCGAACGACAGGGATATGAAGGGGTGGCCGTGACGCTCGGTCATCCCGGCTTGCGATCGATGACGGTGCCGAATGTCACGCTGGCCCGGCGGCTCACGGGTGAAATCATCACGCTCTCCCTCAAGGAAAGTCAGGCGCAATACACGCTCCTGGGTTTGCTGGCCGGACGCATCGAGTTGATCGTGCTGCCCGATCTCTTGATCGAGATCAGGATCGCGCGCGACGCCCCGACCGGAGATCAGGCCCCGTCCGGGGAGGTCTCTCCGGACGCGCCCGACTCTTTTTTCAACGTCCTGACCGCCAGCGATCTCGTGCAGCGGATCCCGCTCCTCCCCTGTGATGAGTTGCGTATCGGACAGGTGAGAATCTTTCGTGAGCAGGCCACCGGACCCCTGCAGACCGTCATGATGACCGGGACGGTCAAGCAGGAGCGAGGCGGACTGGCGGCCGAGGTGCTCATCCAGGGCGGCGCCACGATTCCCTACGAGCTGCGTGTGACCGGGCAGTCCGCCAGCGATATGTTGGTCCAATTGCGGGCCGCGCAGCCGGATGCCGCGCCGATTGTTCTGTGGCGGTCCGAGTCGGTCCGCAAGGACGAACTGGTGCGGCTCAAAGGGGTGGCGGAAGTCAATGTGAAGGAACTCGCACCGTTCCTGGCTCTCGCCGTTCCGATCGGATCAGATTTGCAGCAGGTCACCGGGAGCGTGACGGTCCACTGGGCGGGCACCGCCGCCTCAACCGTACCGGTGGCCTCCCTGTGGAAGGATGCCGGTACGGAAGTGCAGGCGACCGTGCAAGTCAGTGCGGCCCTGCCCGAGTTGAGAGGCTTCGGGCGGGATATCGCCATCAAGATGACCGGTACGCTGACAGGGAATGCCCAAAGGCTTCTGTGGACGGTTACTCCAGGAACTCTGGTGGCGGCCAGGGTGGATGCCGTGAAGATGTATGCCTCGAAGCCGCTCCAAGGGATGATCCGGCCGGGGCTGCAGCCATTTGCCGTCGAGAGTCCACAGGAAGCGAGAGGGGAACTCTTCTGGACGGAAACGCCCGCCCGCTTCACCGCAACGGGACCTCTGACGGTGTCCTACGGCTCGGCGGGGGGGCCGGCTCATGTCGAACTCGTGGGGGTGCGGCTCTCCGGTCGCGGGGGCCGTATCGACCAGGCGGAAGGAAGCTTTCGCCTGGAAGGCGGCCTGTCCCGCCCGCTCAGCGAGCGCTGGGGGCTGAAGCAGGCGGGCGGTAAGTTTCACGGGACGGTGACGCTCAGCGGGTCCGAGGTCCGCGGTGAGATTCTGCCTTCTTCGGCCGTCACCTTCGAGGAGTTCCGGCGGGATTCGGTATCGGTCGCCCGGGGGACGGCACAGTTGTCGGAGCCCCTGCCGGTTCACTTCGATCTTCCAAGCGGCCGTTGGAAGGCGGGGCCCGGCACGTTCTCGCTGCGCCTTCCGCCGGTGGATCTGGCCGGAGGCCGGGTGACGACGCGACAGACGATGCTCAGGCTGGAGGAGTCGGAGGGCTCTTCCACGACCTGGAAAATCCGGACGACGGGGAGTCTTCAGGGCCTCGTGCTCAGGCAATCCGAGCGCCTGACCCTGCCGATGGACGTTGTGGTGCGCATGACCGCGGACCCCGTCGCAATTGCGGCCGATGTGCAGGCATACAGCCAGGACAAGGCGGTGACGGGAGCGGCGAAGCTGGCGCATACGTTGGCGACCGGGCGCGGCACCTTGCACGGCACGCTCGGTCCCGTGACATTCGACCGGGCATCCTTTCGATTACGGCAGCTGCTGACTCCGTGGCCCTATCCGGTCGATGTGACCAAAGGAACCGCGGCCGCCGCATTCGACGTCGTCTGGGCGGAGGATGCGCGGCATCGCGCGCGGGTGCAGACCGGATCGGCCGAAGTCGTCGTTGACCGATTGGCCGGTCAGTATCGCGAGATCATGTTTGCCGGACTGACGACGAAGGTGAATCTGAGCGTCGGGGGAGAAGAATCCGCCGTAATCCTGGATCCCGCGGAGGTCCGGGTCGCGTCGATGAACACCGGGGTGGACGTCGGCGACATTGCGTTGACGGTTCAGGGAGCGTGGGATTTGCGTGAGGCGCTGCCGGTCGTGGAGGTGCGGGATTTCAGCTGCAAACTGCTGGGAGGCGTGGTGACAAGCCGGGGATTGCGCGCGGATCTCTCGCGTCCGCCGCACGTCGTCACGTTGGCGATCCGGCAGCTCGATCTGCAACAGGTCTTGAGCCTGGAGCAGCAGAAAGGGTTGCAGGGGACCGGTTTGCTGGACGGAGCGGTTCCCGTCACGGTCACCCCGCGCGGGATCAGCGTCAAGGACGGGCAACTCGAGGCAAGACCTCCCGGCGGGGTGATTCGATACGGGGCGTCGCCGGAGACGACCAAGGCGGTCACCCAGGCCAACGCCAACATGCGGCTGGTCCTGCAGGCCCTCAGCAACTTTCATTATAATGTGCTACAAGTAGGCGCGCAGTATCAGGACGACGGCACGTTGAATTTGAAGGCGCGGCTTGAAGGGAGGAATCCCGATCAGAAGAAAAGCCCGCCGATTCACTTCAACCTCACGGTTCAGGAGAATATTCCGGCGTTGTTGAAAAGCTTACGCCTCGTGCAGGACATCGAAGACTCCGTCCAGAAGAAATTCGCGAAGCCCTAACCTCGACGAGGACGACGATGCGGGGAAAAACGAGAAAGACGGTCGCGGCGACGTGGCTGGCCGCAGGCGCGGCGGTGATCGTCTGGGGTTGTACTCCGCGCGTGGAGGTTGCGGCGCCGGAGAAGCCGATCACGATCAACCTGAACGTGAAGATCGACCATGAAATTCGGGTGAAGGTCGACAAAGAGCTCGACGAAGTGCTGTCGAGCGAAAGCGGGTTGTTTTAGGCCGGTTCATGGAGGCGGTCATGTGGAGAACGTATCTGACAGCGGCGGTCGGCGTCGTCCTGCTCTTGCTCGCGGTGCTGTCGCCTGCCGGCGCCATCTCGCTTGAGGAGGCCAAAGCCAAAGGCTTGGTGGGGGAGAAACCGAACGGCTATCTGGGCGCGGTCAATCCTGCCAATCCGGAAGCAGCGGCGTTGACGAACGACGTGAACCAGAAGCGCCGCCAAGCCTACGAAGACATTGCGAAGCGGAACCGGACGTCGCTTGATGCGGTTGAAGCCCTTGCCGGAGAAAAGGCGATTCAGAACACCAGGCCGGGAAACTATGTGGAAGGTCCCGGCGGGTGGATGAAAAAGTAACGGCACTCAGGCGTAACGATCGTTGAGGAAGGGGAGCGCCGTGTTCGAGTAGCCGCGAACTTCCCAGAATCCCTTCTCATCCTTGTCCGAAAACGTGATCTCCTTCACCCACTTCGCGCCTTTCCAGGCATACCGTTTCGGTACGATGACCCGCACCGGCCCTCCGTGCTCCCTGGTGAGCGGGTTGCCGTTCCACTTGTAGGTCAGCAACACATCGTCGTCGTCGCAGGCCTCCAGCGGGAGGTTGGTCGTATAGTCGTCGTACGACTTGAAGAGGACGAATTTGGCGAGGGAGAGCGGTTTTACCACGGAGATGATGTGCTTGAAACTGACCCCTTCCCATTCGTTGTCGAACCGGCTCCATGACGTGACGCAGTGAAAATCCGAAACATCCCGGAATTGCGGTTGGGCCAAGAATTGTTCCCAGGTCCAGGTGACGGGACGGGCGACGAATCCGCCGATCGTGATCGTCCATTCGGAAAGCGGGATCTCCGGTTTGTGCCCGAGATCCAGCACGGGAAACGTTTCGACGAGATGCTGCCCCGGCGGGAGCCGATCGTCCCCCTGTTCAAACACTTCACGTTCTTCTCCGCCGCGACGGGCTTTGGCCCACTGCTCTTTGGTTCTGGTCAAACGGGTCGATTCATCCATGGGTCGGCCTCCTGGGACAGAGTAGGATAGATAGGCGGTCTCTTACAAGCGGGATACGCCTCGCCGTCGAGGGAGCGCCGCCGAAATCCTTGTCTTGCTTGGACATGCGGGGTACCTGATACACTTAAGCCTGTCCGTATCGCAGGGGAGAGGCATGAAGACGAAGCGGCCGGATCTGACGGTATTAGCCTGTTCGGTCATCCTGGTCTGGGCAGCGACGGGACAGGCTCAGGCTGCTCAGAAGAAGGCCAAGGAGTCGGCTCCGGCCCCTGTGTCCGCTCGCCCTCACAAGCCTCTGCCGGAGACGGCACAGAAGACCGCAGGTCCCTGGACGGGGAAAGCCGCCATACCCCTTGTCTCCGAGCGGCAGCCCGAACGTGCGCAGAAAGAAGCCGGGCGAGTGCCGTCGGAGGCCAAGATGACCGACCGAACAGGCCGCCGCCACGTAAAGGTTCGTAAGCGGGTTGCGCCAAAAGCTCTGGTGCGGCCCCGAACCGATCTCATGCACCACGGCCTGCTTGAGGACCGGCGCCGCTATGATCCGCGTCTCGACACCCGCACGGACGGCGTGCCGAGCCCGCAGATCTCCGAGCTCGTGCATGATCATTTCCAGGAGCTGGATCGAAACCGGGACGGGAAAATCGATCCGCTCGAGCGGGCCGTCGGCCGTCTCGATATCGATCGCGATCTCCACAGCCGCCAGCCCCGATAACATCCGTTCGGTCTCACGTTCGTTCACCCCGGCGATCCGCCGCGACCTCCGTCCATCGGATACTCTCCTCCCCGCGGTAGGGCCCTGCCGCGCGCCCATCTCCTCCGGCCTGTAAGAAGCCGTGAGACCGACCGACTGACGGCTACGTACCGACATTGACAGCCGGGAAAGGAGCCTCCATGATACGCGATCAGATGACCATGGCAGACGAGATATCGGCAGCTGAACCCGCCGGCAGAGCGACAGGCGGAAAAATCGTCATCGCGCTGGTCATCGCCTGTGCGGTCGGCGCGTTCTTTTACTTCGATCTCGGCCGCGTGCTTTCTCTTGACGCGCTCAAGCAGAACCGCGATCAGCTCCTGGCCTTTACCGAGACCCATTATGCCGCCTCGGTCGCGCTGTTCATCCTGGCCTATATCGCGGTCACGGGCTTGTCTCTTCCCGGGGCGGTGATTCTCACGCTCGCCGGCGGCTTCCTGTTCGGAGCCGTCTTCGGGACGCTCTTCGTAAACCTCGGGGCCACGAGCGGGGCGACGCTCGCATTTCTTGCCGCACGCTATCTGCTGCGCGACTGGGTCGAGCAGAAGTTCGGAAGGTGGGTGGAGCCGCTGCAGCAAGGATTCGCCAAGAACGCGTTCAGCTATTTGATGACGCTCCGGCTGATCCCGCTCTTTCCGTTTTTTGTCGTCAATCTCGTATCCGGGCTGACGCGGATGAGTGTCGGACGCTATGCCGCAGCCACGGCCCTGGGGATCATTCCCGGCTCGTTCGTCTATGCCTATGCAGGCCGCCAGTTGGGCACGATCAACTCGCTGAAGGAAATCGCTTCCCCCCAGGTTATAGCGGCCTTCGTCCTGCTCGGGCTCCTGGCGCTGGTGCCGATCCTGTACAGGCGGTTCACGGCCAGACAGGCATGATTGCAGGCGTGAGCGTGAATCGTACGATATGAGACGGGCACGGGGAGGAATGATGTGCCATGATGACGCCGACGTCGCAGAGGACACCTTCGATGCATGAGCATGAAGCGAGGCTGGTTCTGCCGGATGATGAGCACAACCGCCTCCTCGAGGCCAACGTCCATCCTTCGAACTGGGTCAATCCTCAGCCCGCCGGGCGGTACAACATGGTGGTGCTCGGAGCCGGGACGGCGGGGCTGATCACGGCCGTGATTGCCGCCGGTATCGGGGCCAAAGTCGCGCTGATCGAAAAGCATCTGATGGGCGGCGACTGCCTGAACGTCGGCTGTGTGCCCTCGAAAGGCGTCATTCGCGCCGCGCGGGCCTGGGCGGATCTGCGCAACGCCTCGGAGTTTGGGATTCACGTACCCCCCGGGGTGAGGTACGACTTCGACGCCGCCATGGCGCGCATGCGCAAGTTGCGGGCGCGGATCAGCCGCAACGATTCGGCTCAGCGCTACGCCGGCCTGGGTGTTGACGTGTACATCGGCAGCGGACGGTTCACCGGCGCCGACAGGATTCAGGTCGAAGGGCCGGCGGGTAACCGCACGCTGACCTTCGCGAAGGCCGCAATCTGCACCGGGGCCCGCGCCTCGGCGCCGCCCACTCCGGGATTGACGGAAGCGGGGTATCTTACCAACGAAACGGTGTTCTCGCTGACCGAACTGCCTCAGCGCATCGGGGTGCTCGGCGCCGGACCGATCGGCTGCGAATTGGCGCAGTCGTTTGCGCGTTTCGGCAGCCAGGTCTACCTGATCGAAGCCTTGCACGGCATCATGCCCAACGAAGACCGCGATGCGGCCGAGATCGTCCAGCGCCGGATGCAGCGCGACGGCGTCACGCTGCTGTGTTGCGGAAAAGACATGCACGTCGGCAGGACGGAGGGCGGCAAACGGCTGCGGGTCGACTCGCACGGCCGCCAATACGACGTCACGGTGGATGAGATCCTGGTCGGCGTCGGCCGTACGCCCAACGTCGAAGGGTTGGGGCTCGAAGCCGTCGGTGTGGAATACGACAACAGCGGCGTGAAGGTGAACGGCCGGCTGCAAACGACCAATCCGAGAATCTACGCGGCGGGCGACGTCTGTTCGCGGCACAAGTTCACGCATGCGGCCGACGCCATGGCGCAGATCGTGATCCAAAACGCGTTGTTCCCGCACCCCTTCGGATTGGCCTATGCGAACGTCGATTCCCTGGTCATGCCCTGGTGTACGTATACCGAGCCGGAAGTGGCCCACGTCGGGATGTATGAAAAGGAGGCGAAGGCCAGGGGAATCGAGGTCGAAACCTATACGTACAAGCTCGAGGAGGTCGATCGTGCCGTCCTGGATGGAGAAGACGAGGGCTTCGCACGGGTGCACATTCAAAAGGGGACGGACAGGATTCTCGGGGCGACGATCGTCGCCGCGCATGCCGGCGAGATGATCGGGGAATTCTCCGTGGCGATGAAGGCCGGCGCCGGCGCCAGAACGATCGCCGGGACGATCCATCCCTACCCGACGCAGGCCGAAGTGATCAAGAAGGCCGTCAACCTGTGGCGCAAGGCGCATTTTTCCGAAAGCCAGAAGAACATTCTGAAGAAGTGGTTTGCCTGGGCGAGAAAAGGATGAAGGACGGAATGGCGGCCGCCGCTNNGCCAAGACGATCGCGGCAACCATCCATCCCTATCCCACGCAAGCTGAAGTGAACAAGAAGGTGGTGAACCTCTGGCGAAAGGCGCATTTCACTCAGGCGACTAGAAACCGCCTGATGAAGCTGTTCGCCTGGATGAGGCGGTAAGGGAAAGGGGCTTGCCCGATGACCTGGCGTGGAATCATCCCCCTGACGTTGTTTCTGGCGGGAAGCCTCGGCGATCAGGTGATATCCCGGGCGCAGTCCGCGCCGTTGATCGAGGTCGGGAAGTTTTCATCCGGGCAGCCGGGGATTGCCCTCCCGCAGGGCTGGAAGCCGCTGACGTTCAAGAAGGTGCCGAGACACACGGCGTATGAAGTCGTGAGAGAGGGTGCTCGTACGGTTGTGAAAGCCACGAGCGACGCCTCGGCCTCCGGTCTGACGAAGGAGGTTTCGATCGATCCGAAGGAATTCCCCCTCTTGCGCTGGCGTTGGAAAGTTGACAACCTGTTGAAAACCAGCGATGTGCGCCGAAAAGACGGCGATGATTATCCTGCGAGGCTGTACGTGACGTTTGCGTACGATCCGGACAGGGTGAGTTTCGCCAAGAAGCTCAAGTACAAGGCAGGCCGGGTGCTCTTCGGCGACATCCCGATCGCGGCGCTGAATTACATCTGGGACACGACGACGCCGGTCGGGACCGTCGTCGAGAATGCCTATACCGACTTCGCCATGATGGTCATCGTCGAAAGCGGCGCCCGGAACGTCGGAACCTGGGTCGATGAGGAGCGGAACATTTACGAGGATTACAAGAGGGCCTTCGGGGGGGAGCCGCCGATGATCAACGGCGTGGCCATCATGAGCGATACGGATGACACCGGGGAACGGGCGACCGCCTATTTCGGAGACATTCGCTTCGTGCGGGACCCAAGGTCCGCGGTCACCGGCGGGGAAAAATAAAGAGGCCGACCTGTTCAGGGTCGGCCTCTTCGCAGACACCGGCGCGCCCGGGGCGGGTGCGCGGATTCACAGGGGGGGGTTATTGAATCGAATTCGCGAAGCCGCCCCGCGTAATCTCTGCGCGAACGGTGTCCCCGACCTTCTTCTGCTTGATGTGCTTCGTTCCCTGACCGACGTAGAGTTTCACCTGGTTGCCTTCGTAATCTTCGACGGTATAGGCGTTGCCGTCGATTTGCTTCACGGTGCCGCCGACGGTCCTCCAGGCCGGACCGGGCTTCTCATCGTGCCGGCCCGCCTTGGGGGCTTCCGAAGTCTGCGGGAGGGATCCCAGCGAAGATGCCGCTGCCGCCGCAGACGGTTGAGACGATGATTTCTTGGAACTCTTGGCCGGGGCGGGCGCTGCAGCCAAGAGTGCGATCGTCAGGGTGGCCACGGTGATCGGGAGCATCGTTGTTTTCCTCATGTAAACCTCCTTGAGCCAACGTGATATCGAATCCATTCCAGAGTCCCTCAGCAAGGCATGTGCCGTTCCCGGGCTGGACATTGGTCAAGGAAATTCAGCAGGTTAGAAGATCGAGCGGGCCGGTATGACCGGCGTCGATCGGGAAACGGGGAAAAAAACGGCGGTGGGTTGTGCAAATGTGGTCACAATGACGGCAGTTGGCACGATGCGTCGGGGGAAGCCGCCGGGTGAGCGGGGAGGGGGCATGGGGAGTCTCCTGATTGGTGGCGGGCTGGCCTTGGCCATGATTATCGGCTGTTCCGCAGCGCCGTCCTCATTTCATCCCGCTGATCCTCTCGCGCCGGCTGACTTCTCGCACCGTGCCTTTGACGGAATCCTGCGATCCTCCGTCATCAACGGGTCCGTGAATTATCCCGCCATCCAGAAGGACCGGCGGTTCATCGAGTATCTTGCGCAATTGGATCGTGTCGACCCGAGCGTTCTTCCCGTCGAGGAACGATTGGCCTTCTGGATCAACGCGTACAATGCGTTCGCGATCGACGGCATCCTTCGGGGAGAGACTCCCCGTCCCTATGTCGGATGGTATCGCTACTTCAAACTGCGGGAGTACGGTGTCGGGGGAGTACGACTGAATCTTTATGATCTGGAGCATGCGGTCCTACGGAGACACTTCAACGAGCCGCGCGTGCATTTCGCGATCGTGTGCGCCTCGAGGTCCTGTCCCAAGCTGCAATCAGGGGCGTACGACGGCGGGATGATTCAACGGCAACTCGATCAGGCGGCGCGGGAGTTCATCAATGATCCCGTCCGGAATCGTTTCGATCGGGCAGGCAAGGTCGCCCGGCTCTCAAGGATCTTTGACTGGTTCGAAGAGGATTTTGTCGCCGCAGCCGGTGGAGTGCTCCCCTATGTGGGGCGCTATGTGGCCGATCCGGAACTGGCCCGCGAATTGGCCAGCGTGCCCTACCGCATCGAGTATCTCGACTACGATTGGAGTCTGAACGGCATCCCGCCGGAGGAGGTGTCCCGTGCTGGTGCGCCCTGACGAACGGGTTCCGATCGCGCGTCTCCTCACCTTCCTCGAATATGGAGAGCGGATGGCCCGGGATTGTGCGGCCAGGCAGGCCGTCGCGGCGGACGACGCCCGCGCCGGGCGGTTTCTGAAAAGCCAAGCGCGGCAGGAGGCCATGCATGCCCGTGTGTTTCAAGGCGCCATCGTCTGGCTGGCCCCGCGGCATCTCGGCGATGCGCCGTTCTTGCCGGCCTTGGAAGCCTATCGGGCCAAACTGGACGATGCGTTCGCCCGGCGGGATCTGAACGAGACGTTCATGGCCGAGCAGATCATTCTGGAAGGCCTGGGGGAGGCTATCCTCAACCGGATCGAAGCAGGGCTCGCCAGGCGCGGTGCGCCGTTCGGGAACGTGCGGCGGATATTGATCCGTCAGGAAGAAGCGCATCATGCCTTCGGTGAGCGGATGATCTGGCGTGCCGTGGCGGCCGGACAGACCGACTTCGGCGATCTGGCCCGCAAGGCGCAGGACTATCTGGCGTTGACGCAACGTATGGTCCTCACTCTGGCCGAGTTGTTCGATGCGATTCAGGAGGATTCGGCCGCCTGGGTCTCCGATCTGTCGAGGTATCTGCCGAGGTGGCTGAACGAAACAGGCATGTGGCGCGAGGTCAGCGGTGAAGGGGTAACGCGTATGACCGGGGAGCAGGAAAAGATAAAGAGTCTGTGTCGCGGCTCGCACTTCCTGTCAACGGATCCCCCGTGATCTCCGTCGTCATTCCTGCGTACAACGAAGAGAAGGCTCTGCCGGGGACGCTTCACACCCTTCTCGCTCAGCCGGGCGATTACGAGGTCATCGTCGTCGACGGCGGCAGCACCGACGGTACACTTGCCGTCCTGGCGGAGTTCAAGTTTCAAAACGCCTCACCCCGTGCCCCTCACGCGTCACGGATCGTGCTGACCGCTCCTAAAGGCCGTTCCTCCCAAATGAATGCGGGGGCGAAGGAGGCCCGCGGCGAATGGTTCCTGTTTCTCCACGCGGATACACTCTTGCCGCCCGGTGCGATCGAACGCCTGAACAGGATGGAGTCCGATCAGGCCGTCCAGGCCGGTGGATTCAGGCATCAGTTCTCCGGCCGCGATTGGCGGCTCAGAATAATCTCCTTTCTCGACAATCTTCGATGCACCCATAGCCGGATCATCTATGGTGATCAGGCGCTGTTCGTGCGGCGCAGGCTTTTTCAACGGCTCGGCGGTTTTCCCGACCGCCCGATCCTTGAAGACGTCGCATTCTGTGAACGGGTGGTCGAGGAAACCAATCCGGTTCTGCTTGCACCTCCCGTCATCACGGACTCTCGTAAGTTCGTCCAAATGGGCATCTGGCGAAGCTTCGTCCGGGTCCTTGCCATCATTCTTCACGTCGAATGGGGCTTGCCGACACTGCCCAAAGCGTTTTTCCGGGACGTCCGCTAGCCGGCCACGTGAGTCCGGGTCAGAAAGGCCGCTTCCCGTCGTTGAAATTCCGCCAACGCTGCCCGCCGGATAGGCGAAAAACCATAGAGGACCGAAGGTGTCTAGATACAAGGAGTAAGGCGAGGGCTGGTGAAATTCCACGGTCAACCGACGGACCATTGCTGCGCTCAGTCAGTCGTCTGCGGGAATGGCCTATGCGGAATCGGATACGCCGATGATCGACCGGCATCAGGCGAATCACGAACAGCGGATCGACAAGGGGATTGAGAGCGGCCAACTGAATCAGCGGGAGGTGGCCAGACTCAACAGGGGGCGGAGCATAAGGGAGACACGCGATCGTCAGGGGGCACGACGTCGATCATCGAAGCCGCGGTTGGCCGAAACGGGCGTTCGGGATCGCTTCCGAACGCCCGTTTCGTTATGGAGGGCGTGGTTTCCCGCGGCCGGGGGGATTGCTACAATGCGCGCCATGAGCCGACTGTCGAGCAAGGAGAATGTGCTGCGCCGCCTGCGTCCCAAACGGCGCAAGTTGCTCCGTGAATTGGGCGCACTCGCGGACGGGCGGGGCATGCCGATTTATCTGGTCGGCGGAGTCGTCCGGGACCTCTTTCTGCGGCGGGAGAACTGGGATCTGGATATCGCCGTGGAGGGTGACGGTATCGCCTTCGCGCGCCTCGTGGCCGACCGGTACAGAGCGGGTCTCGCTGTCTTCGAGCGCTTTGCCACGGCTCGGCTGGTATTGCCGGACGGCCTCAAGCTGGATATTGCGAGCACAAGGCGGGAATCCTACGCCGAACCAGCCGCGCTGCCGGCGGTCGCGCCGGCTTCGCTGAAGGAGGATCTCCACCGGCGTGATTTCACGATCAATGCGATGGCCGTACAGCTCAATGCCGCGCAGTTCGGACGGTTGCACGATCCGTTTGGCGGACGCCGGGATCTCGCGGCCGGGTCGATCCGCGTGCTGCATGAAGACAGTTTTCTCGACGATCCGACCCGCATCTTCCGTGCGATCCGCTTCGCGCAACGATTCGGCTTTGTCCTGGAAAGGAAGACGCAAACGTTGTTGCGGCGGGCCGCCGCGACGAACCAGATCGAACGATTGTCCGGCCCCCGCCTGTGCAACGAGGTTCTGTCGCTGCTGGCTGAGCGCGAGCCGGCCGGGTCGATCGCCAGCCTTGTTCGTCTCAAGCTCCTTCGATTCCTGCACCCGCGTCTCAGGTATGGCGGACGGGCCCGGCGCCTGCTGGCGGCGTTGCCGCAGGCCCTGGCCTGGTGGAGAAGACAATGTCCGGATCGTCCGGTGGACCGGCCGCTGTTGTATCTGATGGCGTTGCTCTCGACCGGCAGTCCGGCCGTCGTTCGTGCGGTGGAAAGACGGTTGCAGCTGTCGAGCGTGCAAGCCGAAGCCGTCGCGTGCGCGGGGGATCGGACGGGGCGGCCGGCACGGGTGCTGTGCCGGCCCGGGGACCTGCGCCCGTCGCGCGTCTATCGGCTGTTGATCGGGCTGCCGGATGAAGCGCTGGTGCTGATGCTCGCAAAGGTGCAGGCTGCGCAGCAGGGGGCCGCGGGGCGTCGCGTCCGGCGCCGGCTCGGGCGCTTCGTCAAACGGGACCGCCATGTCGCGATCAGCGTGAACGGAGATGATCTCAAACAGATCGGTCTCGCGCCCGGTCCGCGGTTCAAGGAGATTCTTGACCGGCTGGTCGACGCGCGGTTGGACGGAGCGGTGAAGACGGAGGCGCAGGAACGCGACTTGGCCAGGGAGATGGCCGCGTCCCGTCCGTGAACCGCAAGGACTAGGGCCGTCTGAGCCGCAGGTCGTTCTCGATGCTTCCGAACAGATCGTTCAGTGCGGCTTGGACGGCCATGTTGATCGGACCTTGATCGTCCGCCCTCCCGCCCCGGAACACGTCCCCCGTAGACTTTCCCACGCTGCGATAACTATGGAGCCGCCCGGTGCGGGGATCGGCGAGGGTGCCCTCGAGATGAGCCAGGTAGACATGGTTGAATTTGTACAGCACTCCCGGATCGATGTAGATGTTCAGCCGCAGGGTCAGGTCGAGATCGGTCTGGCTGTCCATCGAGAGATACGTGAAGGTTTTGCGGGCGGCCGCATAGTCCGCGATTGATTGTTCCCATTCCCGCCTGGCGTTCTCCAGCGAGCGGCCGACTCCCGTCACGTGGTTCTCAATCCGCGGATCGGCAATCATCGTCGCCCCCGGCCGTACGTCATAGGCTTCGATCTGAATCAGTTTCACCTTGGCGGAATAGGGCAGGGGAGACTTGGTCGGTACAACCGGCGCCGGCTGGAAGACGACGGGGGAACATCCGGCCGTGAAAAACAGGACGCAGCAGAGGACGGGAGCGGGCCCCCAGGTCCGGCATGTCGCGCGTGACAATTTCCCCTCCCCCGTGCCGAGAACCAACGCACCCTCGTTTCCGGCTCTTCGGTCACCCTACACCCCGTTTTATTTCCGGATCAAGGGACCGGGCGGAGGCGTGAGCGGACAGGGGCGCGTCGGATCTTCGGACGGCAGCGACGGTCAGTTCATCGGGACGATCGTCGCGGCCACTTCGTTGGGCAGCAGGAGCGTGACCGTCGCCCGGTTCTGCTCGTCCGGCTGGATCAAGGCGAAGAGCGGGATTGGCTGCGGCACGCTGCTCGGCGGGAGGGCTAAGAGTGCCGGAAAGTCGATGAGCGGCGAGATGGTCGGCTGGGTGGCCAGGCGAAGCCTGAAGGCCATCAGGACATCGCGCAGGCGGCCGGCCCGGTCCTCTTCCGTCAGGCTCTGCGAGGGGGCGATACCGACTTCCCACAATGGTTTGGTTACCGTCACGGGAAATGATAACCCGAGCTGTTTGGCCGCCGGCGTGACATCGATCAGCGCGCCGCTGGCCACCGCCTGCTCGAAAGGGATCCTGGCCGGCAGAGTTTCCGAAGGGGGCGCGTCCTCGTCGGTTCCATCGGACGCCGACGCCGACTCTTCCTTCTGCGTCGCCGACTCCGCAGGGGCCGGCTCGGCCACGGGCTCTTCCGTTGCCGGTGCCGGCAGGGCTCCGATGATCCCGTCGTACACGGCGCGGGCTTGCGCGGACCATGTGGGATTGAACGGCCGGCCGGCGAAGGCTGCTTCCGCCGCCTTTTTTTCGTCGTGCGTCAGTGCATGGGGGGGCTGGTTGTTGTCCATGAATGGACAGATAAGCCGGGCCGAAGGGAAGTCAAGGACCCGCCCCGGTCAGTCCGGCAGCGGTCTGCCTTTCGTTTCCGGGGCAAACAGGAGCACGGCCAGCCCCAGCAGGTAGATGAGCGCGACGGTGCTGGCCGCCCGACCGAATGTGCCGAGCGTCGTGACGAGCCAGCCGGTCAGGAAGGGGGAGGCGGAGGCCAGGATGCGTCCCGCGTTGAAACAAAAGCCGGCGCCGGTGGCGCGGAGCGCGGTCGGGTAGAGCTCCGGCAGATAGATCGGGAAGCCGCTGAAGATGCCGTTGTTGAAGAATCCGAGAACCGGCAGCAGCATCAACACCCCGGCGTAGGTCGACGGGAGCAGGTAGGTAACCGGCAGCATGATGAAACTGCCGAGGCACATCAGGGCGAACACCGGGCGGCGGCCGAATCGGTCCGCGAGCGGCCCGAATCCGAGGTAGCCGAAGAGTGCGCCGGCGTTCAAGGCCATGATGGCGTAACTCACGTATCGGGTCAGCACGGCCGGATCCTGTCCCTTGAGGTCCGGCAGTTCCCGTACGAGCGTGGGAGCCCAGTTGGTCGATCCCCATAAGCCGAAGACGGCTACGAAGGCGAGAGCCGATCCCGCCACCGTCGCCCGTCGCAGATCGCCCTTGAAGATGGCGGAGAGGGGAATGATCTGCCGCTCATGCGCCTGCGTCCAGCGCTCCGGCTCCTTCACCCACCGGCGGACCAGGAGCGCCACGAATGCCGGCAGGATACCGACGAGAAAGAGGCCGCGCCAGCCGTAGGTTTCCTTGAGCGTGAGATTGCATGCGGCGGCGAGGAAGAAACCGACGGCCCAGGCCGACTGCAGAATGCCGGCGGCTTTGGCCCGTTTGTCCTCGGGCCAGATTTCCGCCACGATCGCGGCGCCGGCCGCCCATTCGCCCCCGATCCCGAGGGCGGTGAGGAAGCGGTAGAATGCGAGCTGCCACCAGTCCTGGGACAGCGCCGCGGCGCCGGTAAAGACCGCGTAGGTGAGAATCGTGGCGATCAGCACCTTGGTCCGGCCGAAACGGTCGGCCAGGATGCCGAATGTGATCCCGCCGACGGCCCACCCGATCAGGAAGATCGAAAAGATGATGCCGCCGTACCAGCCGATCTGTTCGGCGGACACGGGGGTTGCGGGCGACGTTTGAAGCAGGTCGCGCAGGGCCGGGTGAAGGACGATCGCATAGATCGTCGCATCCATGGCGTCGAACACCCATCCGAGCCAGGCGACGAACAGAACGAGCCATTGATAGCGGGTGACGCCCACCCACCATGATTCCGTATTCACCATTCCAGACTTTTGTATTCGTCGGCAATGGGTGAGGAGTTCGCGGCAAGGGGACGGATTTCTTCCTGTTGCCCTTTGACGCCTGCCGCCCACCATATTACGCCGCGCCAGGCTACGGAGCTTACGCCCGGGAGTCAAGGTGAAGGGAACGGAAACGCCGTGCTATAGTCGGGACCATGCCGCGGGTCGATTTCTACAGAGTGTTGGGGATTTCGCGGGAGGCCTCGGACGACGCGATCAAGAAGGCCTACCGGAAGCTCGTCTTCGAGCACCATCCCGACCGCAATCCCGACAGCAAGGACGCCGAAGCCAGGATCCGCGAGATCAATGCGGCCTACGAGATCATCGGCGATCCCGAGAAGCGCCGGAACTACGACCGTCTCAATTGGGGGGATGAATTCGGGGCCGAGACCGTCGATGTGTCCGTCATTCTCGACGAGATGGAGAAGAAGCTGTTCGACGAGGGCCGCAAGGAACTCTTTGCCGTGCTGATCAAAGACGTGACGCGCATCAAGTCCGAGCTCGCGGTGATCCGGGAACGGACGGTGGCGGATCAAGGCTATGATTCGTTCAAGGAGGAGATCGTCCACGGGCGGGCGGCGGAGGTCATGGACGAACTGGTCACGGACGACATGGAAGGACGCAAACAACGTCTGGTGGAGGTCGCCACGCAGATGATGGTCTCGCAGGGCGTGGTGGGGAAGAACGACGAAGGGGGAGTCCGCTCCCTCCGCGCGGGCCTGGACGCGCAGTTCCGCAAGGGACGCCTGCACGGCTTTGCCTCCGCGCTGGAACTGCTCTACGAGAGGCGGTAACGCCGGTGAATGCTCAATGTGGAATGTGAAATGCTGAAAGGGGAAGATGGGCTCCGCCTCATTCCGCATTCCTCATTTATCATTTCACATTCGGGCCAGCGGGCCCGCCACAAACCGTCCCGCTTGCATCACGCCCGCGATCCGGCTGCGGTCGCGCATCACGTCGATCTTCCGTAGAGGATTTCCTTCGATCAGGATCAAATCGGCTGCTTTGCCTCGCTCGATGGTTCCGATCCGGTCCTGCATGCCGAGCAATCGGGCGGCGGACGACGTGGCGGCCAGGATCGCCTCCATCGGACTCATCCCGAACGCCACCATCCGTTCGAGTTCCTGCGCATTCTCTCCGTGATAGTTGAAGGGGGTGCCGGCATCCGTACCCATGGCGATCAGAATCCCGTGCCGGCGGGCCTGCTTGAAACTGGCCTGATGGCGTTTCGTCATGGCCTTGGCCTTGTCGCGGGCGCTGTCGGGAATCCCGCAGCCCCGCCGGCAGGCCGCGGTGGTGGCCAGAGCCGAGAGCGTCGGCACCATGTACACGCCGTGCCGGCTCATGAGGCCGGCGGCCTCCTCGTCCATCAACGTCGCATGTTCGATCGAATGGACGCCGGCCCGAATCGCATTCTTCATCCCCGACGATCCATGGGCATGGGCCGCCACCTTCCGTCCCGCGCGCGTCGCTTCATCCACGGCGGCCCGCAGCTCTTCGAGCGTCATTTGCGCCTGATCGGGAGAAGTGCCCGGCGTGAGGACGCCGCCCGAAGCGATCACCTTGATGACTTCCGCGCCCGCCGCGATCTGGGCACGGACGACCTGGCGGACCTGTTCCACCCCCTCGACCTCTTGGCCGATGAATCGCGCATGTCCTCCGATCATGCAGATGGCCAGACCGGCGCCGATGATGCGCGGGCCCGCCGTGAGTCCTCTGTCGATGGCCTGCTTGAGGGCGAAGATCGAATGATCGCGCGAGCCGACGTCGCGAACCGTGGTGATGCCTCCTTCGAGGGTCTGCCGCGCCAATTGACTCGATTTCAGCAGCGTTTCGGTCGGAGTTTCCCGCTCGACGGCCTGAACGACGTCCGGTTCGGCGCCGAGACAGAGATGGACGTGGCAATCGATCAATCCCGGCAGGACCGTATGGCCGCGGCCGTCGATACGGACGGCCCCTCGGGGAATCGACACGGTGCGGCTGGGTCCGGCCGCGTGAATGCTGCCTTCGCGAACGATGACGGTGGCCCGTTCGACGGTCTGCCCGTTGCCGTCGATCAGTCTGGCATTGTGGATGGCGATGGACACGCGGTCATTCTCCGATCGGAAACGTGATGATGATGCCGCCCATGACGTCGTTGAGCTTGAAGTCGCGGCGGGGGCTGTTGGGGTGCTGATTATGGCAGTCGACGCAGGCCTGCGACACGGCGCGATCCGGATAGATCGCCTGAAAGAGGCGCGTGTCGCCCCGCTTTACGACACCGTAATGCGGTTGCGAGGGGTCTTTCTGAACGGCGGTGAGGCCGATCCGTTCCATGTCGCTGTTGGCGGCGTTCCACGCATAGATCGGCGTCAGGCTCGCCAGGCGGAACGAAAAATTGAGATTCTTGAGGGCCACGAGCCGGCCGGATTCCAGCAGGAATTGCGCGGGCAGCGGCACGCCCCGTTCGTCCCGCCAATGCTCGTGCGCTTCGATGCCGTCCCGTTGAAGTTTGACGACGACGTTGTCCGTATAATTGTTGCGGTTCGCCTCCAGGATGGCCTGGATGAACGCCGCGGTTCGCTGGGGCGACACCTGGTCGGACTTCATCTGGCCGGCCAGCGTAAGGGCGAAAATCCAGTAGGCGACCACGGCTACGAATCCGAACGCTCCGCCGCCAAGGACCCAGAGCAGGGGCTTATTGTCCATCACGATCGTTCAACCTCCGATCACGAATTCGCCTGACCGTACACGCCGGAGGCGGCCTGTAATGCCCGCCCCGGCGTCGTGAGCCAGCCGTATCGCGTAAAAAGCGCTTCGAGCGCGTTCAAGAGAGTCAGCACGGGCGCTTCGGCGGCCGATTCGCCCATCAGACCGATCCGCCAGACCGTTCCCTTCAGCGGGCCGAGCCCTCCGCCGATTTCGATGCCGTATTCCGCGAGCAATTGCGCGCGCACCTCCGCTTCGGGAATGTGCGGAGGGACGGTCACGCAATTCAGCATCGGCAGGCGCCGGCCGACCGCCGGGAGCGGGAGCAGGCCCAGCGCCTCCAGGCCCGCCAGTAACGCGTCGCTGTTGAGCCGGTGACGGGCGAATCGGGCCGGGAGACCCTCTTCCTCGACGAGACGCAAGGCCTCCCGGAGCGCGTAGAGCATCGAGACCGGAGCGGTGTGGTGATAGGCTCGCGTCCCTTCCGCCCAATACTCGGCAATGAGCGCCATGTCCAGGTACCAGCTCTGGCAAGGAATGCGCCGTTGTTTCGCCGCCGCCAGGGCACGTTCGCTCATCGTAAAGGGCGCCAGGCCCGGCGGGCAACTCAGGCATTTTTGCGTGCCGCTGTAGCACACGTCGATGCCGAGGCGATCGACTTCGACGGGGACGCCGCCCAGCGACGTGACCGCATCGACGACGAACAGCGCATCGTACCGCCGGCACAGGCCGGCAATCTCGTCGAGCGGCTGCCAGACGCCTGTGGACGTTTCCGCGTGGACGACGGCGACGGCTTTGACCGGCCCCGACCGTCGCAGCGCCTGCTCGACGGCCGCCGGATCGATGCAGGTTCCCCAGGGCGCTTCCACACGGACGGCTTTCCCGCCGCACCGTTCGACGACGGCGGCCAGCCTGGTTCCGAACACCCCGTTGACGCCGACGATCACCGCGTCGCCCGGCTCGACCAGGTTCACGATCGACGCTTCCATCCCGGCCGAGCCGGTGCCGGAGACGGCGATCGTGAAGCGGTTGTGCGTTTGAAACACCCCGCGCAACAGAGTTTGAATCTCGTCCATGAGCCTGAGAAACACGGGGTCCAAGTGGCCGAGTAGCGGCAGAGAGAGCGCGTGCAGGACTCTGGGATGCACGAGGCTCGGGCCGGGGCCGAGGAGCAGGCGGCTCGGGGGAGTAAAGTCGCGAAGAACCATGAATCTCCAAAGAGTGAGAGCCCCAGTATAGCGAAGTCCGAGCCCCGTCGGCCATGAGTTTATGCGCGCTCCAGCCGAAGCGGCGGTTACTTTTGAGGGGTTCCTGGGCGGAAAATGACCGTGTTATAGTTTCAACACCATGACCGCTCCCGATCCGTCACCACCCCCGCAGCCCGGCTCCCGCTCATGGTGGCGGGAGACAGACGCTCCCCCCGCCGTCGGAAAGTTTCCGGGGGGGTATTCTCCGCTCGTCAGCTGGTTCGCGGCGACGTTCCTGGTCGCCTCCCTGGCGTTTGTCGTGGTGACTGCTTCCTCGATGCCGAAGCTCGACCGGATCGAAGCGCCGGAGCAGGCGCTCGGCCTGATGGTCGGCCGGACCATGGACGTGCAGGAAGGGCTCAAGCGCGCGCCGGCATGGGAACAACGGCTGATGGCGTGGGTATCGGGGGACGGGGCGGCCGAACGGGCCCAAGCCGTCGAATGGTACCGGGAACTCGCGGCCAAGTCGGATGATCCGCTCGTGTCCTTTCAATTGGCGATTCTACAGGCGGAAGCCGGACAGCCGTCCCAGGCCCTCCTCTCGGCGCATGAATGGAACGACCGGGACGATCCGTATCCGCGATTGGCCGAACTGATCCGTGCCGCGTACAGTGAAGAACCTCCGCCGGACCGGCAGGCGATGGATGCCTTGCAGGCCGATCTGACGGACGTCATGCCGGCCGGCTGGTTCCATGATCGCCTGGCCGTGACGCTCGCCCGGCGCGCCGGCGACGCGGAGTCGCAGGCCGCGCTGCTGGAGCAGGCTGCGATCCGTGTCGATCGCCTGTACACCTACTCGCGCAGGCTGACGGTGGTGGAACTGGCGGCCATGCTGGTCGGCACGTTGCTCCTGGTCATGATGTGGCGCCGGCGGTCCGCCGGCATCAACCCGGTCCGCCTGCACGAACCAGGGATTCCGCCGCCTTGGCCCGGCCGGGTGGGAGCGGCGGTGTTGCTGCGTGGCGGTGCGATCGGCGCCGCGATCATGGCCGTCTGCCTGCTCTCCATGCCGCCGGAGAACGCGTCCTTGCGGGCCCTGTCCATTCCGATGACGAACGTCCCCCTCCTGGCCTTGGCCTACTACCATCTCTTCCGTCCGGCCGGGATGACCTTCGAAGAGGGGTTCGGGCTCAGTCTCCCCTGGTCGCATTTCGGCCGGCTGCTCGCGGCGGTGCTGGCCGTGGTGGCGGCAGGCCTCTGGGGCGAATGGGTGATGGACCGCCTGGCGGAGCAGTGGGGACTGACGAGTCACTGGACCGAGTGGTTCGACGCGGATCTGGTGTGGGGCGGCGGTTCGCTTACCATGATCAGCCTGCTGGAATACGTGATCTTTGCCCCGCTCTTCGAGGAACTTGCGTTTCGCGGTCTGCTGTTCGCCATCCTGCGCCGGAAGTTCCGCTTCCTGCCCGCCGCGCTCATCAGCGCGGGTATTTTCGGGCTCGCGCACGGGTATGGCCCCGTGGGCCTGATCAGCGTCTGCTGGAGCGGGGTCCTCTGGGCCTGGATCTATGAAAAAACCGGGAGCCTGGCGCCCGGGATTCTCGCGCACGCCCTCAACAATCTGCTGGTCTGTCTGGCCGTCATGGCCCTTCTGCGCTGGTAGCGTTGCTCCGTTCCAGAAATTCAAGCGCGGCATAAAGATCGCTGTGGCGGATCGCGACCCCCAGGTGAGTCCCGACCTTGCATGCGACGATCCGTTTTCCGGGAAGGTCTGTCCGTGATCCGGCGGCGGGAGTCACGTTCCATCGCTCCTGCGCGGTCTTGCAGATCTCATCCCAGGTACGGGGGACGCCGTCGCTGACATTATAGATCTCGCCGGGCTTCCCCTGTGCCAGGGCGGCGAGGCAGATCGAGGCCAGGTCTTCCACATGGATCAGGTTGACGTATTTCCCTGAAGGGCCGACGCGCCCCAGTCTGATCCAGTCGAGCGGATTCCGTCCCGGTCCGTAGATGCCGGCGACGCGAAGCACGATGGCGCCGCATTCCCTTCGCAGGAATTCTTCGCCCTGCACGCGCGGTTTGCACGGATCGACCGGCGCAGTTTCGTCGATCCAAGGCGGTGGGTAAGCAGAGGAATTGTCGACGTCGTAGGCCGAGGTGCTGCCGAGCACGACGAGCCGGCGCGCCGGCGCCTTGATTGCCGCTGCAACCGCTTGAACCGATTCCGGCGGCTGCGCAGGAAAACACCAGAGCAGATCGGCTGACGCGGGAATGTTCGGCCAGGTGTCCCGCCGCATCAGGTCGAAGTGCAGCCGTCGGTCGGCCGGCAGATGGGCGAGACGGCGCTCCGGCTCGCGGCTCGCGGCGAAGACGGACGGATACCGTTGCGCGGCGAGGGGGAACAGAAAGCGGCCGGTATAACCCGAGCCGAGAATGACGAGATCGTGCTGCTTCATGGTCGGCAGAGGCAGGTCGGTTTCCGGACAGTCTGCCAGCGGGCGTCATGCGGAGTCCATTGAAATTATTCCGTTCTTTCGTTGGCACAATGTGCCTGTGGTGATATACATCATCATGTGGAAGCGATGGGATGGTTCTCAAACCTTCATGACGGTGAGCCGATGACCCGCATGCGACCGCTTGTCCTTCTAGCCACATGTCTGTCGTTATCCGGATGTCCGGAGGGCGGTGACGGCAGCGGAACTCCCATACTCGGCACGAGCGCCCCCCCGTTCGTCTACGTGGCGAACAACACGTCGAACAACGTATCGGCCTTTACGATCGGCGCCGGGGGCCTGCTGACCGCGACGTCTCCCGCGACTTTCTCGACCGGGGCGACCAATCCCACGTGGATCGCCGTGTCGCCGAACGGGCAATTCGTCTACGCCGCCAATAGCACCACGAACAACGTGTCGGCCTTTACGGTCAATCAGAGTACCGCCGTCCTGACGGCGACCAGCCCCGCGACGTTTTCGACCGGAGCCGGTTCGACGCCCCAGGGCATCACGGTGTCGCCGAACGGGCAATTCGTCTATGTGGCCAACAGCGGGAACGACGATGTGTCGGCGTTCAGCCTCAATACCTCGACCGGGGTCCTGACCCCGACCGTTCCCGCGACCTTTTCCACGGGAGGGACGTCTCCGCAGGGGATCGCCGTCTCGCCCAACGGATCGTTCCTCTTTGTCGCCAATCGCGGAAGCGACAATGTGTCGGCCTTTACCATCGGTGCCGGCGGCCTGCTGACCCCGACCGTGCCGCCGACGTTTTCGACCGGGGCGGGTTCGGCGCCGTTCGGCATCGCGGTGTCGCCCGACGGGCAGTTCGTTTTTGTGTCGAACGGGGGCACCCACGAGGTGGCGGCCTTCACGATCGGCCCGGGCGGAGTCCTGGCGGCGACGGCGCCGGCCACGTTTTCAACCGGCGCGGCATCGACGCCGCAGGGGATCACCGTCTCGCCCAACGGCCAGTTCGTGTATGTGGCCAACAGCGGAAGCGACGAGATCGCGGCCTTTACGGTCGGAGGAGGCGGGGTGTTGACGGCGACGACGCCGGCGGTGTTCGCGACCGGACCCGGCACGGCGCCGTTCGGCGTGACCGTATCGTTGAACGGCCAGTTTCTGTATGTCACCAATACGGGACCCGACAATGTCGCGGCTTTCACGATCGGCCCGGGCGGGGTCCTGACGCCGACCGTCCCCGCGACGTTTTCCACGGGGGGGACGAACCCGAGCGGCATCGGGGTTCCCGGTCGTCCCTAGACAGGCTCCGCAGTGACTTCCAGGCAGCCCCCGGCGGGGATCTCCGCCGGGGGCTGCGTCGTTGAGAGTGCGGAGAGGGCGAGCCGATAGAGTCCCTTTCTGGCCGCGTGCTAGAATCACACGACATGCCGCTTTCTCACTTCCATCCGCTCATTGCCGAATGGTTTCAGTCCGCCGTCGGGACGCCGACCGAAGTGCAGGCGCAGGCCTGGCCCGCCATCCGGTCGGGAGGGGATACGCTGATCGCCGCGCCCACCGGGTCCGGGAAAACCTTCGCCGCCTTTCTGTCCTGCATCGATCACCTGTTCAAGCAGGCCCTGGCCCGTGAACTGGACGACCGGACGCAGGTCCTCTACGTCTCGCCGCTCAAAGCCCTGAGCAACGACATTCAGAAGAATCTTCAGCAGCCCCTTGCCGCGATCGGACAGGCCGCGTTGCAGGCCGGGTTCCTGCTGCCGGAGATGCGCGTTCTGGTGCGGACCGGCGACACGCCCATGGCGGACCGCCAGCAGATGCTCAAGCGTCCGCCGCACATTCTGGTCACGACGCCGGAATCGCTCTTCATCCTCCTGACGGCCGAGAAGAGTCGGCGCATGCTCCACACCGTCCGGACCGTGATCGTGGACGAGATTCATGCATTGGCTCCCAATAAACGCGGCGCGCATCTGGCGCTGTCGCTGGAACGGCTCGAGGCGCTGACGCTGACGAAGCCGCAACGGATCGGACTGTCCGCAACGCAGCGGCCGATCGAGTTGGTCGCCCGGTTTCTGGTCGGGAATCGGGCTTCGTCAATCGACAAGGAGGCATGGGGCACGAGGCAAGAGGCGAGGAGGGCCATGTCTTCTCCCCTTACCCCTTGCCCCTTGCCCTTTGCCGTTCCCTGTCGAATCATCGACGTGGGCCACAGAAGGCGGATGGATGTCGCCGTGGAGGTGCCGAAGGACGAGTTGAGCGCCGTCGCGACGAATGCGATCTGGTCCGATATCTACGACCGCATCGCGGCGTTGGTCCGCGAACACCGCACGACGCTGGTCTTCGTCAACACCCGCCGTCTCGCCGAGCGGGTGGCGCACCATCTGGAGGAACGGCTGCATGATCTGGGCGCCGATGTGGTCGCGGCGCATCACGGCAGTCTCTCGCGGCAGATCCGCCTCTCGGCCGAGGAACGCCTGAAATCCGGCCGGACGCGCGTGGTCGTCGCTACGGCTTCCCTTGAACTCGGCATCGACATCGGGACGGTCGATCTGGTCTGCCAGATCGGCTCTCCGCGCGCGATCGCCACCGGGCTTCAGCGCATCGGGCGCGCGGGGCACTGGGTCACGGCGATTCCGAAGGGCCGGCTGTTCGCCACGACACGCGACGAACTACTGGAATGCGCCGCATTGATCCGGGCGATGGGCGCGGGCGAATTGGACCGGGTCACGGTGCCGCCCGCCCCATTGGACATCCTGGCTCAGCAGCTCGTGGCGGCCGCCGCCACGCAGACCTGGACGGAAGAGGAACTCTTCGGGCTCGTGCGCCGCGCCTACCCGTACCGGGAGTTGGAGCGGGACGTTTTCGATGCGGTGGTCCGGATGCTGGCCGACGGCATCGCCACGAACCGGGGGCGGGGCCTGGCCTACCTCTACCACGACCGGATCAATCACCGGCTCAAGGGGCGACGGGGCGCGCGATTGGCGGCGATCACGTCAGGCGGCGCGATTCCCGACACGGCGAACTATGCCGTGGTGGCGGAGCCGGACGGCACGGTCGTCGGGTCCGTCGACGAGGATTTCGCCGTCGAGAGTCTGGCCGGCGACATCATGCTGCTGGGCAACACCTCCTGGCGGATCAAAGGCGTGGAAATGGGCAAGGTCCGCGTGGAGGACGCCCGCGGCGCGCCGCCGAACATTCCATTCTGGCGCGGTGAAGCGCCGTCGCGCACCGCGGAGCTGTCGGCCGCCGTCGCTGCGCTGCGCGAAGATATCGCGCAGCGGGCGAGTGGTACAAGGCTGGAGGCGGGATGGAGAGAGGCGGTTCCGCACGCCCCCCTGGCCTCTCACCCCTTGCCTCTCGCCTGGCTTAAGGATGAATGCGGCCTCGACCGGCGCGGGGCGCAACAGGCGATCGAATACGTCCTCGCCGGGAAAGCGGTCCTGGGTACCGTGCCGACGCAGGACACCGTCGTGGCCGAGCGATTCTTCGACGAAAGCGGCGGGATGCAACTGGTCATCCACGCGCCGTTCGGCGGACGGATCAACCGGGCCTGGGGGCTGGCCCTTCGGAAGCGCTTCTGCGTGACGTTCGATTTCGAGCTGCAGGCGGCGGCGACGGACAACGGTCTCGTGATCTCGCTCGGCGAAAAACACAGTTTTCCGCTGGACTCGGTCTTCGGCTACCTGCATCCGAAGTCGGTGCGCGAGGTGCTCGTTCAGGCGGTCCTGCTCGCCCCGATGTTTGCGACCCGCTGGCGCTGGAACGCCTCGCGTGCGCTCGCGCTGCTGCGGTTCTCGAAGGGGAAGAAGGTGCCGCCGCAGATTCAACGGATGAAGGCGGAGGATCTCCTGGCTGCGGTGTTTCCGGACGCGATTGCCTGTCAGGAGAATCTGACGGGCGAACGGGCTGCGCGGCGGATTCCGGACCATCCGCTGGTGCAGGAGACGATGCGGGATTGTCTGACGGAGGCGATGGATGTCGAGGGATTGGAGGATCTGCTGCGACGGATCGAAGCGGGGGCCGTGCGTTGCGTCGCCGTCGATACGCCGTCGCCGTCGCCCTTCTCGCACGAGATCCTGAACGCCAATCCCTATGCGTTTCTCGACGACGCCCCGCTCGAGGAACGGCGCGCCCGGGCCGTGGAGTTGCGCCGGACCCTGCCGGTCGACCTGGCCGGCGGGATCGGCGCGCTCGATCCGGCCGCGATCGAAGAAGTGGCGCGGGAGTCCTGGCCGGTGGTCCGCGACGCCGACGAATTGCACGATGCGCTGCTGACGTTGGTCTGGGTTCCCGAATCCGCCGCGTCCGGTTGGACGGGATTCTTCCCGGCCCTCGTCGAGTCCGGCCGGGCCGTTGCCATTCAGGTGAGAGGCGAGGGGCGAGAGGCGCGAG
Source organism: Nitrospira sp. UBA5699 (assembly GCA_002420105.1). GTDB lineage: Bacteria > Nitrospirota > Nitrospiria > Nitrospirales > Nitrospiraceae > Nitrospira_C. Next base: position 28,815 of record DIHJ01000049.1, read on the forward strand.
GCTGGGCGTCGACGGAGAATCAGGATCGAGTCGAACAGGTGCTTGCCGGCAACGGCGACGAGGCCACGCTCGATGCGATCATCCAAGGGTGGATGGAAAGCATCGGTCCGACGACGACCGGCGAACTCGCGGCACGGCTTCATTTGCCGGCCGATGGGCTGGATCACGCCATGGTCAGACTCGAATCCCAGGGACAGGTCCTCAGGGGGCGTTTCCGCAGTGCACAGGTGAGAGGCGAGAGGCAAGGGGTTAGCGGTAGAGAAGAAATCTCCGCCCTCTCACCCTTTGCCTCTAGCCCCTTGCCTGGCGCGGACGAGTCCGCGCCCGAGTGGTGTCATCGCCGCCTGCTGGCCCGCATCCATCGACTGACGATCGGCAGACTGCGGAAGGAAGTCGAGCCGGTGACGGCGGCGGAATTCATGCGGTTCCTCTTCCAGTGGCAACATGTCGCGTCCGGATCGCGCCAGCACGGAGAGGCCGGTCTCCTGGAGGTGATCGCCCAACTGGCCGGGTTCGAGGCGGCGGCTTCCAGCTGGGACGCACAATTGTTGCGCGTGAGAATGGCCAGATACGAGCCGGAGCTGCTGGATCGACTCTGTTTGAGCGGGGCGGTGAGTTGGGGGCGCCTGTCTCCCCATCCGCGTCTCGCGCAGCCGGCCGGTCCGGATCGCGGCCGGCGCATCACGCCGACGAGCGTCGCGCCGATCAGCGTCTTCCCGCGCGAAGACGGAGAATGGCTGCTGGAGGCGCTGCAGGACGAGACGGCCGCCGGGGGGCCGGAGCCGTACGCAGGACTCGGTCCCGTGGCGCAAACCCTGCGGCGTACGCTGCTGGAACGGGGCGCCAGTTTCTTCACCGATCTGGTGCGGGTGACGGGCCATCTGGCCAGCGAGGTCGAAGAGGGGCTCTGGGAACTGGCGGCGGCCGGCGTGGTGACGGCGGACGGGTTCGACAATCTCCGCGCCCTCATGGATCCGCGCCGCCGCCGCGCGGAAGGCCGCGAGCGCGCGCGCCGACCGCGGCATTCGGCCGGGCGGTGGTCGCTTCTGCGCGGGCTTGAGGCTAGAGGCGCGAGGCAAGAGGTTAGGAGAGGGGCTGACCCCTCGCCTTCGATTGAGTCCGTCGCCCGCCAGCTGCTCCGTCGCTACGGGGTCGTGTTCCGGGATCTGCTGGCCCGTGAAGCGCTGGTGCGGTCCTGGCGCGATCTCCTGGTCGCCTATCGACGCATGGAGTTGAAAGGCGAGGTGCGGGGGGGACGGTTTGTGTCCGGTTTTGTCGGCGAGCAATTCGCCCTGCCGGAGGCGGTGGAAGCCTTGCGCGTGATCAGAAAGGGCGGAGGCGCCGCAAGCGGACTCGAAGTGAAGCTTTCCGCCTGCGATCCGTTGAATCTTGCCGGGATCATTCTTCCGGGGCCGCGCGTGCCGGCCGTTCCGACGAACTTCCTTATCTTCAAGGACGGCCTCGTGGCCCGCACCGTGATGGGCCGCGAGGCCGTCGAACAATCGGAATCAACGAAAGCCTGGGCCCGCCGGACCCGCTGAACCGGCGGTGCATTCGTGATTATCGGGAAAGCGCGCGCAGGTGGGCCAGCCGCGCCGCTTGATCGGCCGTTTCCAACTGGATAAAGCGGTCCTGCGCCGCCGCTTGAAACGCCGGTTGGGCCTCCGGAGCGACTCCCAGCAAGTCTCCCAGCGACGCCAGATACTCGCCCTGTCCTCTTGCAAGATCCTGCTCCAGGTTCGCCTCGTTGTAGCTCGCGAAGGCGATGGCCTTGTGCTCGGGATTAAGGAGGCCGTCTTCGTTCCACCAGGTCCGGCCGGAGGTCGTGCCGGTGATGTTGGAGGTCGTGTCGGTCGTTTGATTCAACGTCGCCTTGAGGGTACAGCCGGTCGAAATCATCAGGGCCGCGGCGGCGCACGCGAGGGTCGAGAGCCGAATGATCGTCGGTTGCATGGGCGTCCTCCTTGTGATCAGCGAAGATGACAAAGCATGGATGGTCAGGGTGTCAACTATAGCAGGAACGAGAGGTCGCGGCCAGACCGGACATGGCGCGTGACCGTCCTGTGACGGGTCACAGAATGAAAATGGGGGAGAATGCGGTGATGGAAGGAGAGAGGCTCATCCCACTTCGTGCAGCTTGATGAGATTCGTCCCGCCGGGCTGCCCGACCCGCGTCCCGGATAGGATCACGATCCGTTCACCGGTCGTCACGAGCCCTTCGAGCTTGAGGCGCCGCTCCGCCTCGTCCACGCGCGCATCGGTCTGCTCGATCTGCTGCATCGTGAACGGACGCACGCCCCAGTAGAGCGCCATCTGCCGCCGGACCGGCTCGAACGGGGTGAAGGCGATGATCGGCGCCGCGGGCCGCTGTTTGGAGATCAAGCGGGCGGTCCTGCCCGATTCGGTGAAGGCCGCGATCGCGCCGGCGGCGGTCGTCGCGGCCGCGGAAGAGGCCGCCGCGCAGATGGCTTCCGGAAATGACAGCGCCCCGCCGCCGGTTTCGGGCTTGGGGATCCAGCTGGGCTCGACCCCTTCTTCCGCTGCGCAGACGATGCGGTCCATGACCTGAACCGTCTCGACGGGATGGGCGCCGATGGCCGTCTCAGCCGAGAGCATGACCGCGTCGGTGCCGTCGAAGACGGCGTTCGCGACGTCCGAGGCCTCCGCTCTCGTCGGGCGCCTCGCCTGCGTCATCGACTCCAGCATCTGCGTGGCGGTGATGACGAGGCGGCGGCGTCGGTTGGCTTGCGCGATGATGCGCTTCTGCAGCAGCGGGACGGCTTCTGGGCCCAGTTCGACGCCCAGGTCGCCGCGCGCGATCATGACGCCGTCCGCCTGCTCCAGGATCGCATCCAGCGCCGCCACGGCTTCGGCCCGTTCGATCTTGGCGATGATCGGTTGCGTCCCGCCGCATTCGGCGATCAATCGCCGCGCCGCCCCGACGTCCTCGGGACCTCTCACGAAGGAGAGCGCCACATAGTCCACGCCCTGCGTCACGCCGAATCGAAGGTCCTCCCGATCCTTGTCGGTCAGGGTGGGGGCGCTGACGGCGCTGTCCGGCAGATTGATCCCCTTGTGCGACGTGATCGTGCCGCCGGTGGCGACCGTGCAGTCGACGGCTCCGCCGGTGATCCGGTCGGCGACAAGTTCGATGAGCCCGTCGTTGATCAGAATTCTCGCGCCGGGCCGGATGTCGCGTGCCAGGAACTGATAGGTAACCGGAACCTCGGGAACGGGAGCGTGCGCGAGCGACTGGGCGCCGAGTTGACCGCCGGAGCGGGCGAGCATCGTCGTGAGGCGGACCGGGCGGCCCGCCGTCACCTCGATTCCCCCGTTCGGCAGTTCGCCCACGCGGATTCTGGGGCCTTGCAGATCCTGAATGATCGCCACCGCGGCGCCCCGCCGCTCTGCGGCCTGACGAACGGCCCTGACGGCGGCGGCATGGGATGCATGGGTGCCGTGGGAGAAATTCAGCCTCGCCGCATCCATGCCGGCTTCGATCAGCCGGTCGAGCATCGCCGGCGATTCGCTGGCAGGCCCGATCGTACAGACGATTTTGGCTTTCCGCATGAGGATTCCCTGCCCCTGCCCGCAGGGAGAGTACCATAGACGCGCCGCGATTTCGTGATGATTGTCCGCCGGGAACGTGAACGACGACGAACGCCTTCGCCTGCCGGCAAGGCGTTGTCGCGTCGGCGAAGAAGCAGGCTTCGGGGAAAAGAGATGATTCTTGTTTGCCGAAACGGTCGACACGGCCGCGTGGTTTTCAACGCCGCGTCATACCTTCCACAGCCCCCGACCGATCATTCCCATCGCATAGAGCAGTGCGCCGCCGGTCAGCACCTTGATCGGCGGCGGGGACAGCGTGAAGCCGAGACCGAAGAGTCCGATCGTCATGAGCAGCGCGCCGAGCGCCGTAAGATAACGCCGCCGCCAAACCGTCTCGCGTCGCCAGGCTCCGCTCTGCCAGGCCTGCTTCATCTCGCGCAGGGTGAATTGCTCGGCGCCTTGACGCCCCGTGGCTCGGCCCCATACGCGGTACGACGCAGCCCGCCGGGCCACCGGCCGCGCCGCCAGCCGCACGCTGCGCTCGACCTCTTCAGCGCCTTCGTGGCCGAGCCGGTGATCCTGCGCTATGACCAGATCCAGGATGCCGCCCATCATAAGCACGAAACCGAGCAACGCGGAGGCGCCCGTGATGGCGAGCCAGGGCGTCCGATGGGCATCCACCAGCGCCAACCACTCCGGCAGCGGCGGGATTTCGCTGATCACGGCGCCGGCGAAGATCGCCGCAAACGCCATCGAGAGCATTTTGATCCACGGCATCATGTCCTGCCCGCCCACAGGCTGATCTCCGGCCGTTCCCGATCGAAGCGGACGGCGCCCCGGTCGCCTTCCTTCCATGCCGAGCCCTCTTCCGGCGATACGAGATGCGAGGCGCCTTCCTGGTGGCGTCCGAGGTGGTCGCGGTATCGATAATGGATGCGCCATTGGGGCACCCGATTGATCGTGGTGCCGGTCGGCCCGGCGCGGATGACCGTGCCTTCCGTGTCGATCCCATGACGCAGGACGCGGACGGCCCGGAGGAGCGCGCGTCCGTCGACGAATGCCAGCCCCGCGCCGAGCAGCGCGAAGCCGCCGCCGAAGAGACTGAACAGGAGGGCCGCGATCCATTCTTCGCCGCCGGGAGGGCGGCTCGAATCCGGCTCGCCGGGCAAATAGGTCACGGCGAACGGTTGTCCGGGTTCCAGCCGTTCCCAGTCCTCGACCGGCACGTCGGCTGTTCCGGTGATCTCTTCGCCGTCCGCGGAGGTAAACCGGTAGCTCACGAGATAGCGGGTGGGCGGGTTGTGCTGACGGTCGGCACGGACGAGGGTTTTCTCGATCACCAGAGCCTGTGTCGCGAGCCCCTGCGTCTTGTAGGCCTGCTCCTCGAGCGAAGCGCGGAGGCCGAAGGTCAGGAACACCAGGCCCACCATGGAGAACAGTATTCCGATCCAGAGCAAAATCGATCCGCGGGCTATCGTCCACAACGAGGGGCCTGGCGCATGGAGTGGCGTCGTCATGTCGTGCCGACCCAGATGCTCCGACCGGACTTTCGCCGGTCGTATCGTATGGTGATCCGGTCTCCTGTCTTCCAGCGCGAGGCCTCTTCCGGCTGAACGGTTTCCTTGCCGGTATGGGACCGTCCGCGCTCATCCCGGTATTCATAATGCACGGCCAGCTGTTGCACGCCGTTGATCTGCATGCCGGCCGGGCGCACGTCGGAGACCGTGGCGGTCGTCGTGACGCCGTCGCGCTGCAAGTGTCGCCTGATCTGCATGAGGTTGCGCGCCCGCAGCAGAATAAATCCGCCGAGACCCCCGAAGATGCCGCCCAGCACGGTGAAGATGAGGGGTAAGATCGCTCCGCCGCTCTGGCCTTCAATCCGGTAATGCTGCGGCGCATCCGGCAGATAGGTGACGCGGACCGGCTCCCGCTCGATCGGCCTGTCCCAGGTCTCGACGGATACATCGGCCTTTCCCTGTGCCATGCCGTTCGGGGCCGGAAACCGAAAGGTGACTTCGTAGGCGGGGCTGCTGCTGCGGCCGGAGACGGATGACGAAGTCTTTCTCGTCTTCGTGAGGATCATGCCCTCGGCCGTTCTTCCCTCGGCATCCAGCCGCTTGGTGACGGTGATGTGTTGAACGCCGAGATAGAGTCCGATGACGAGAAACGGCGTTCCGACGGCGAACCAGATGCCGCCGAACCAGAACCAGAAGTTTTTGGGCGTGATGGCGAGCATGGCAGATCCGGTTGAGAGTCGTGAGTTCTGAATTCCGGGTCGGGGGAATCGGAATTCAGTGCGGACGTCGAATTCGTGGCGGTACCCTGCTCCCGAACCTCTCCGGGACACTCAGCAGGCGGCACGCATAATTCAGAACTCCGTCACCTTCCCCTCCGCGATCGTCACCGTTTCCGACTGTCCGGCGATCTTGACCGTGACCGTTCCGACCGGCAATCCGAACGATTTCTCTCCGTATCCGCCGGTCAGCGACGTGGACGTGGCGGCATCGAGAACGTCCACTCTGGTGTCTTTCCCCGCATGGACGTGCAGGACGCCGACCTTCACCTGCGTCTCATGGCCGGACTTGATGGTCACGCCGGTGACCCGCTTCCCGTTGATCGATACGTCGTAGGTGCCGGGTAGGAGTTCGATCGCCTGGCTTCCGTAGCCGCCGGCGATGGATTTGCCGTCGCCGGATTTGTAGACGTCCAGGCGGGCTTCGATCCTCTTGGCATCGCCGGGGTACTCGACCGCCAGCCGGCCGAGACGGCCCTTGAGGGCCGCGTTGGCGACGATGGCGCAGCAGGGCTCGCCGGCTTCAACGATCAATAGGGATCTGAACAGGAAAAGGCTCACGATCAGCGCGGTCCACAAACGTTGTGCCATAGCCGGCTCCTTTCCCTCATACGTATCCCGCCCATGCCGGAAAACTAAAATTCCGTTACCTTGTCCTTTTCGATCGGCACCGTTTCCGATTGACCCGCCACCTGCACGCTGACCGGTCCGACCGGGAACCCGTAGGATTGCTCGCCGTACCCGCCGGTCAGGACCTTCCCGCTGCTCGGGTCCAGCAGATCGATGCGGGTCTGTTTTCCGGCATACACGTGGAGCACGCCGACGTTGATCCTTGTATCGTGACCGGCCTTTACCGTGACACCGCCCAGTCGCCGGCCGTTAATTCCTATGTCGTACGTTCCGGGAGGAAGTTCGATTTTCCTGCTCCCGTACCCGCCGTTGATCGATCGCGAATTGCCCGGCTCATAGATGTCCAGCCTGGCTGCGAGGCCGTTGGGATCGCCGGGGTAGGCCACGACGATGCGGCCCATCCCCTCTTTCAAGCCGGCGACCGGCGTGATATCGCAGCAATCGGGCGAGGATTGACTCGCCGGGCGCGAGGCGGAGGGCGGTGAGGATGGATCCGGAGTAGACGATTCGACCGATGGAGCAAGAACCTTCGGCGGAGGCGGCGTCTCATCTTTTTTCTGGCAGTGAGGGAGGAGCAACGCGAGAGAGAGCAGACAGAGGAACCAGCGGAAACCGGTGTGACTTTTCATGGCCACCCTCTCTCAGTCGGCGGGGCCGGGCGCAAGACGGGAGGTGAAAAGCGAGGCATATTATGCACGATGCGGGAGGGCCTGTCACGCCTGGGGCCTTCGGTCTTCCGGAGGCCTCAGGCGCGGGGCGGGAGGAGGTCGCCCAAGGAGCGAAATCCCAGACCCAACCCCCGGCAGACCGCGACTTGACGATCAAACCTGTTCCTGGTGCGGATCATGTTGCCCAGGGAGCGAAGCCCCACTCGCCCCCAGGCCGCCAGATGAAACACCGAGAGGGGATAGTCGGTGCCGAAGATGAGGCGATCCTGAAGCTCCGGGTGACGCCGGAGGTGCAGCAGCATCCCCAACCGGTTGGGCAGCGTGAGCGCGGAAATGTCGGCGTAAAAATTGGGGTAACGCCCGGCGAATTCGTGCAGGGTGGGAATGAACTTCTCGTAGAGCATAAGGCCGTAGCTGCAGGCATGGGCGGCGATCACCGTGACGCCTTCGTCGAGCGCGGTCCGGAGCCGATCGGGATCGCCGACTGACTGATCCTTTCCGATGAGGCTGAACTCGAATCCCACGTGGCTGAGGAAGGGGAGCTTGCGTTGGGCCAGCGCGCGATAGAAGGGCTTGTACTTCAGATCGGCCGGGTCGAAGTGCTGCGCATTGGGAAGGACCTTGATCAGGACGGCGCCGGCGTCGGCGCAGCGATGGACTTCGTCCACCGCATCCTCCCGCCGGGGATTGATCGACGGGCCGGCAAGAAACAATTCGGGATAGGTCTGCGCGGTCTTCAGCACGTAGTCGTTGCCGATCATGAACTCCGTGTGCTGCCGATTGAGCAGCCCCGTCTGATCGTAGTACCCGTCCATGCCGAGCAGGACTGCCTTCTGCACGTGCCGCGAGGCGCGCAGCTCCGCGATCAGGTGGTCGAGGTATTGCCGGTTCGCTTCGCGCGGATGCGACGGCGAAAGATCGTGCTTCCACAGCAGAAAGCGGAACAGCGGGCTCTTGAGCAGTTTCGGCGAGATGTAGCAGCCGTTGTCCCCGTCCGGCAGCGCGGCCAGATGGACGTGGCAGTCGATCAAGGATTTACCGGTAGATGCCATTGGAAGTTTCGAGTTCCGAGTTTCGGGTTTCGCATTCCGGGTTTCGAGTTCGCAGCAAATACGGTACAGGAAACTCGAAACTTATTCGTACTTTCCCCCTTTGATACCTGACTTGCGCAGGTACTGCATGAGGGCGCCGATCAGCCGCGCCGTTTCAGCGGTCGCCGTTGACAACCGATCAAAGGTCGATTTGTCGAGATAGTCAAGATCGAACGCCACGCAGAGATGGCTCTCCACCTCGCCGGCCGATCCCTTGGCCATACTCAGGAACTGGACGAACTCACCGGTACCCCCGCGTTCATGACCTTCTGCAATATTGGCCATGATGGAGACGCAGGCACGACGGATCTGATCACGAAGTCCGAAGTTTCTTGAAAAGCTTCCGTCGTTAGAAATTGTATAGATGTCTCTTGTCAGCTCTCGCGCCTGCTGCCGGGCCTTGATGTCCTTAAACGTCTTGAATGAAGGCATAGTCTGGTTCGGAGTGGAGAGTTGCGAGTTTCGGGACCTGTTTCGGATTACAAGTTGGATTCCGTTTCGAGTTCCGGGTTTCGCGGTACGCCATACGGGTTAGCCCGAAACCCGAAACAACTTCATTCCCCCAGAAGCCTTTCCATCGCGATCCGTTTGAGGCTGCGCAGGTCCATCTTGCCCGTGCCCAGCACCGGGAGCGCCTCGACTTTGACGAAGTTGCCGCGGGCGGGGATGAAGAGGTTGGGGAGGCCGTTTGCGGCGAGCTTGCCCAGGACCTCGGGGATCCTGGCCTCCTCGAGGGTGTGCAGGACGGCCAACTGCTCGCCTTTCCGCTCGTCGGGAATGCCGGTCACGGCGAACGCCTGGGTATCGATCCCCGCGGCGAGGTGCAGGGCCTCTTCGACTTTCCCGTGCGGGACCATTTCGCCTCCGATTTTGGAGAAGCGCGAGAGCCGGTCCGTAATGGTCAGGAAGCCGTCCTCGTCCAGCACGGCGATGTCCCCGGTGATGTACCAGCCGTCGTGCATGGCCTTCGTCGTCAGGTCTTCGCGTCCGAGATACCCGCTCATCACGTTGGGCCCCCTGACGAGCAGCATGCCGGGGGTGCCGGGAGGCAGCGGGGCGAAACTGTCCGGATCCACGATCTGCACGCAGACGCCGGGCAGCGGCTGGCCGACGGTGCCCCGCCTGGAGGCGGGCTGGTAGTAGCCGGCCGCCCGATAGTCGGGGCAGTTCACGGCGATGACGGGGGCGCACTCGGTGACCCCGTAGCCTTCGATCGGTCCGATCCCGAACTGATCTTCGAAGGCCTGCGCGAGACGCGCCGGGAGTTTTTCCGCGCCGGTGACGACCACGCGCAGCGAGCTGAACTGTTCCGGCGTGCAACGGCGTTGATAGAGCTGCAGGAACGTCGGCGTGGTGACGAGGAAGGTGATCCGATAGCGCCGCACGAGCTCGCCGATGGCCGCGACGTCGAGCGGCGAGGGGTGGAAGACCAGCCCCGCGTTGTTGAACATGACGAACCAGAATACGAGATAGCCGAAGGAATGGAAGAACGGCAGAATGCCGAGGACCCGCTCGTCCCGGTAGAGATGGAGGACCTGGCTGGCCGCCTGGGCGTTGGCGTCGACGCTGAAGTGCGACAGCATCACGCCTTTGGGCTCCCCGGTGCTGCCGCTGCTGAAGATGATCGTGGCGAGATCGTCCATCGTCAGCGGAACGTTCTGGCCGCAGGCGAGTTCGACCACGCGGGCCGGAGCGCAAACGGCCAGGAGGCCGGCGACGAGCTTCTGCCCCGTGCCGATGGTCCGGGCGATGTCCTCGAGCCAGACGATCGCCGGTCCTTCCGGCAGTTCGAGTTTCGCCTTCTCGACGAAGGCGCGGCTGGTGACGATGGTGCGGAGGCCGGCCAGGCGCACGGCGGCTTCGAGGCCGGCTTTCCCGACCGTATAGTTCAGGTTGACGCTGGTTTTGCCGCACAGGGGAGCGGCCACGTTGACCAATCCTCCGGCGACGGTCGGCGGGAGCAGAATGCCGATGTGCCGCTGGCTTTCCCAATGGGGGCGAAGCAGTCTGGCGAACAGAATCGATCCGATCAGGGCCTGGATCCCCGAGACATGCGGGCGGTTCTGGTCCGCCATGGTGAACCGGAACGGATGCCGGCGCATCGCACGGATGAATTCGCGGTGGAGCGGCCGGCGGTCGGATTTCCGGAGGTTCCAGGCTTCCTCGCCGAGCAGGCGAATGGCGTCGCGGAGCCGGTGGGCCGGCGTGTCGGGCGGCAGCGGGTTGCCGAACGAGACCGTCACGGGATAGGGGATGTGTTCGGGCATCTTGGCCAGAAACTTTCCGCCGTCGAAGCTGAAGACGCTGCCCCAGACGCGATCCAGATGGACGGGCAGGATCGGGGCGTTCCTGCCCTTTGTGATGCGCTCGAATCCCCGGCGGAACGGCAGCAACGTGCCGGTCCGCGTGATTTGGCCTTCGGGAAAGATGCAGACGAGCTCACCCCTGTCGAGCGCGGCGCCGGCGTCGCGGAGGGCCCGCAGGATGACGCGGAGGCCGCCGTGCGACGAGATCGGAATCACGCCGAGCATCTTCATGAACGGTTTGAAGAGCGGCTGATCCGCGTATTGGGCGTCGACGACGAATCGCACGGGCCGGTCGAGGGCGGCGATCAGCAGAACGCCGTCGATAAAGGACACATGGTTGGGGACCAACAGTGCGCCGCCCTGCGCCGGCACGTGCTCGCGGCCGACGATCCGCAACCGGTAGAGGCTGTTGGTCAGGATCACCAGGATGACGCGCAGGAGGGCTTCCGGGAGGAGCCGGAGCGCCCAGGTCGTCCCGGCGACGGTGAACGCGGCCGTGGCGACGAAGATGCCGGTCGTGGAGATGCCGCTGCCGGCCAGCGCGCCCGCGCCGAGCGATCCGAGCAGAATCCCGGTGAACACGCAGGTATTTTCGAAGGCGATGACCGACCCCCGGCGATCGGCCGGCGCGCGCCATTGGATGAGGGCGTTCAGCGGAACGAAGATCAGGGCGCTGGCGACACCCAGGATGCCCATGAGGGCCAGGGTGGGACCCAGTTGTGGCGCAAAGATTCCGAGCGACGACAGAATGACGGCGACGCCGGCCGCGCCCAGCGGAATCAATCCGTATTCCACGCGCGATTGGGACAGCCGTCCGACCAGCTTGGCCCCGAGGCCGATCCCGATCGACAGCATCATGAGGGGCAGGCCCGACTGCCAGTCCGACACGCCCAACACCGCCTTCGCATAGACCAGAATGTTCTGGGCGAACAGGCTGGCGATCGTCCAGAAGAAGACCGCGCCGGTGATGGCGAGGCGGAGCATGCGGTCGCCGGCCAGCGCCGACCAGGCCCCGTGCAGGGTGTCGACGAGACCGCCTTCCGCCCGGGCCGGCGGCACGCGGGGAATCGTCCAGGCCGCGGCCAGCCCGACGAGCGAGATGCCCGCCAGCAGCAACGGAGCCGGCCAGGTCGTCTCCCCGGTCAGGGACAGGAGAATGCCCGGCGCGGCGGTGCCGGTGAGGATGGCGAGGAACGTCCACATCTCCAGTTGCCCGTTCCCGGCGGCCAGCCGTTCGTGCGGCAGCAGCTCTGCAAGAATGCCGTACTTGGCCGGACTAAAGAGTGCGCTGTGCACGCCCATGCCGCCCAGGACGATCAGCGGGAGCACGCCTCCGGCCGGGTTGATCCAGAGGGCGACGGTTGCCGCGCTCATCAGGAGGACTTCCACCGATTTCATCAGGATGATGACGGTGCGCTTGCTGACCCGATCGGCGAGCACCCCGGAAACGATGGAGACCAGGGCCAGCGGAAGGGTGAAGACGACGAAGGCCAGCGTCGTCTGGGTTTGCGACGCGGTTTCGAATTCGGGGCCCGGGGCGATGACGGCCGCAAGTTGGCGGATGGCCAGCAGGGCGACCATCAATTTCCAGGCGTTGTCGTTGAAGGCCCCGCAGAACTGGGCGATGAGGAGGCCGCGGAGAGGATGCGATGCCGTGTTCGCCATGAGGATCAGGTCGCCGTCGCGGTCGTTCTGGCCTCTACTATGCTGAAAAGGGATGCAAAGATCAAAGGAAACAAAGGAGGCGTTTCGTTGACAATCGAGGGAGAATTGGTAGGGTCGGGACGTAGGTCGGGACAGCTCGTCAGTCCGCTCGACTGTGGGAGGGCACGGTGATCACGCGAAGGCAATTCCTGAAGCTGACCGCGGCGGCGGTGCTTCCCTGGGGCTGCTCCTGGAGCGACAGGCATCCGTCCGGCACGGTCCTCAACGATGTGCATTCGGGGCTCAATCCCACCACCGTCCGCGACACGGTTGCGGTCAAATCGGTTCAGGATATCCTGTGGCTGCTGGAGCGTGCCGCGCGCGCGGGACAGAGCGTTTCCGTCGCCGGAGGCCGACATGCGATGGGGGCCCAGCAGTTCGGCACGGACACCGTGCACGTGGACACGCGGTCGTTCAACCGGGTGCTGAATTTCGACGCCGCCACCGGGTTGATCGAGGTCGAAGCCGGCCTGCAGTGGCCCGAACTGATCCGCGCCACCCTGGCGATGCAGGAAGGAGCCGCGCGGCAATGGGGCATCGTCCAGAAGCAGACGGGCGCGGACCGGCTCAGTCTCGGCGGCGCGCTTGCGGCCAACATTCACGGCCGCGGGTTGAGACTCAAACCCTTCGTCGGAGACATCGAATCCTTCAAGCTGGTGACGGCGGAGGGACAGGTCGTCGCCTGCAGCCGCGCGCAGCGTCCGGAGCTCTTCAAGCTGGCCGTCGGCGGCTACGGGTTGTTCGGCATCGTGTCGTCGGTGACGCTCCGGCTGAGCCCCCGGCAGAAACTGCAGCGTGTCGTGGAACTGGTCGGGATCGATGACGTGATGCAGCGGTTCGAGCAGCGGATCCGGGACGGGTTTCTGTTCGGCGATTGCCAGTTCGCCATCGATCCCGCTTCGGAAGATTTCCTGCGGCGCGGCATTTTCTCCTGTTACCGGCCCGTCGACCCCGGGACCCCGATTCCGGAGGGCCAGAGAGAAATCGCGGAGGAGCAATGGCTGCGCCTGCTCTATCTGGCGCATGCGGACAAGACCAGGGCGTTCGACGTCTACGCGAACGAATATCTCGCCACGCACGGGCAGCTCTACTGGTCGGACACGCACCAGTTGAGTTATTACCCCGACGGCTATCACCGGGGGCTGGACCGGAAACTGGGCGCGGCTTCGGCCGGCTCGGAGATGATTTCGGAGCTGTACGTGCCGCGGGCCGAACTGGCCGCGTTCTTCGAGGACATGCGGGAGGATTTCCGGCGGCATCGCGTGGAGGTGATTTACGGGACCATCCGCCTGATCGAGCGGGATGACGAGACCTTTCTTGCCTGGGCGAAACAGCCCTGGGCCTGTACCGTCCTGAACCTGCACGTGTCCCACAACCCGCAAGGGATCGAACAGGCCGCGGCGGCGTTCCGCCGGCTGATCGATCTGGCCCGGAAACGGGGCGGCAGCTATTTTCTGACCTATCACAAGTGGGCCGGACGCGAGCAGGTCGAGGCCTGCTATCCGCAGCTGCCGGAGTTTTTGAAGCTCAAGCGCCGGTTCGATCCCCGCGAGCGGTTTCAGAGCGATTGGTACCGGCATTACCGGACCCTGTTCGCGGACAAGGTGTGAAGACGGCGCCGCAATCGCTGGCCCCCTGGCTCTGGCTGCTCCTCGCGGCGTTCTGTCTGCGCGTGCTCGGCCAGATGCTGGCGGCGTTCCTCGGGGTGGCCTGGTTGCCTCCGATGGAGGCTTGGTACTCGGGTCTGATGCCCTATCCCTATCTCCTGCCGTCTCAATGGCTGATCATCCTTCTCTACGGCAAGATCTGTCTCGACTTCACGCGGGGTGACGGATTCTTCGTCCGGCCGCGCCCCCTCTTCGGCCGGGAGGTCCTCATCTTCGGCTACGTCTATGTCGCGGCGATGGTCCTGCGCTATCTTCTTCGCATGTGGCTCCATCCGGAGGCGCGCTGGTTCGGCGGCACCATTCCGATTGTTTTCCATTGGGTCCTGGCGGCGTTCATCATCCTCTTCGGGCGTTTCCACCGGACGCAACTCGTGCCGCGCTGATCGATTCGGGAGCGACCATGTGGACGGAACCGGTCACGATGTTGACGGACTACGGGCTGGGAGCGCTCTGCGGCCTGTTCGCGCTGCGGCTCTGGGCCGCCGGACGGGGCCCGATGCGCGCGAGCGCGCGGTATTGGGCCGGTGGGATGGGGGCGTTGGCGGCGGCTTCGTTCGCCGGAGGCACCGTCCACGGGTGGTCGTTGCTGCTGGCGGAGCCGGTGCTGACGGCCCTGTGGAAGGGAACCGCCCTGGCCGTCGGCCTGGCCGCCTGTTCATTCTTTCTGGGGACGGTGGCGGCGACGGTCGCCATGCCGTTGCGTCGATGGTGGATGGCGGCGTCCTCTCTCCAGTTCGCGGGCTATGTCGTCTGGATGACCGCGCACGACGACTTCCGGTACGTGGTCTACAATTACGGCCTCACGTTCGCCGTCATCCTCCTCATGGAGTCGTACAGGTGGCTCGTTCGAAAGGCGCCGGCGGCCGGCTGGACCGTTGCCGGGGTGTTGGTGACCTTTCTGGCGGCCTTTCTGCAGCAGAGCGGAATCGCCCTGCACCCCTCCTTCAATCACAACGATCTCTATCACGTCGTCCAGATGGCCGGGATGACGCTGCTCTACCGTGGCGCCGCGCTGCTGGAGGACCGATAGCCGCCGATCAGGTCTGCCTCCGGTCTTCCTGATGAGGCACCGGTATCTCTTTTGGGCATGATGACAGTGCGTTTGATGACGCAGTCGGCCGGGGGGCGGGGACGATCGAGACGAGCGCAAGGGGGGAGCGTGAAGACGACGAACGCGAGGGTCATCTGCGTCTGCGAGGCGGTTTCGAATTCAGGCCCCGGAGCGATCGCGGACGCGAGTTGCCGGATGCTCAGCGGGCCACCATAAGTTTCCGGGCGTTGTCGTTGAACGCTCCGCAAAGCTGGGCGATGAGGAGTTCCCGTAAGGGGTAGGCGGTTTCAGGTGTCATGAAGGGCAGATGGTGTTATAGCTGTAGCAGAAATGTAGAGAAAACGAATGGAGGGGTCAAAGGGAATGAGTGGATTTCTTTGCCCTCAGATTGTTCTTGCCGTTGCATGGCAAAGACGAGTCAGAGCCAGAAGAATACTAAGGATATTAAACATGATGGGTTCCGGCAGTGCGAGCGGCTTCGG
>DIHJ01000084.1 GCA_002420105.1 Nitrospira sp. UBA5699
TGCTCCGCGTCGATGAACGCCGCGACGCCGCCGGTCTTTTGCACCTCGGCGATCGCGTGCAGCGTCAGCGTCGTCTTTCCGGAGGCTTCCGGGCCGAAAATTTCGATCACGCGGCCGCGCGGAAACCCGCCGACGCCGAGGGCGATATCCAGGCCGAGCGAGCCGGTCGAGATCGCCGGAATGTCCGCGGGAGCCTCGGCATCCCCGAGTTTCATGATCGCTCCCTTCCCGTACTGCTTTTCGATTTGGGAGAGCGCGAGATCGAGCGCGCGTTTCTTGTCGTCTTTTTCCGCCATGGAAGAGTCCTCCTCGTCAGTGTGAAGCGTGGCGGATTATACCGAAGTTGACGGAAAGAAGCCTAGCGGAGAATCAGGGATGAAACCGCAATGAAATGGAGGGATTGCCGGTTACGCCGCAGCCGCCTCAGAGCACATTGTCGAGCCGGTCGGGAGGCAGTCCTGCCGGCGACGTGGGCACGCTGAACCGGAAGTGGAATTCCCGTCGCCGGGAGTCCTCCGAAGGTCCGAACCAGCCTTCCGCCGCGATGTGCTTATCGGATTTCGACTTCCCCTCCGGGTAGAACTTGAACCGCAGGCGCTGTTCCCGATCCCCCTGAAGGGACTCCGGATCGAGACCGCCCGAAATCTCCACGTGATCGTGAAGCGCATCCAGCGCCAAGCCGAACAACGACTCGAGCCATGGCCGGCTCAAGGCCTCCCGGAACGGCCGGTCCGGATCGAACGTCTCCGGCTCGGCGGCGCGCAGCGGGACTGTCGTCAGAATCAGCAGGAATGCGGTCAGCGCGACGACCTTCATGCCGACAATTTATGCCGCATGTCGGAGCCCGTCAAGCGGCGGCCCGCCTCAGGCTTTCTCCGACAGTGCCCAAACGCGATTTTCTTGACGAAACGGCCTTCCCGGCATACAGCTGGAGGCATGACACCTCCCAGCGCCCAGGCCGCCGCCGAGCAGAAACCGACCGTCCTGATCGTGGATGACGAACCGGCGCCCCGGGCCGCCCTGACGCAGATCCTCAAGCAGGATTTCAATATCCTGACGGCCGACAACGGCAGCACCGCGCTGGCCGTGATCAACGACCACGGCGTGGACCTGATCACGCTCGACCTCAAGCTGCCCGATCAATCCGGCTCGGACGTGCTGAAGGAAATCAAGCGGACCCACCGGGAGATTGAAGTCATCATGGTGACGGCCTACGGCACCCTGCAATCCGCGATGGACTGCGTGCGTCACGGAGCCGCCGGCTTCCTCCTGAAGCCGTTCAACGCGTCGGAACTGCTGTCCATCAGCCTGCAAACGTCCCAGAAGAAGCAACGCCTCGACAGACTCCGCGCCGTGCTCGCCGGCAACGGCGCGCTGTGGGGCCCGGAACCGGCCTGCACGAGCGCCTGGCAGGACCTGATGGCCGACTATGCCGCGCAGATGAAAGGCGGGCTGTTGGAAGTGTCGAGCCGGGAAACCACTTCGCCCCTCGTTCAACTGGTCTCCGACCTGTTGGAAGCCACGGACCGGCACCTGGCCAATCACGGCAACCGCGTGAGTTTCTACGCCACGCTCGTCGCCAACAAACTCGAACTGCCGCTAGCCGAGCAACAGATTCTCGCTCTCGGGGCGCTGGCCCACGACCTGGATCTGATCCGCGCGACCGGCCGCCCCATACTGCAGCGCGACGACGACCGCACCGGTCATCGCCCTGACCTCGGCGCGCGCATCGGGCGGGCCATCGGACTGCCCGCCGAAGCCGTCCAGATCATCGCGTTGCATCATGAGCGCTGGGACGGCACGGGCTATCCGTTCGCCCTGAAAGAAGAGCGGATTCCCCTCCTCGCCCGCATCGTCGCGCTCGCCCAGTCGTTCGACAACCTCACCGCCGACAAACCGGGCGCGAATCCCGTCCCCATCGCCAAGGCGCTCGAGCAGATCGAGCGGCAGAGCGGCACCGCCTTCGACCCGTCGCTGGTCGACCTCTTCTCCCGGACCATGCGCGAACAACCCCCGCAGCAGTAAGAAGACGGCCGGACCGGCCCGATCGTGCCCACGTGTCGCGTTCCGCGAGCACAGGGACCGACTCCATCACCTTTACATCAAGGGGAACCCTGAGCCCTGTCCCGCGACCTGTGCGAAGACTCGGGCCCCGCAGGGCCTGAGCAGATGCGGGTCGTCGGAGACGACGGCGAGCACTGTCCGCGGCTCTTCCTGACCCTCCACTCCTACTCGAAGGGCGGCCTGGTTCGGTCCCCTCGTGCGCGCGTCGAACGAACACCGCCCTTCACTTCAACATCCAATCGTTCTTGCGTGTCGCGTTCCGCGAGCACAGGGACCGACCAGGCCGCCCTATCCTCCCACCTTTACTTCCCACAGCCTCGTGTACACCGACCCCGTCGGCCTCAACTCGCTTCTCATCAGCGCGATCGATTCCACCGCCAGCGAACCGAGCGCGAGCGGCCGGTCCATGACGCCGCTCTTGGCGAGAGCCAGTCCCATGGACCGCTCGCCGTCCTTGATGCGCGCCAGCGTCAGGTGAGGGCTCAAGGGCCTGCCGTCCGGAGCCAGGTTGAGCGATGCGCAGCAGTCGTCGACAGCCCGGTGGAGGGACGCCAGCCGCTTCGACTCGTCGCCCTGCTCCCACTGCTCCGGCGGTCCCACCCACAGGACTTTCGGCTGCTGCGGCCGGGGAAAGACGCCGAGCCGGTCGAGCGGGATCTCCAGCGCCCGGTGCGCCCTCGCGACCTGTCCGACCGCTGCCTGCATCGGCGAAACCAGCTGCTCGTCAATGTCGCCGAGAAACTTGATCGTCAGATGGATCGACGCCGACCGCACCCAGGAAACGCGCACATCCCGGGAGAAATCCCGGCTCAGCCTCTGCTTGAGTTCCAACTGCAGTTTCGACAAGGCCAGGCGAAGCGGCTCGGACAGTTCGACCGCCAGGAACGTGCGAATCATGACCCGGCTCCGTCCCGCAGCCAGCGGCGCAGGAGGTCGAGCGCCGCCTGCGACGACCGCTGTTTGATGATCGTCCGCTCGCCGTGGAACCGATGCTCCTTCGTGACGGAAGTGCCGTCGGCCGCGCTGAGTCCGACGTACACGAGGCCCACCGGTTTGGCGGCGGTCGCGCCGCCCGGCCCGGCGATTCCGGTGACGCTCAATCCGACCGATACGCCGCTGCGCTCGCGCACGCCTTGCGCCATCGCGATTGCGACCTCGGCGCTGACCGCGCCGTACCGGCCGATCAGGTCCGGCGGCACGCCCAGCAAATCGGACTTGGCCTGGTTGCTGTAGCAGATCATGCCGCGGTCCATGTAGGCCGAGGCCCCGGGCACCTGCGTGAGCCGATGACCGATCAACCCGCCGGTGCAGGATTCCGCCAGCGCGACCGTGCGTTTCTGCTCCGTCAACAATCGCCCAACCACTTCCTCCATCGTGTCCGGTCCCTCGGCAAAGAGCCAGTCGCGCAGCCGGGACCGCACGCCCTCCGCCAGGTTCCGGAGGATGCGCTCCTCCGCGTTCGCCCGCGGGCTCGTCGTCAGCGACACCAGCACGCCCATCGGCGAGGCCAGGAGTCCGAGAGCCACCGGCACGCCGGACGGAACGAGCCCCTTCAACCTGGCATCGACCTCGGCTTCGGGCAGTCCCCACGTGTGAAACACCAGCCGGGTGATCGGCCGGCGGCGCATCCCACGCCGGCGTTCCAGCCGGGACGACAGCAGCGGGACGACGCCTTCCCTCATCATCGCCTGCATTTCGCCCGGCACGCCCGGAAGCGAAATCACGGTCGCGCCCCTCCAGGCAAGCCAGAATCCCGGCGCCGAACCGACCGGGTTCGAAAGCACCGTGGCGCCGGAGGGAATCATCGCCTGCCGCAGTTGCCCTTTGTTCGGAACCCGGCCCCACTGGGCCAGTCGCGCCGTCAGGCCGTCGAACGCCTCTTTTCTCCGCGCCAGCCTCCGTCCGGCCGCCTTGGCGATCGCTTCCCTCGTACAGTCGTCCACCGTCGGCCCGAGGCCGCCGGTCAGGACGATCACTCCGGCGCGGCCCGCTGCCGCTTTCAAGACCGTCACGATATCGGCCTCGTCATCCCCCACCACGGACTTGAACCGCACTTCGATGCCGAGCCCGCCCAGCGCTTCCGTGATGAACAGCGAATTGCTGTCGGTCCGCCCGCCGAAGAGCAGCTCGGACCCGACGGCGATCGTTTCGGCGATCAGCGACTTCTGAGGAGAGGACGTTCGATGCTTAGGCCGGAACATCACGCTTACTTAATCCGGGAGAAATCGAGGGGAAAGGCGACCTCGCCGCCGTTGGCGGGGAAGATCGTCACCGTCGTCGGCGCCTGAGGATCGAAGTCCGCATAGGCGAACGACGCGACGACTTTCGCCTTGAACCGCGGGGATTCCGGCCAGGCCGCGCTCCGGTTCGCCACACCGTCGAAGCGGACCGTCACGGGCTTGACGGTCCTGCCGGCCTGATCGAGCACCATATAACTGTCCACGGCGAAGTTCGGCGCGTTGCCGAAAATGGTCGCGCTGATCAACATCGTCTTCCCCTCCAGCACCTGCGCGACGTCGGCTTCGGTCGGCTCCAATCCGCGAAGCGCCATATGCGTCGCCATCACCGACAGGGCGCCGAACTTCGTGATCAGGAACCCGCCGGGATGCAAGCCGTCCGTCGCGCCGAATCGCTCATAGAACGTATCGGGAGGGCTGTGCTGCTTCGCGGCTTCGGCGCCCCGTTCGAGCGCCGCGCGGATCTGTTCCGGCCCCGGTTGCGTGTCGATGGCGTTCACGGACGGACAGAGCGCCACCACGATCAGGGCCCCCGACAGACTCGACGTCAGACCGCGCCTCCGTCCCATACCCGTGCCACTAACAGATCGCTTTTTGCCTGTCAACGAGCGCGAACGCGCCACTTTGCCCCGTTGACAAAGCAAAAGGCCAAGTGTTAAAGATTGCGGTCTCCACTTAATCTGCTTTATCAAGACGTTACACGGAGGAGTTCATGGCCCCCGAACAACAACCGGCGCAGCAGGCACCCAGACGCCAGTACGTCAACTTCGTCTTCTATAAGGTCGATCCGGCCTGGCGCCGCCTTCCCGAAGACGAGCGCACGAAAGGCAAGCAGGAATTCCTTCGCGCCGTCGAAGACTACTCCGGAAAGGTGCTCGTCATCGCCTATTCGGCGGTCGGCATCCGCGGCGATTGCGACATCATGCTCTGGCGCATCAGCTACGAACTGGAGCTCTTCCAGGAGATGAGCACCAAGATTCTCGCGTCGGGGCTCGGCAAGTATCTCACGACGCCCTATTCCTATCTGTCGATGACGAAGCGCTCGATCTACGTCGACAACCACACGCATGAAGGACAGGAGAGCAAGCGTCTCACCGTCGTCCCCGGAAAGGGCAAGTATATTTTCGTCTATCCGTTCCTGAAGACCCGCGAATGGTTCCTGCTGACCAAAGCGGCCCGCCAGGGCATGATGGACGAGCATATCGAAGTCGGCCACCGCTTCCCCTCGGTAAAGCTGAACACCACCTATTCGTTCGGCCTCGACGATCAGGAATGGGTCGTGGCGTTTGAAAGCGACAAGCCCGAGGATTTCCTGGATCTGGTGATGGCCCTGCGCGAAACGGAAGGTTCCCGCTACACGCTGCGGGATACGCCGATCTTCACCTGCATCCGGCGCAGTCTGAAAGAAACGCTCGATACCCTCGGCGGGTAGCGCCGGCCGGGCTGAGGCTCAGGTTAAGGCTGAGGAGAGAGAAAGGCCTTCGATCACATGATCGAAGGCCTTTCTCGTTTCATGATGTCTGCTCCATTTGATTCCCGCGCCGCCTGGCTGTCCGCCCTCGTGCCGGGCCTGGGACAACTGTCTCAACGCCGTCACGCCCGGGCGCTCGCCGCCTTCGGGATCACCCTCGTTCTGATCGCGGCCAGCCTGGGGCTCGGCCGCGTCTCCGGCCGCGCCGCCGAAGTGCTCTTCTTCATGATCCTGGCGCTGCCCTGGTGGGCGATTCAGAGCTACGACGCCTATCTGGGAGCGGGCAACGATTCCTCCGGCTGGCGACGCACCCGGCGCGAGATCTGGCAACGGGGCCATGACATCCGCTTCCTCGGGCTCCTGCTCCTCATCAGCGCGCTCAACGACACGTGGATCATACTGGGCAACCTCGATTATCTCCTCCCCTTCTACTGCACGAAACCGGACGGCATTCCGGGATTTCTGACCAAGGCCATCTCGCCGGCCCTGCACCTCGTCGTGGGGTACGGCTTCATGAGGCTTCGCCGCTGGTCCCTGCTCGTCTATCTGGTGTACGCCGCCTACGGCTTTACCAACGGCCTGGTCAATCTGGGCTGCTTCGGGCCGGGCCGGATCAGAAACACCCTCATGGCCGCGATCGTGATCTCGACGCTCTATTTGCTCTGGCGGCGGAAGGTCCTCCTGAAGAAAAAATGATGAATGTGGAATTGCGCCCGTCTCCCCCGATTCCACATTCCACATTTCTCATTCCACATTAAAAACCCCGAACGCCGCACTCAAAACTCCCCCATATTCCCCCCTTTGCCGCTTTGACAGAGGAATCGCCCCTATGTTACCTGTAGAAGCTGATTGGACGAGGCTTTGACGCTCGTATGTCTGACAACAATGCCCTCTACGCCATACGCCACCCCGACGGTTCGGTAAGCCTCTACATCGACGAAGAGTACGCGGTCGAACGCGGGGTCGATCCGGCCACGCTCACCCGCGTGGAGATTCCCCGGGATCTCTTTTCGAGCGGAACCGTGCAGCAGGTCCGCGAATACGTGGCCACCTATCTCGAAACGCAACGAACCGGAACGGCGTAACCTGACATGGCAACCGCGATCACGACTCCCGCTTCTCCCCTGACCCCGGCCCTCATTGAATCCGTCATCGATGCCATGCCGATTCAGGGCAGAATCATGCTGCGCCTGATCCTGCTGCAGCATTTCGACGTGACGGAAGAGGAAATTCACTACATCGCGTCGGACCGGCCGGATCCCCGCTGCGTCTCGGGCACGAAACCGACCTACAACATCATGACGCAGGAGGCCCTCAAGGCCGTCAGGGACAAACGCGACCAGTACCTGCGCCATGTCCGGTTGAAACGGGAACGGACCTTCTTGCAGTGCGAATGCATCTCCAAGCTGCTCGCGCTCCGCATCGCCATGGCCGACCGGGCCGCGACCCTGCTGGCGACCAGGTTCGGCATGTCCGCGGAAGCCATCGACCAACTGAAGTCGCAGGCCCGCTCGGCCGTGCCGAAACCGGCCATCCGGGCCCTCGATCAGCGGTGGGATGCGGACGACATCACGGCGGACGACTACCAGCAGCAGCGGCTGGGCATCGACATGCAGACCCAACTGCGACTGGCGGACAAGTACCGGAAACGGCTCGATCTCGCCGAGCGGGAACGCCAGACCGCCGATTTTTCCCCGCTGCAGGACCATGAAATCGCCCACATCTGGGGCATTCCCGCCGGGAGCCTCCAGGCGCGCAAGGTCAAGTACATGACCCAGTTCCTCCAATCGCTCCAACAGGCCATGCAACGGAGTGCGCCGGGGACCGGCGCCCAAAGCCCGCCGCTGGATCTCTGGAAGGAAACCTTCGCCGTCCTCGCCACCCGCCCGGTCGAACGCTCCACCTCGACCTATGACGGGCTGGAGCGCACCGAATCCGCCCTCATCGACAAACTGACGACGCTGGCATGGGGAAGCCTGGGAGAGGACGTCGAAACCAAGTTCTGGAACTCCCTCGTGTTCGGAGCCAGCTCGAACGCCATGCATTCCGAAATCACCCGCAACCTCTTCGGCATGCAGCGGCTCGTCGCCATTCTCAACGATCTCGACACCAGCCCCGAGGGGCTGGACGAAGAACTCCTCAGGCGGACCGCGCCGGCGCCGAAAGCCGGAGTCGCCGCGCTGGACGGCCCCGCGGGCGACGTACCGGAACCGCTGACGGATGTGCAAGAGCAGATTCTGAGCAATTTCCGCGGAGAAGACGCCTCCAGCCGGGCCACCGACAAGTGGTAGCCCGAGCCGGTCTTTGCAAACGGCGGATTTCACGTTATAGTTAGAGCAGCTATGGCATCGTTCACCATGCGCGCTCGACAATTCCTCCCCGTTATCGGTCTCCTGCCGGCCGTCCTGCTCCTCGCTTCCGGACTGGTGTTCGCCTCCAGCATGCTGGACCTTGCCGATCTGATCTCGCACCCCGAGCAGTACGATCGACAGGAAGTCATCGTCTCCGGCGAGGTCACGAACGTCCAACTCGCCACGAACCGGCAAGGTCAGCCGGCCTACGGCTTTCTCCTGAAGGATCATGCGGGCACGGTCAAGGTGATCGGACTCGGCCAGGTGGAAGTGCGCGAGGGCGACCAGGTCATCGTGGAAGGAATCTTCACCAGACTGCGCCAGGCGGGCCGCACCATCATCTACAACGAAATCAAAGCCCTCTCCATCAAGTCGATGACCCGGATGAATCCGGATCTCGTCGGCTGAGCCCCGACTCCCTGGAAAAGTTCTGAGTTCCGCATCTCCAACGAGAGTGATTTGGAAGGTGGAATGAAGATCGGAAAGGTCTGAGCGCAGACTACGCCCTATCGGGGAGTTTGAGCGCTTTTCTCAGCAGCCAGTCCTGCGCGCGATCGGGCAGCCACTTCACCATCAAGGCGCGCATCCTGGCATCGTTCCCCACCAGATAGCGCGTCCTGGGTTTGGCGGCGGTCAGCGCGTGCAGCACGGCCTGCACCACCGCATCCACCGGAATCGCGCGCCGCGCCGCCTGGTCCACCATCTCCTTCACCCGGTGCGCCGCTTCCCCGTACAGCCGCTTGCCCTCTTCGCTGACGCCGGACTCGACGTCGAGGGCCGTCTTCATGGATTTTTCCCAGATCGGCGTGGCGATCGCACCCGGCTCGACGATCGACACCTCGATGCCCCAGGGATGAAGCTCCATGCGCAGCGCGTCGGTCAGGGCTTCCAGCGCGAACTTGGAGGCGGAATAGGGGCCCATCATCGGAATCGTCCCCCGTCCGGCGATCGACCCCATGTTGACGATCCGTCCACGCGCGAGGCGGATGAGCGGGAGAAAGGCCTGCGTCACCGCGATCTGCCCGATGACGTTCACCTCCAGCTGTGCTCGCAGTCGGTCGAGCGGGATCACCTCCAGGGGGCTGCCGATCGCGATGCCGGCATTGTTGATCAGTCCGGCAAGCCCCGCCTGCCCCACCCGTTCCGTCACCACTTCCGCAGCCCGTCTGATCGAATCTCCGTCCGTGACATCGAGGCGCAGCGGGACGATCGCGTCGCCAGCCTGAGCTGTGAGCGCGTCGCCGGCCCGAAGGTCGCGCACCCCGGCGAAGACCGTCATGCCCCGGCGCGCACAACCGACCGCGCAGCCGGCTCCGATGCCGCTCGAAGCGCCCGTGATCACCACACAGCGCGAAGCGGTCCCGTCATTCATGTGAAGTTCCTTTCCTATCCCGGCGGATTGTAACAGAAACTTAACATCCGTCACCTTGACAGGTCCGGAGGCTTACTCTATCGTCGCGGAATTCATTGACAAGGCCCGTCGCTCCTGTGACAAGATCTAAACACAGGATTGCGCTAGTCATTACGAACCGCCACAATGTCGAAAATCGCCGTCATCGATATCGGCACCAACTCCATCCATATGGTGCTCGCCGAGGTCCTGCCGGACTTCAGCTACAAGATTCTCGACCGCTTCAAGGACATGACCAGGCTCGGCAACGGCGCCTTCGAAACGCAGCGCCTCACGGAGGACGCGATCGCAAGGGGACTCGGCGTAATCCGCCATCTCGTCACGCTGGCGAAGAACAAAGGCTATGACCGGATCATCGCCGTCGCCACCAGCGCCGTCCGGGAGGCCAAGAACGGCGGGGACTTCATCGACCTGGTGGCGGAGCAGACCGGCCTCACTGTCCGTGTCATCAGCGGCACGGAAGAGGCACGGCTCATCTTTCTGGGCATCAAGAACAGCGTGCCGCTGACGGAGCAGCCGGCGCTCGCCGTGGACGTCGGCGGAGGGTCGGTCGAACTCATGGTCGGCAACCGCGACCAGATGCTTCATGCCAAGAGCCTGAAACTGGGCGCCATCCGGCTGGCCGATCAGTTCCTCAAGCGCACACCCCCCTCCGACGGCATACTGCGGTCGCTCGAAGAACTCGTCAACGAGCAATTGAAACGGAGTCTCGACTCCTTCAAGACCAAGCGCTTCGACAGCCTCATCGCCACATCCGGCATGGCGGGCAACCTGGCGGAAGTCATCCATCTCAAGCGGACGAACCGGCCGCTGCCGCAGCTGAATCTCGCCACCGTGTCGCTGAAGGACGTCAAGGAAATCGAGCAGGATCTCCGGCATTCGACGATCAAGGAGCGCCTCGCCATTCCGGGCCTGGACCCCAAGCGCGTCGATACGCTGTTCCCGGCCACCATTGTCCTGCGCCGCCTGATGGAATTATCCGGACGGGACGAGCTGGTCCTCTGCGACAAGGCGATCCGCGAAGGGGTGATCTACGACTTCATCGTGCGGCACCGGGAGCGGCTCAAGGCCGAAGCGGACATTCCCGATCTGCGGCGCCGCAACGTGCTCGCGCTGGCCCGTCGCTGCCGGGCGCCGGAGGTGCACAGCCTGCACGTCGCCGGGCTCGCCCTGCGGCTGTTCGACCAGACCAAACGCCTCCACGGGCTGGGCGCGGTCGAGCGCGACTGGCTCGAATATGCCGCCATCCTGCACGATATCGGCTATCTCATCAGCGAGCGCCAGCACCATAAACACGCCTACTACCTGATCACGCACAGCGATCTGGACGGGCTCTCCGGCGACGAGATCCAGGTGGTGGCCAACGTCGCGCGGTACCACCGGCGCGCGATCCCGCAGACGAAACATGCCGGATTCGACGCGCTCTCCCCGAAATTGAAGCGGGTCGTCCGCATCCTGTCCGCCATCCTCCGCATCGCCGACGGGCTGGACCGGACCCACTTCTCCGTCGTGCGCACGCTCGACGTGACGATCGGGCACACGATCGGGATTGTCGTCCACGTGACGGGTGATGCAGAATTGGAGGCCTGGGCGGCCAAAGGCCGGGCCGACCTGTTCGAGCGGGTCTTCCGCCGCCGCGTTCGCTTCACCGTCCGGTCGCAAGAGGATGTCGCATGACCGAACAGACTCCGTCGTCCACCGCTCCCCATCCGTACCCGGGCAAACTGATCATCGTCGAAGGAATCGACGGATCCGGCAAAAGCACGCAGTTGCTGCTCCTGCACAAGTGGCTCGAGGCGAAGGGCCACAAGGTCTTCTTCACCGAGTGGAACTCCTCGGACCTGGTCAAGGACACGACCAAGCGGGGCAAGAAGAACAAGAGCCTCACGCCCACGACCTTCAGCCTGCTCCACGCCACGGACTTCGCCAGCCGGCTCTACCACGAGATTCTGCCGCCGCTGAAGGCCGGCATGCTGGTGCTCGCCGACCGCTACATGTACACGGCCTTCGCGCGCGACGTGGTCCGCGGCGTCTCGCCCGAATGGGTCCGCAAACTCTACAGCTTCGCGATCAAGCCGGACATGGCGTTCTACTTCAAGGTCCCGATCGAGGTGGCGATCTCCCGGCTCCTCGGCGGCACCCGCGGGCAGTTCAAGTATTACGAAGCCGGAATGGACATGAACCTGAGCCAGGACGTCACGGAAAGCTTCCGCATCTTTCAGTCCCGCATCCTGGCGCAGTACGACAAGATCGTGGACGAGTACCAGCTCATCACGATGGACGCTACGAAGGACATCGCGGAACAGCAGGACCTCATGCGCCGTCTCGTGGACGAGGCGCTGAAGGATTACAAACCCAGACGGGGGACCCATGGGCGACGCTCACTATTTTGGCGACGGTTTGACGTACCTAAATCCGAGTGACCTCAAGGGCAAGCTGATCGCGATCGAGGGCACGGACGGCGTCGGCCGGTCCACGCACATCGAACTGCTCCAGGAGTGGCTCGAGGTGCAGGGCTACGGGGTCATCACCACCGGATGGACCAGATCCAACCTCATGTCGAAGACGATCGAAGCCGCCAAAGGAGGCAACATCCTCGACCGCTGGTCGCTCAGCCTGCTCTACGCGACGGACTTCGCAGACCGGCTGGAGCACCAGATCATCCCCGCCCTGCGGTCCGGCTTCATCGTGCTGGCCGACCGCTACATCTACACCGCCTTCGCGCGGGATTTCGTCCGGAGCAACGACCGCAAGTGGATCAGGGACGTCTTCGGCTTCGCGCTGGTCCCCGATCTGGTCTGCTACCTGCGCATCGACGTAGAAACGCTCGTCCTGCGCGTGATCGAGACGAAGGCGATGAACTACTGGGAATCGGGCATGGATCTGCGCCTGGGCAACGATCTCTACGACAGTTTCAAGAAATACCAGTCGCTGATGATCGAGGAATTCGACAAGATGGCGGAGGAATTCAAGTTCGAAGTCGTGGACGCCCGCAAATCCCCCGAAGACATCCAGGACGAACTGCGGGCCAAGATCCAGCGCCTGCTGACCGAAGAGGGGCTCGGGCGGGTGCCTTCGTCCGCGGCGCAAGGTACGAGCGTCTAGATCTCCAGCTTCGCCTGTTGTTTCTTCGCCAGCGCCCGCAGCTGCGCCGGCCCCATCCACCAGCGAAGGGTCCCCCGCCCCGGCTTCACCTGAACCGGCAATTCGATCGAACAGACCCCCGCCTTCTTCAACGGAAACGTCGTCAAGGGCTTGCCGGTCAGCAGGACGCTCGCCGCCAGACCCAGATGCGGCTCATGCCCCACGCAGAATACGCAGGATTCGGCCGGCAACTCGTGCAGCAGCGTCAGGAGCTGCTCCGGCGCCGCATCGGGCAGCAGTTCATCGACGCGCCTGATGGCCGAACGCCCGGTGAACGCCGCCTGAAGAATCCGGGCCGTTTCGACGGCGCGCAGGAGCGGGCTCGACAGGATGTGCGTCGGCCGCAGGTCCATCCATTTCAGTCCGGCCGCCACCTGCGCAACGCGTTTCGCCCCCCGTTCCGTCAGCGGGCGGTCGGCATCCGTCCCGTTCCACTCCTCCCGCTCGACCGCAATCCCATGCCGCATCAACAGGCAGTCCATCGCATCCTTCCCCTTTCACGCGCCCGTCGCGTCGAGCAGACCGACCCCGACGAACCGCGAACGGATCGAGCCCAGTATCAACTGCCGAAGTTCCGATCGAAACGGTCCCAGCGACTCACCCTCCAGATAGCGGTCCACCGTCGGAGGCAACCGTCGCCACCAGGCCCTGGCCGATTGCCTGGCGCCCTCGGCTGAAGCGCCGCCCTGCGCCAGAACCTTCCTGACCTCTTCCTCGAAAAACCCCACATGAACCTCTTCGTCGTCCATGATCGCCCGGAGGTCCGGCTGCACCTGCACGAGCAGTTTGGCGAACTCCAGCCCCAACGTCTCATAGCCGTACAGATGAATCACCAGGGCCCACCACTGGCTCGGCACCCGGGGGAGTTTCTCTCTCCTATGCGACTGCACCCCCAGTCGAAACTCGAACTCCTTGAGATGCTCCGCCTCTTCCTCCTCGTGCCGTCTGAGGAATTGCAGGACACCGGGAGGGACGTCCTTCGCCTGCGCCGCCCGGACCGCCCACAGGGCCATGGCCTCAGCTTTCAGAAAGCGCTCCAGCAAGGCGGTCTCGCAGGAAGGCGGCAGCAGCATGTCCAGATGTTTCATGGGCCCAGTGTAACCAAACGGGGCATAAGAACCAACCGTGAATGAGGCTCCTCAGAATCAAATCGGATTCAGAGAGAATCGCTTTCGGCACAACGGATTCGCCCTCGAGCGCGGTTCAAATCGGCCAGCCGGAAAACGGCGGAAAAAGAAACGCCGGTCCAGACTTGCATTTTCTCAGTCATGGGCAACCGGGCAGGTGGGTCACGCTCTCTGGTCTCCACCTTGCACAAGGGTAGGACCGAATCGGATCACAGGAAGTCTCGAACATGTGGCTGGACTAAAAGAATACGCGCATTTCTTCGGTCAGGCGGCTTGGACGAGGACTTTCCGGATCGCGGGGTCGGAAAGGAGGAGACCATGGACTTTGCCATCATCCTGATCGTGGGTAACACCCTCTTGGCCGTCTTCATCTACCTGGTGGTGACGCGGATCTGGCAGGACTAGAGCGGGAAACGTCCCGTTTCCCGAATGATGAATTTGGAATGTGGAATGGCATCGGAGGAGTTCCGTGTTCTGAGTTCTGGATTGTTGGGCAGGTCCGGTGACGTGGGATTGGGAATTTGGAATGAGGAAGGGCGGAGAGGAAGTGCCGAGTCTTGAGTTGCAGCCCCGCGGGATCCATCGGCGGTCCGACCCGGACAACTCAGAACCCGGAACTCATAACTCAGAACTGCTTCGTGCTTACCGGTGTGGTGTGGAGCCGACCAGGGGGAACGGTTGCCAAGCGACAGCCGACGCCCCATCGGATTCTGGCGCTGACCCTGCCAAGAACCGACCGGTCGCCTCGACGCCAACCAGGCCGCGCTTCCACCCATCACTGGCGGCGCGGCCTCCCTATTCAACTTCGTAGTGTGAACAATCCGGCGTAGGGAACTATGTGAGGGGGACGTGGTGAACGAGGACTTGCGCGACGTGCTTGAAATGAGCATCGGTGGTCAGAATAGTCAGGCCATACTGCATGGCGCTGGCGGCGATCCAGAGGTCGTTGGTGGGAATCGGCCGACCGATGGCCCAGAGCGCATTCAAGATGACGGCATAACGCTCAGCCGTTTCCTCATCCATCACGACCACCTGGACACGCGGAGAAGCAAGAAATTGCTTGAGAGTTTTCTTGTTCTTGTCCGAATGCCGGCCATGTTGAAACCCGGCCTGCAGTTCGCCCAGGACGATCGGATTGACGGAAATCGAATCCGCCGATTGAAGGGCTTCTTTGATTTCCTGATTCCCGCGCATGAACGAGGAATAAGCGGACGTGTCCAGGAGGATTCGCATTATTTCCACAAGTCCAAATCAATCGCCCGTTGCTTCGCGAGTGCCTGGTCGAACGCGTCGGCCGCATCCTTGGTCCACGCTCCACAGAGGTCGTCAAGATCATGATACACATCGGCCCGTTTCGTCGCGGCCTGAGTCAGATGCTCTTCGAGTAGACCGATGACGGCCTTATTCACACTCACGCGTTTGCGCCGGGCTCTCTGACGAATGGTCTTGTCGAGATCGGAGGGAATGTTCCTGAGCGTAATGGCTTTCACCGGCTTCTCCTTATGCATCGCGGAATGCATCATCGCGATGCAGGAATTGTAGCAGGAGGAACAGCGGTTCGCAAATGACAGTGGCAAGAACGATCGTGGCGAGGGGAGTACGGTTCGGCGGGCCGGAATTTC
This sequence comes from Nitrospira sp. UBA5699, assembly GCA_002420105.1. GTDB lineage: Bacteria > Nitrospirota > Nitrospiria > Nitrospirales > Nitrospiraceae > Nitrospira_C. The sequence continues at coordinate 15,428 of DIHJ01000084.1, forward strand.
ATTCCGTCCCCCTCAACGGTTGGCCCCTAGATATTGTGGAACCGGCGCAATAGCACGTATTTCGGCCGGCCGACCCTATGCGAAAGGGTTATTGCGGGAAACCACGAATCGGCATAGCCAGGCAACCGTACAAGGAACCATCGGCCTGCGTTGCCTCGTATCGAGATAACGAAGGGGCGTGCCGGACATGGGACTTCAGTTTCACCCGGACAGTGTTTCCCCTCCTCCGTCACAGGCCAAGCCAAATCCAGGTGGCATGTCCAGTGCGAATGACAAAATGGCTCCTGGCACCGCATCAAACTCTGGGCCAAAGTTACTGCCGCCCTTTATGACCATCCCTATCATGCTGTTCCTGATCCTCATTCAGTCAGTCGCCCCGCCCCAGTTTGCATACGCGCTGCAGGCAGGGGGAGTTGAGATCGGTGATCTGGAGACCGGATCGGTCGTCGGCCAGCCATTTCGTGATATCGACATACCTGTCTTACCCATGACGCTATTGGGATTCGAGGTAACCCAGGCGATTCAGGGAATGAATCCCTCAAACCCGTTGGACCCGCAGACCAATAACACGGTGAAATTGGTTGCCGGCAAGAAGACCGTTGTAAGAGCCTTGAGTTCTAGCTCCAAGTGCAACACTGCCAGCCCCGATGGGCAAGGGTGTTGCCATGCAGACAAGATCATACCGACACTTGACTGC